>NZ_JBHJTF010000008.1:48473-160453 GCF_042267565.1 Lysinibacillus sp. NPDC056232 | reverse complement strand
GCATGGATGCGATGATTTTAGGCTAACATCCTATGTGAATTTCTTTCCGATTACGTGACATCCGCTGACAGAAGTTAAAAGACCCACTCTATGCCAACATTATTAATAGCTTCCATGAAATCTAAAATTGTAGAAGTTGAGATTGAATTATCAATTATATTTTCTTGTTTTCCCAATTCTATATAACTTCTATAAATATCTTTCTTTATTTTATTAATGTTTTCAACTAAGAATTTTAGCAATATTGTGTCTTCCAATGCCGAATGAGAAAAATATTCATGTAAAGATTGATTGATTTGATTCGAACAGATGGAAAGGGCTTTATATAGTTTCTCCTTAAATTCCATTTGTTCAGAAAGTAAATTTTGTGCTATCTGCATAGTATCTTTCATTACAATGGTCACACACTCTTGTACTAATGCCTCTTTATTACCAAAATAATTATAGATAGAGACTTGAGAAACATTAGCTAAAGTAGCAATATCTTTTATACTAACTGCGGTAAATCCTTTATCACTAAATAATTCCAAAGAAGCTTTTATTATTGCAGATTTCTTTTTTTGCGATCTGATTTCATACTTATTCATGCTTACCTCCAATTTCTCCATAATCTTGGCAAGTATATATGCAAAAATTTATTATCCTACCAATTATATCTAAAAAAATTAACTTCTTTCCAAACCCTCACTGAAATAGAGGAACTCAGTCTAAGAACGCCAAGTCCTGTGACATTACCAAAATGACCGACATCGTATCTTCCCTCATGCAGGTCTAAGCGCAAAGCCACCCCGGATGCAATTATGCAGAGGCATAATTGATTTAAAGTGAAAATTTCTTTTAGTTTTGAAATATAGAGCGTATTTTTTCAAAATTTATTGACATTCCATATATTATGATTATATCATAAATTTGAAATTTATAATTACATATTTCATAACTGATAATGAGAACTAAGAATTATTACAAAATATTAATTGTCTTTTGATAAATTATTTTACCGTTATAGCATAGTGTGTCTCTTTAGACTGCTTCTGTGAGGATGCATGTCTTATACAGCAATCGAGGTGCCAATCGGTTATCTGTTTAACTAAAACTAATTACTTGAAGAAGTAATTGGAAAAAATACAATCGTAGGATTGATGGTAGATCGCTCGATAGAAATGAATAATATGAAGTTATTGTGTTTACCGTATTCCGGTGGTTCAGCATGTCGCTATTTAAAATGGAACCATATGCTTGATAAAGATATTGAAGTAATCCCGGTAGAGTTCCCAGGGAGAGGAAAGCGTTTTGCAGAAAGCTTATCTAAAAATATGTCTGAACTTGTAGAAATGATGTACAACGACATAAAAAATGAAATAGGCGATTCAGAATATGCAGTTTTAGGACATAGCTTGGGGGGGATAGCTGCATATGAATTAATTATTAAATTATTGGAAATGAATCATAGAGCACCAGTTCATCTCTTTGTATCTGGCTGTAATCCTCCACATATTATTACCAGATGAACAGTTTCTAGATCATATAATTGGACTGGGTGGAACGGGAGAAGAAATAATTTCTAACAGAGAACTGTTAGAAATCTTCATTCCGATTATTAAAGCAGACTATAAAATTTATGAATTATATAAGAGTAGATTAGAGTTTATAAAATTTGGAGTAGATATTACGGCTTTCACTGGAAATTCTGATGCACTAGTAATAAAAGACAATGTAAATGAATGGAGTTTGTATACTCATAAAATGTTCACAGTAAAAACTTTTAATGGCGGCCAGTTCTTCCCTTGGGAAGAACCTGAAGAAGTGATTCACGAAATTAATCAAACGTTACTTGCTCTTAGTAGAGTTTGATGGGATAAATCGGTTGAGTGGATTTTTGTAAAAAGTTCATACAATAAGTGTTTTTACTTTAATATTTGATGATGAGGAAAGGTTGACTATAGTTATGCAACAAATTTATGCTCTTGAAGTGCCTTCTTGAGAGAGTTTACTCGTTTTGAGGTAATAGACAGTATTCCTCTTAAATAAGATTTTCATCGGGGAAAGGGACAAAAGGTTTCGAGAATGCGTGCATTCACGAAACCTTTTAATTTTTTTGTGTTTTTCCTTCATATCGGTCAATAAACTTGTTCATTCCACAATCTATATGAAATGAAAACAAACTGCGACATTGCTAAATTGATCTAACAATAGATTTTAAGGATTGGAATCGAATTTAAAACGGAAACAAAATATTGCATCTGTGCAGATCTTTAAAAACAAACATATGCTGTTCTTTGCTTTTCATTAACTCTTTTTGAGAACACTAACAGAAATAAAATATACTTCGTCTTTTGACCATCCAAATATTGCTCGCTTCTACATTCCATTTATAAAATGTGTCATTTTATCGTCTTGGCTTAAGCGATAAATGAAAAGTTTTGAAATTACAACAGTTTTATTTCAAAAATAATTGACATCTTTTGCAAGTCGTTATACAATCGTTTTGAAATATTGTTAATTCAATTTCAAAACAATTGTGTGTAAAGGAGGGAAGAGAGTTATTGAACCAAAATTAAAATTCAGCGATAAGGAATCAGCAGGTCGTATTTTGCGTTATTTTATTCAACAATGCCATCAACCATCAGGTTTAGTTGGAACGCTAATGATAAACATTTGGAATCAAACCTTTAAGGCAATGACAGATTGGGGAATTCAAAATATTGATTTTCAGCAAACTGATTATGTATTGGATGTTGGGTGTGGTGGTGGAGAAACATTAAATAAATTAGCCTATAAAGTAAAAAAAAGGAAAATATACGGTGTAGATATTTCTGTTACATCCGTAAACACAGCTTTGTCTAAAAATTCCTCTCTTGTAAAAAATGGACGTTTGAAGGTCTTGCAATCTGATGTTTCAGTATTGCCATTTGAAAGTAAATATTTTGATAAAGTTTTTGCTATCCAAACTCATATATACTGGGGTGAATTTGAGAAAGGATTAAAAGAAATCGAACGAGTATTAAAAGACGGAGGGACTTTTATTATGATTTGCGAAATTGATAAAATTGAATATCACATGATGAAATATAAATCTAGTTTAGATATGATGAATTTGTTAAAAATGGTTGGTTTTAATTCGGTTGGAATATATAAAGATGGAAACTGGATAAAGTTTGTCTGTCAAAAGGACTTGTTGCAATGAAAAAAAAGTTTTTATTTGTCATTTTGGGAACGGTGATTTTGACACTTATTTTGTATAAACCAACAATGAATTATTTAATCGGACAGGTTTCACACCCCAAGGGAACTATTGGATATATATTGACGAAAATTTGGAACAAAACCTTTGTTGATATGACTGAGTGGGGATTAGATAATATTGAAATACAAGAAGATGATCATATTTTAGATGTTGGATGTGGTGGTGGTGAAACTATTCACAGATTGGCAAATAAAACTACGCGAGGAAAAGTATATGGAGTAGATATTTCATCCGAAGCAGTTAAATCATCTATAGAAAGAAATGAAGAATGGGTAGAGCAAAATCGTGTTGAAATTTCTGAGGCAGATGTAGCATCACTACCATTTGAAGATAATACCATGGATAAGATAACAGCCATTCAAACTCATTTTTACTGGAGTAATTTAGAAAAAGGGTTTAGTGAAATACATAGGATATTAAAATCAGACGGTGTATTTCTAGTAACTTGCGAAAAAGATAAAATAGAATATCACATGGATAAATATAAAAAAAGTAGTGAATTAGAAGAATTGCTAAAATCTGTAGGGTTTAGTAGTGTTACTGTTCATGAAAATGGGAATTGGATAAAATTTGTTTGTCAAAAATAAATAGAAGAAATCTATATGTTAATTATCTAGTGAAGGTTTAGAAGAGTAGAAGAAATTACTATATTGGAAAAATGGGTTTTATGTGATTAAAGCACTTATATGATTCAATTTTCGATTGATTGGATTTTTTATTAATTTGTGTATCTATTCAGGAAGCAAGCAATGAGAACAGGCAAGGGGATGAAGAAAAAATGTTTTCGAAATTAACGGAATTTATAATTAAATTCAGGTGGGTAACTTTAGTGTTTTGGATTGCGTTTGCAGCAATTATCGTATCAGTGTCTCCAAATTTAGCTGAGGAAGCAAACAAGAGTCAGCAACAAGCAAATAATATTTCAAATGAAGAGGCCCAAAAAGCTACTCGACTAATAACTAAAGAATTTCCGGAAAAAAATGAAGAAGCAAATAACTCGATTACTCTAACCTTCTTCCGGAAGGGTGGACTAAAAGAGGAAGACCGTATTTATGCTGTTGAACTAGAGAAATATTTGTTGTTGAAAAAAAATGAATTAAAGTTGAAGAATATTTCTTCACCTTACTCTAATGATCAATTATCCACATCTTTAATTAGTAAAGATAAATATGCGGCTTTGATGCTACTTGATGTGAATATTACCGATTCGAAGAAAGATGCAAACAAGTGGCTTGAAGAAAGCAATGAAATAATCCCTAAGCTGCGAAGTATAATAGGGGTGAAAACTGATGAGAAAGTCGATGCACCTGCGATTCCAACCGGCTTAGAGCTGCATTTAACTGGTGGTAATGCGATGACGCAGGAAATTATGAATGCGCAAGGTGAGAGTTTATCTCTGATGTTTATGCTGACGATCATCCTTGTTCTGATAGTATTACTAGTCATTTATCGTTCCCCAATTGCGGCATTTTTCCCGCTACTTGCTGTGGGATTTGGATTAGCCATTTCGCAAGGGGTAATAGCTTTTGCCGCCAAAGCTGGACTAAGTGTGACCCCTGCTATTATGGAATTTTTACTGGTGATTTTATTTGGTGCGGGTACTGATTATTGTTTACTAATTGTTTCTCGATTTAAAGAAGGCATTTTGAATGGCTTGAATGACAAGGAAGCATTGCGCAAAGCGCTACCGAATGCGGGAGAAGCAATTTTTTCTAGCGCTTTTGCTGTAATCATAGCATTTATGTGTATGGCTTTTGCTGATAGCTTTGTATTTAGAGCATTGGGACCAGGTGTTGCAATTGCCGTGTTTATTGGAATGCTAGTGATTATAACTTTGATTCCTGCGATTATTGCATTGTTGGGTGAAAAAATCTTCTGGCCGTTTTTACCTTCAAAAAAGCGTAAAAAATTACTTCAACAAGAACAGGAAGGTCAGCGGAAAAAAGGAATTTGGGAAAAGATTGCTGACTCGGTTGTGAAAAAGCCGACTCGTTATATTATTTGTACATTAATAATTATGCTTCCGTTTATTGTGATAGTCAGCGATTTTCAATATGACAACGATGAACTCTCAGCGATGTTGCCTAAAGAAACCGACTCTTATAAAGGTATTAAAGTGATGACAGAGCATTTTGGTGAAGGTGCTGGGAAACAAAATGCTACAACTATTATTATTAAAACGGATCAAGATCTTTGGGACCCTAGTAACTTAAGAGTGATTGAAGAATTGTCTGAGAATCTTATGAAACTAGATGGAGTACACCAGGTATCAACTATGACAAGGCCGTTAGGTGAAAAAATCACTTTGAATTCATTTGCAGAGTCGGCACAGCAATCTTCAAATGCTGCGGATTCTGAATATAGTGTTTTTGCTCTACCTGGAGATTATATAACTCAAAATCCCGCTGTCAAGGATTTTATGAAACAATATGTTTCAAACAATGGGCACAGTGTGCTCATAAGTGTCGAAATGAATGATGGTCCATATACAAATGAAGCAATCGATACGATCACAGAGATTCGAGACACATTACAGCTCACTCTGAATAATACGAACTTACATGATGCAACGGCATTAGTTGGTGGGGTTACTGCAGGAATTAAGGATTTATTAGATACACAACGTAACGACTTCGTATTCATTATCATTATAGTAATTGGAGCAATTTATATTATTTTAGCGATATTGATGAGAAGTTTGATATCCCCAATTTATATGGTTGGGACTATCCTGCTAAGCTTCGCGACGACTATGGGTATAACCTATGCAATCTTTAAGTATGGATTTGGTTATGAAGGTCTAGTATCTACCGTTCCAATTTATGGATTTGTTATTTTGATTGCATTAGGAGTAGACTACAACATCTTCCTTATGTCTAGAATCCGCTATGAATTTGAGTCAGGTAAAACTACAACTACGGCCATTCGTGACGGCCTATCTGTAACAGGTTCTATAATTACATCTTGCGGCATTATTATGGCGGGGACTTTTGCAGCATTTTTAGTATCGCCGATGAAGACTTTTCTAGAACTAGGTATTGCGATCGTTGTAGGTTTAATCTTGGATACCTTTATAATTCGTACATTACTAGTTCCATCCATAGCTATCAAGGTTGGAGAACTTAACTGGTGGCCAAAACGTAAAATACATGTCACAAGTGAAGCAAGAACAAAACAAAAATAACAAAGGAGAAAAATGTATGGATACTTTAATATTTAAAAGTAAGTCTTTTATTATCCTTATCCTAGCAAAATTCATTTCCTCAATTGGGACATTTGTTCAAAGTATGGCCTTTGCATTGTATGTAATTGACAAAACAGGATCTAGTATTCTATTTGCATCAATTCTTATGGCTGCTTTGATTCCGAGAGTATTACTTAGCCCATTTGTTGGTGTTGTTGTTGATTGGATGAACAGAAAACGACTTTTGGTCACACTGGACCTCATAAGTGGTAGTTTACTCTTAATAATTGCCTTTTTAATTGGAAGTGGCGAGGTTAGTATGCCTATAATTTATGGTATAGCGATTGCGCTAGGGATTATGTCATCTTTTGATGAACCGATGGTGATGACGATTATTCCATCAATTTTTAAGGAGGAGAAAGATGTAGCTGCTGCAAATGCAGTGAATATGATTGTACTTGCATTAGGTAATATGATTGGTCCGATTTTAGGTGTACTAATCTATACTAATTTTGGTATTGCTATTGTGTTGATAGTGAATGGAATTAGTTTCCTGTTCGCGGCATTGATCCAACTCTTTATGCAAATTCCAACAGATAATGTATCTGATGAAAAGCGTACATTAAAGAAATTTAGAGTAGATTTTACGGAGGGTATTCGATATATTTTACAAGATAAAAGAATGAAAATTATTCTTTCGTGTATCATTATTCAAAACTGTTTCTTCAATGGAGCTACTCAAGTAGGAATTCCTTTTATATCAAGAGTTGATTTAAAGGTTTCAAACACGCAATTTGCATTGATTGAAATTGTTGTCATTTTAGGTGTCATTTTCGGTGCATCCTTGTCTGGGATCATTAAGAAGAAATTGAACACTGACCAGTTGTTTGTCAGAATGATTAATATTATTGGTATTGCTTTCCTGTGTATAGGTATAGTGATATTTGGAATAATTAATAACTTGCAAATTAGCTTCTATCTGATATTGGCACTGTACTTAGTACTCGGTATTACATCGATTAACGTATCAATTGCGTTCCAAACGGAGTTACAGAAAGAAGTCGATAATAAGTTTCTTGGGCGTGTTTCTTCTATAGTCATGGCCTTAATCATGGCTTCGGTGCCGATTGGTCAGGGTCTATACGGATGGATGTTTGACGTACTTCCATCTGAGGTTCCGTTTATTATTTCAGCTGTTGTGATTCTTTTAATTGCGTTCTCTTATCGTCAAGTAATGAAGAAACAACAATATGAATCTAAAGAAAATTCCATAGATTTTCAAATTAATGAATTAGGTAAATAGTATAGAAAATTATGGAGAACGATGCGGTGATAAAAGATTAGGGGAAATTCTAAATCATCTCGTATTTGTGCCATAAAAGTAGATTTAAAATGTAAATAAAAAAACAGTAAGATTTAAGACCCGAATAATATTAAAATATTAATTATTCGGGTTATAAAGCTTTAACAACAAATTTTGACTATTTGTTGTTAAAGCTTTATAACCTCAAAGACTTCTTGCAGGGTTAAACAAAATTTTTAAATTTGAATAACGTCCGATTGTGTAGATTTTTCTTGAATCCATACAGAAGGTCAGAAGAAAAATAAATATAAACCTGTTTTATACAAGCATATTATAGTGATTTTTTGTCTATGTATAATGCGCTTATATGTATGTACAAAAACGCTCGTATAACTGTGTACATTTTTACTTACTAATGTATATTACCACTTTACTTGAGTACGAGCATGATAGTCTTATTCGGATAGCCAGCCCTTGTAGTTTCTTGGTCTTGGCTGCCGATTCATACGAGTAGAGGTCTCTATGTCAAGTTGTCAATATTCATACACATGAATAGAGAGCACATTTTGAGCGAAAGTGTATGCTTAGACAAGCAAAAATGTCCATCTCGATTCGACATGGACATGTATATCTATGGATAATCCTTAGTTGACACTGACGTTTTAATAACTTTGTATTTGATAAGTAAAGTTTAAGTAAATGTTAAAGTAGAAAGAATAAGATAAAATCCTCAAAAAATATAGAAATTAAAAAAAGCCATTAAATAAATGATAGTGGTCAAATGTGGCTATATGCAGTATGATAATAATTATTAATCCAAGGGTTTGAAAGTAGAAAAAATAAGTGTCAGCTATTTGTCTAAATAAATGGTTTGAACGTAAGTATGTCCATAAAGAATGAAAAGACTTGAAAAGAGTTTTGAATCCGTGATAAATAGAGAAAATATAGCAAGTGACCAAAAAGTGACCAATTAAAATATGTCATCGAAAAAGGTCGCTTGTTTTGCTGTATCATTTTCGTCATCAAAAGTTTGAAGAAGATGGGCAAATAACGACTATTGACTCATTTAGAGCAAGCATTTGGCGAGATATAGAATACTTAAATGTCAGGCAAATGAGATTTCTAGGGCACAATGATATGAAAATAATTTCAATATTTTTATCCCTGCAATTGAATAATTAGAATTTTTCTAGATTCTATTCGGTGTAATATCAATTTACTATACAGGAAAAGGGTAATTATACTGATCGTATTAAAAGAAACAAGTTAATTGGAGTAAGACGTTGAAATGTTAAAAATAAGAATATAGAAATAAGAACGTTAATACATATTAAGGGACATGTATTAGTGGTTTCGAAACATTATCGAGAATTTACTGATGTAGATCAAGAAAAAAAGTTTGCGATTAATAAAAAATAAGTGAAAGTACATTTTACTAAAGGATTGATTTGAGCATGAGTATTTCTAAGAAGGATGAAATTTTAAAAAGAATATTAGCTGCTAATGGTGAAGCGGTTTCGGGTCAGGAGCTAGCAGATTCCCTTGGAGTATCCCGTACAGCTGTATGGAAACATATGCAGTCGCTTCAGGAGGAAGGCTATACATTTGAAACGGTAAAGAAAAAGGGCTATGTACTGACTGGTGTGCCAAATAGCTTAAGTCCAACACAAATTGAACTATTTTTAAATACGGAACGTTTTGGACGTGAAATTCATTATTTTAATGTTGTAGATTCAACACAAACAATCGCACATAAGCTTGCACAGGAAGGCGCTCCGCATGGCACGATTATAATCGGGGAAGAGCAAACTGCGGGTCGTGGTCGTATGGCGCGTCCATGGGAATCTGCAAATGGTACAGGTATTTGGATGACCGTTATTGTGAGACCGGATGTTACTCCTCAGCAAGCTTCATCGTATACGCTTGTCGTAGCAGTTGCGGTTACGATGGCTATTAAAACATTATATAAACATATTGAACCAGCCATTAAATGGCCAAATGATTTACTCATTAACGGTAAAAAGTGTACAGGTATATTAACAGAAATGCAGGCTGAGGCAGACCGTGTACAAGCACTACTGGTAGGTATAGGTATTAATGCAAACCAAGTCGAATCAGATTTCTCACCAGAAATTGCTGATATTGCCACATCTTTACGTTTAGAAGCAGGTAAGGAAATTAATCGTGCTGCCCTTGTCGCATCAATTTTACAATATTTAGAACAATTCACGGAATTATACGTGAAAGAGGGCTTTGCTAGCATTAAAAAGCTATGGGAACAAATGTCATGTACCATTGGACAACGTATTGAAGTAACGACTTTACGTGGGCGCTTTGAAGGCATTGCCAGTGGGATTACCGATGAAGGTGTACTACAGCTAACAGAGGATGATGGCACTGTCCGAACAATTTATGCTGGAGATATAAAAATTTTGTAGAGCATAGAGTACTAGCATACTCGTGAGTACTTGCTTATCTGTTTTTAATTAAACAGGAACGTATATTTTCAATCAGAGAATATACGTTCTTTTATATATTTGATGATTTAATTTTTTAGCTAGACATTTTTTTATTTAATATGAACAAGTATGTAATTAGAATTAAATTAACAACTAAGACAATAATACTGCCTTCAATTTTATAGATGCCACCTGATAGTAATGGATTTCCTTGAAACGTACTGTTTAAGAGATTTGGATAATCACTTGCCAAAGAAACACCGCCAAATATAATCGCTCCAATTGTATTCCAAGTGAAATGAGCAATTATAGGTGCTACTATTGTGCCTGTGTATTCTAATAGTAATGTTACAAGTATACTCATTGAAACAACATTAAGGACTGGGATAATACCTGCTTCAAATGCTCCACCGTGCATCGCAGAAAATAAAATAGTAGATCAATTATGCCTTGGCATAATTGCGTCCGGAATCGGCTTTGTGCTTGCACAAAGAACTCCTTTCCGATTCCGTGACATCCGCCGGAGGCTTTAACTACTTTCAGCGGGTGTTTGGACACCCGCTGAAAGTAGTTAAAATGGTTGCCACAATTACATTATATTTTTGCTTCCATAATTGATATAGATAACCTCTCATCAACAATTCTTGCATTACAACATTTAATAGTGATGCCAACATCCAAATCCATATGTAATCAATATTGTTTTGGCCTTGTATATTTATTGTCTTTGTAAGTAAAAGAACAGCTACCACGCTACCCAACCATAAGATACCCATTACAACACCTATTAGAGAATTTTTAAAGAATCTTGAAGCTATGGGGATCTTAATTTTACCCTTTTCTATTACTGAAACAAAAATAATAGATAATAAAACTACTAAAGCAAGTGGTACGAATTCCCACCATAATCGTAATACTGCCTGATTATTTGTTTGTATATCAGGCGTAAAAGAAATTAAAATTGCCCATCCAATAAAAAAGATAACTGTTTTTAAAATTGTACTTATTAACTTTTTCATTATTGATTCCTCTCCCATTACTGTATATGAGTTTATATTTTTCGCAAAATGTCCATTTTATGAGAGGTCGTTATTTCAAGAAAAACTCCTTTAGACAAAGTACATCCAAAGGAGTTAAACGGTGCAACTTTTTTTATAATCAGTATTACTTTATTTAAAATGGTACATCTTTTTTATAAACGATACGACTTTATTTCAAAGCCCCATTTGTAACCTTATCAATATCATTCCAAACATATATAAGCTCTTCTACTATTTTCCCACCAATTTTTATTTCTATGTTATTGACATATTGTGCACCATAATATTCATAGAAATTACGTGTTTTATTTTCTGCTAATACTTCAACAAATACTTTTTTGTATCCTTTTTGTTTAAAATAGGCGAATATTTCTTTGAGTAGTTGCTTCCCGATTCCCAGTCCTTGATATTCTTCTAAAAGATAGATAGAAGTTAAATCAGTTGCATTCGGTACTGAATTCGTTTTTCGTGTGCCACCAGTTGCAAAGCCGATTATTTCATCTTGTTCATTTTCCGCCACCAGTACATAATTCGAAGCATCTGAAATATACTTCTTCCAAAGCTCTGTTCGCTGCTCGTAAGATAACTTATTCAAAAAATCATCTGGAAGAATGCCTTTATAAGTTGTTCGCCAACTATCAACATGTACTTTTCCGATACCTTGAGCATCTTGAATATTTGCTTTTCTAATTTTCATATTGATCACCTCATAAATCGTATTTTATCTCTAAGATGACGCCGTAACTGACTTGATTCACCTCAGATTCTGCCTTAACTTACAAGAACCGATTGCTCTGATGAAAATCCCTTACTAATACATTCATATGGGTATGGAAATATTATATAATAAATAGAAAATTATTACTATTGTTAAAAGGAAGGAACTTAATCATATGAAAATCTTACTAAAAAGACAGAATCACAAAAATGTGATTCTGCCTTATCAGTGAAGAAATTTGAATCAGTTACTCACTTTATTTAAACCTTAACTGTAAGTCACCGTGTGAAACTGTTACTTTTAGCTGGTTATCACCCTTATATAACTGTGATACTTTGTCGTTTTGATCTTTCTTATCAATTGTAAGATCCCCGAAGTCAGTTTGTAATTCAAAACCAAGTTCACTTTTTTTATTTTGTAAGTGGAGTGTAGCATCTCCAAAGCTAGACGTAATAGTGGATTGACCATTTAATGTTCCATCAATGTTAATATCACCATGTTCACTTTCGGCAACGAAGCCATTACTTGAAAATTGTTGTAGCTTCATATCACCAAATGATTGTGTAAGCTCTGTTTTATCACCAGTAGTGTCTTTAAATATGATATCTCCAAAATCTTCAATTAGATTTAACTCCTGATATTTCAAACCACTAATGGTTGTATCTCCAAAATTACTATCAAGGACAACGGTTTTCAATTTTACATCTGAAGGAACATAGATTTTGATAGAAGGAGTTCTGAAGTTGAAAAATCCGAATTCTAAACCATTCTTCTTCTTACTCTTTGTTTCAACAGTTAATGTCTTATCTTTAATACTGTACGTCACATCATCATCATTAATAACATTTGTTTCTAATGCATAACGATCACTAGTAACAATTTCAACATCTCCATAGTGATTGATAATATTGAGATTAGTGAAATCATCTAGTTTATAGGAATTGTTTACTAGTTTATTGTTCTCTGGCAATTGGATTCCTTCATCAGTTAACACAAAATTCGATTTCCCACCAGAGAAATAACCAACTAGAGCTAACAGTATGCCGAATGCAATCATAGTAATGGCGATATGGGTATGTCGGGACGTCATTAGTATCCCTCCTTCCGCTTCTTCATTATTTTATGGAATAGTTTACCTAACGCTTCAACACAAACAACAACGATTGTTTTGATCAAACGAGCAACGATTGGGAAAAGCAGGATGCCAAGACCCGTTACAATAAAGCCAACGCCCATAAAGAGTAATGCTGTCTGCCAGTGCTGAGTTAAAATGAAGAAGCCTGAAATAAGTGCAACAATTCCACCGAAAAAGATACCAAGCATAGTTGCGATAATCGCAATTATAACGCTGAATATTACTGCTCCAAATGAAAAAATAAGTGCTATAGCAACAACAAGTAACGGTAATGAAAGTGGAGCAGTTATGATTGCTAGAATGATAAGCCAAATCGCAGACATATTCTTCTTAGTCGAAGTTGAATTTGAAGTTGATTCTAAATCCTTTAATGCATAGTCCGCCATTATTTGTGATGCAACATGAGAAGGAGAACCTAGCTGTTGAATGACTCGCTGTTCGTTTTCCTCTCCTGCTTCATCGAAATATTCCTCATAATAGGCAAGCGCAGCATCAATCTCATACGCTGGAAGACGTTGTAATTTCCCCCGTAGCTTTTTCAAATAGCTTGCTCTATTCATCCTTTTTCCCTCCTATAAGTACACAATCGACCATTTCTTTATACTTTTTCCATTCTTTTAATAGCTCAAGTAAACGTATTCGACCTTGATCAGTAATTTGGTAATAGCGTCTATTTCTGCCTTGGTAAGGCTGATCGTAGGTTGTTAAGCAATTTGCTTTTTGTAAACGACGTAATACAGGGTACAGCGTAGATTCTGATATATCCATCACAGATTGTATTTGCTGTGTTAATGAGTAACCATAAGCATCCTCTTTATCGACGATGGCAAGTACACATGCGTCAAGTAAAGCTGAGCCAAGTTGAAATGTCATCTTCTCTCACCTCACAATGTAATACCTATACAAGGTTTTATATTATACGTCGTATAGTATGGTGGAAGTATATTACATATCACATTGAATTGTCAAATTTTAATCAATTATGCCTCGGCATAATTGCGTCCGAAATCGGCTTTGTGCTTAGGCCTGCGTGATGCAGGTCAGTTAGCCGTTATCGCATGGATGCGATGGTTTTAGGCTAACATCCACAAAGAACTCCTTTCCGATTTCCGTGACATCCGCCGGAGGCTTTAACTTCTTTCAGCGGATGTTTGTACACTTGCTGAAAGAAGTTAAAAAGTTCAAGCGGAAAATAAAATGATAATAGTGTCACTTTTTTATTGACAATAAAAGGTATATTGATTACGATAAAAATGACAATGGTGTCATTTTAAATGTTCGGAGGTAGAAAATATGCCAAAGGTAAGCCATGAATATGTACAGGAAAAGAAAAACAGCATTTTAGAAGCAGCCATAGCAGTATGTAAAGCGAAGCCGCTCTATGACATTACGATGAGGGATATTATTAAAGCGTCAGGGGTAAGTCAGGGTGGGATTTATCGTTATTATTCAGACTTGGATGAAGTACTTGTTGATGTTATTAATCAAGTAAATGCTAACGCAGACTATAAACATATTATCGATGGAATTACGGGTACGAGTAACTCTCCCTCAGAAACAATCATTAAATTATTTAGTTTTCTTGGAGAGTACATGAAGGAAAACGTATCAACAGTTGGTAAAATCCAATTTGAACTTACGATATTATGTGCTAACAATCCAGAAAGAGAAAAGAAAATTTTATCGAACATTATGGAGAATGAAAGTGGGCAATATTTGATGCAACAAATTTTTCATTCAATCCATAAGGGTATTTCTTCAGGATGTTTTCAGCTTGAGATATCGATAGAGGATTTATCTACTTTTATGATGACATCCATTGATGGCATTGTGAGAGACGTTGTCTTGCAAAAATGTTATGGAATGTTCTCAAATGATCAAGTGCAGTTTGATGAGATTCGATTGATGAATACACTTTGCAAATCCGTATTATTACTTTTGGGTACGAAAGAAGGAGAGGATTAAAGTTGGGAGTAGAGATAAGAAGATTTCTATTTTATACCTTTGCAACGTCTTGGATAATATGGGGCAGTTTAGCTTTGTTAACACAGCTAAATTTGCTGGAGTTTGGCAATGGAATATCAATGCTATTATTTATTCTAGGCGGAATTACTCCTGCAATTTGTGAGATTTGGTTGAAAAAGAAATATTCGACTAAAGAAGAGTTCAAATCATTTATCCATAATGTGAAAAATCCTAAGCTTCCTGTTTCATGGTACTTATTTGCAATCGGATTCGCATTTGCGGCGTGTTTTTTACCAACTCTATGGGGTGGAGCGACTATGGAGAATCCAATGTATTTGGCGTTACTTGAATTGCCGATCATGATTATTGGTGGGGGATTGGAGGAAATTGGCTGGCGTGGTTTTTTACAGCCCACATTACAAAAAAGATGGTCTCCTTTCACAAGTACAATGATTGTAGGCGTTATTTGGGCAGTTTGGCATTTGCCATTATGGTTTGTCATTGGATCAAATCAAATGAACATGAACTTCCTATGGTTTTCTCTAACAGCTTTAGCACTATCCTTTTTATTGACAATTATTTACCTCTCCACTAAAAGTATTTTTCTTTGTATTATTTTCCACGCTTTAATTAATTCATTTTGGAATGTCTTTGTACCAGTTACAAATGTAACGTCTGGTTTATTCACATTTTTATTTGCCCTGTTCCTATTTACAGTGTTTGAAGTTTATCGAAAATCAAACTTTCAGAAACGAATGGTTTGAATTTGGTAATAGTTATTGATCGTAATTATTAGAAAATAATATTTGAAGATTACTAGGGGAATCTGTTATAGTATGTGCGAAGGGCAGTATCCTTTTGTGAACGGCACCTTCAAAACGTAAGAACTATTTACAATAAATATCTGCCTTGATCTTTATATGACAGGGACGGAAGAAAACAAGCGTTCAAAAATATAACTTGATTCAATGGAATGGGCAATTCTCTCAAAGAGATTTGATTACGTATCCCATTATTAAGTTATGGCCTCTACTCAAAAACAAGAGGTGATTTTTGATAACGAACGAAACACTACCCTTCTGTCCATTTTAGGAACAGAGGGGTTTTTCTGTTTTCTTCCCTTAAAAAGGGGGACTACATGATGAAAACAACTTCAGATTTTTTAAAGATGAAGGCAGCAGGTGAGAAAATCGTTATGCTCACGGCATATGATTATCCTGCTGCAAAATTTGCCGAGGAAGCAGGCGTCGATATGATTCTAGTGGGAGATTCACTAGGTATGGTAGTACTAGGCTATGATTCTACAATGCCAGTGACAGTAGCCGATATGGTTCACCATGCAAAAGCAGTGCGCCGAGGGGCAAAGAATTCGTTTGTTGTTGTGGATATGCCATTTGGTTCGTATCACGGTGATGTACACGAAACGTTGAAAACGGCTGTATCTATGATGCAGGAAACAGGAGCAGATGCACTAAAGTTAGAGGGTGCAGACGATGTTCTACCAGCAATTCGTAAATTAACGTCAGCTGGCATTCCGGTGGTAGCTCATTTAGGTTTACTACCTCAATCTGCAGGAGTGCTTGGTGGCTACAAGGTTCAGGGTAAAACAGCTGAACAGGCAACGAAACTCATTGAAGATGCAAAAAAATGTCAAGAGGCTGGAGCATGTGCAGTCGTCTTAGAATGTATTCCGCATCAGCTAACAGAGATGGTATCCGCTAATCTTATTATTCCAACGATTGGTATTGGAGCTGGTGTTGAGGCTGATGGACAAGTGTTGGTTTATCATGACATGTTAAGCTACGGTTCACATCATGTACCAAAATTTGTGGAACAGTTTGCTAATATGGGTCAAGAAGCAAGCCGTGGAATTGCTGGTTACGTGGAAGCGGTCAAAGCAGGTACATTCCCTGCGCCGAAGCATTTCTTCACAATGAAAGAGGAAGCATTGGATCAGCTATATGGGGGCGTAAAGTAATGAAAATCGTCACTACTATCCAAGCATTAACCGTAGAAATCCAAGCAGCTAAGCAAGCTCAAAAAACAATTGGACTCGTTCCAACAATGGGTTATTTACATGATGGACATTTAACGCTAGCGAAAACAGCTCGTGCCGAAAATGAATTAGTTGTGATGAGTATCTTTGTCAACCCAACACAATTTGGACCAAACGAAGACTTTGAAAGCTATCCGCGTGATTTGCCACGGGATACTGCTTTGGCAGAGTCTGTCGGTGTAGATATTGTTTTCGCACCGAGTGTTGAAGAAATGTATCCGCATGATGGTGGTATTCGTATTCATGCGGGTGAACAGGCAACAATTCTTTGTGGGGCGAGCCGTCCAGGACATTTTGATGGCGTTTTACAAGTCGTTTCAAAATTATTTCACCTAGCACAGCCGACACGAGCTTATTTTGGACAAAAAGATGCACAGCAGGTTGCTATTATTGCTACGATGGTACGCGATTTTAATTTCCCTTTAGAAATGCGAGTAGTACCCATTGTACGGGAGGCGGACGGTTTAGCGAAATCCTCTCGTAATGTCTATTTAAGTGAAGCGGAGCGTCTTGAGGCACCCGCCATTAATGAAGCGCTACAGCTTGCTCGTGATAGCTTTTTAGCGAATGGTGATGCAGCGAATGCGCTTGCTAAAGCAAAGGCACATATTGCAGCACGTACACATGGCCATACAGATTATATTGAACTATTAGCGTATCCGGATTTAATACCCGCAACTACTGAGACGGAGCAAGTGCTTATAGCAGTAGCTGTCTATATTGGTAAAACTCGTTTAATTGATAATTGTATCTTTAATGTGAAAGAAGGATTGTAAAATGTTACGAATGATGATGAACAGTAAAATCCACCGTGCTACAGTGACACAAGCAGATTTAAACTATGTTGGATCTATTACAATTGACGAGGATATTTTAGATGCAGTAGGGATGCTGCCAAACGAAAAGGTGCACATCGTCAATAACAACAATGGCGCACGTTTTGAAACGTATATTATTGCAGGCGAACGTGGATCAGGCGTTATTTGTGTAAACGGAGCAGCAGCACGCCTCGTACAACGTGGAGATATTGTGATTATTATTTCTTATGTGTATGTCGATAATAAAGAGGCAAAAGATCATAAGCCAACAGTAGCTATTATGGGCGAGGGTAATACAATTAAAGAAATGATATCCTATGAGCCAGAAGCAACAGTGATGTAGTAGAGAGGAAGCGTGTACAAATTGTACATGCTTCTTTTTATGTTTAATCTGAAAGGCGGAGGGATGCCGCTGAGCCAAATATATGATAAAATTCATCTATCTAATGTGAACTGTGAGTTGAGATGTATGATGGAAAGTCAAAAGTATGCAATTGTTGATTTAGAGACGACCGGTCATTCACCGGCAAATGGGGACCGAATGATTCAAATAGCAATTGTTATTATGAAAGATTGGAAAATTGAACAAACGTATACGAAGTTTATTTATCCAGGTAAAGCTATTCCAACTTTCATTCAGGATTTAACACATATTACGAATGAGGATGTAAAGGATGCCTTGCCGTTTGAGGCACATGCCGACTACATATATGAACTGCTTGCTGATTGTGTATTCGTCGCGCATAATGCGGATTTTGACTTATCTTTTTTACAAGCAGAGTTCAAGCGTGCGGGTTTACCAAAATGGCAAGGTAAAAAGATGGACACGGTTGAGCTTGCCAAAATATTATTCCCAATGTCACTCAGCTTTAAGCTAGGTGATTTAGCGGCAGATTTAAATATAGAGCTAACAAATGCACACCGAGCGGATGACGATGCCCGTGCAACGGCTGAGCTCTTTAAACATTGCTGGAAGGAGCTACTCAGTCTCCCACAGCTAACTCTTGAACAAATGCATAAACGTTCATTCAGATTGAAATCAAATTTATCCCAGCTTTTCTTTGAGGCTCTTCAAATTAAACGACAGCATGTAACTGTTAATGAGAATGTCTCCTACTACCGTAATTTGGCTATTTGTGATGGACGAAAAAAGTATACAAATCATGCGGAGATTGTATCATATCCACAAACAGCAGCTGACAAAACAGCATTAATGACAAAAGCTATGTCGAATTTTGAGCAACGACCAGCGCAATTTGAGATGATGGACACTATTTGGCAAGCGCTCAATGACAAAAGAGAATGCGTGATAGAGGCATCAACAGGTATTGGTAAAACAGCAGGTTATCTACTTCCTGCGATTTTGTATGCTCGAGCAGTCGATAAAAAAATTGCAATTAGCACATATACGTCACACTTGCAGGAACAGCTTGTTGAGGAAGAGCTCCCAAAGATTGAAAAAATCCTTGGTACTAAAGTAAATATTGCTGTTCTTAAGGGCATGCAGCATTATATTGACGTTGCACGCTTTGAGCAATGTATGGCTTATGCTGATGAAACTTATGATGATACATTTACGATTTTGCAAATTCTTGTCTGGCTGACAAAAACTGAAACAGGTGTACTAAGCGAGCTTAATGTATCTGGGGGCGGACAGCTATTTTTAGAGAAAATCCGCAAAATGCCTGATGAAAAACCTTCAAAGAGCTTTGATTTCTATGAGCAAGCGTTAAAAAATAGTGAATTTGCCGATTGCATTGTAACGAATCATTCAATGGTACTTAGTGATTTAGTCCGTCAAACACCGATCTTTACACAAATTGACGGATGGATCATTGACGAAGCACATCAATTTATACAATCAGCCATGCAGCAGGATGAAATTGTCTTCTCCTATACACAGTGGAAGTACATTTTCGGTCAAATCGGAACGATGGAGGAAACTGCTTTGTTCCAGCAATTTAGTCAGGCCGCTAAGAAAAAACACCGCGTTTCTATGCAAAGCTTGCAGCGACTAGATGCACAATTTATACGTCTACAACGGACATTCGATGAAACTATGCAACGGGCTGTACAAAAAATGCAGCAACAAATAAAAGGGAAGCAAGCTAGTAGTAAATGCACATTATTTTTAGAGGATGTATCGCTGGCAAAAGAACCGCTTCTACAAGTAAGTAAGCTCACACAGCAGTGGCTTGATGTTGCGACAGAAGTAGGAATGGCCTTTGAAAATAATATTGAACAATTAGATAAAAATGAGCTCTATATATTATCGGAATGGCATTATTGGATCCGTGAATTAAAAGTAAAAATCGCGGAGTGGGAGGAAATTTTCCTATCGCCACAGGATGATAATTCAGTATGGTTAGAATTTGATTTACGGAGCGTACCTGGAAGCTTACATGTCTTTAAAAAGCCTGTTAATGTCACGTCTATCATTGAAAAAGTACTGGCACCACTTCGTAAGCAGGCAAGTATAGTATGGACTTCTGGAACTTTAACGGTGCCAGGTAATGAGCGTTTTGTGACGCGCCAACTCGGTATTTCTGATAGCGTTCAAGTAATAAAGCTACAAGCTCCACCATCCTATTATTCAGGTGCGAAGGCATTTATTGTCACCGATATGCCTGATATACAACATGTGTCACAGGACGAATATATTGAAGCGGTCGCCCATGCGATTACACGTACCGTACGAATGACTGAAGGACGTTGTTTTGTTCTATTTACCGCTCAGGACATGCTACGGAAAACAGTGGAGCTTATTCAAGATAGCGAACTCCTGGATGACTATATGCTTTTTGCACAAGGAGTCACGGGTGGTAGCCGTATGCGAATTCTGAAATCATTCCAAAAGTTTAGCCATTCCGTTCTTTTTGGAACAAACAGCTTCTGGGAGGGTGTAGACGTTCCAGGTGACGCTCTTGCATCGGTTATCGTTGTACGCCTGCCGTTCTCATCACCGGAAGAGCCTGTATTTAAAGCGCGAGCAAAACATATTACCGCACAAGGTCGCAATTCTTTCAATGAGCTATCACTACCAGAAGCTATCATGCGTTTTAAACAAGGCTTTGGTCGTTTAATCCGTTCATCACAGGATAAAGGAGCCTTTATCGTTTTAGACCGCCGCATTTCAACAAAGTCGTACGGTAAGGAATTTGTCAAGGCGTTACCACCGATTGATGTTAAGAAATTGCAGCTACCTGAGTTGTTAAAGGAACTTAATAATTGGCAGAAATAATTGGAATCCCTTTTAGTAGTATTGCTAAAAGGGGTTTTTTGGTAGAGTTAGATATGAAGGATTTAGTCCAAAAGTAAGGCTACTTGAGCGAATTTAGTAGAAAGTAGAGCGAAAAGCGAGTGACTCGAGCGAATATAGAGTAAAAAACAGAGGGGAAACAGAGATCCACGAGCAATAAAGTCTGCACAGAGCATAAAATTCACTCGCAAAAAAGCCCTCGACGATTGCGGGGGCTAGTTGCTATTTAATTTCTTTCAGCAAATGTTTTTCGTACCGAAAGCGTAGAGACAGGTACAAGTGTTTTCGTAGCGAAAGAGTAGTGACGGGTACAGAAGTATTCCACCTCTATAGGTGGTGAGATGAATGCGGATTTAAGCTACTTTTCAGTAGGTAGTTCAAAAAAGAATTCCTACCATCTACGGAAACGAGGTCCAAAGCCGGGGCCGGGGAAAAAGGGTCTCCCAACTGGGAAAAACGGGCTAACTGGGAAAAATGGGCTAACCGGGAAAAAAGGTCTCCCGACTGGAAAGAATGGGCTCATACCTGGAAAAAAGGGTCTCCCAAATGGGCTCATACCTGGGGAAAATCGGCGTCCGTCATTAAAACGCATTGGATATACCATTTTTATAACTCCCTTCAATTGATATAGTATAGGCTATGTTCAATCAATGAAGAGGCTTAGACTAAGACACAGGTTTGGGATTTTTGCAAAGGACGATTTTGGATTTTTCCGCAAATTGCCACCTTTACAGATACTCTTCAATTTGCATCTAGAGCAATTTCAGTGCGAGGTGAGAATTCTTCTTCACTGTAATGTAGTTCTTTAGTTGAATAGCGCAACAAATAGACCACTCCGTAATGGGTAGTCTATTACGTACAAGAAATCCTGTCATTGACATCATCTATTAAAAATTCAACACAGTTTCGGCCTCGTTCCTTTGCTTGATATAATGCTAAATCACATCTTGATAATAATGTATTTCGTGTATCGCCATCTATATAGCTAGTTACACCGAAACTACTAGTTTTTCGCTGCACAATAGGGAATTGATAATTTTCTAATTGTTGACGAAGTTTTTCAGAAATCTTAACAGCATCAACTAGTGTAGTTTGAGGGCAAATAACTAAAAACTCCTCACCACCCCATCTTCCAACTGTATCTTGCTCTCGAATCGTATTTTTCAATATCTCTGCTACATTCATTAAAACTAAGTCTCCTACTTGATGGCCGAACTCATCATTGACTTCTTTAAAATAATCAATATCTAGTAGAATAATAGAAAACATAGTCTCATGATGCTGAGCATGTTCAAACGCTTCTTCTAACACAAAATCTAACCTTACACGATTTGGAATTTGAGTAAGTCGATCTGTATTTGCTAATTTTTCAAGCTCAAGTTTAGCTCTCTCAAGCTCTTGTGTCCGTTCTTTTACTTTATGTTCGAGCGTTTCATTTAGCATTTTTTGCATTTCTTGATGCTCTTTTTTAATAATATTGATTTTATCGCCTAATGCTAATGACAAAAATATAGATTCAAAAATAGCACCAATTGCAGGAACTTCTTCAAATATAACTGGATGGAATGGAATTATACTTAAAAAAGCCAATGCTTGTACAATGATGGAACCAAGCAGAACAGTCCAACCTACCATATAAAATCTAGCCATTTTCTGACCTTTTAACAACACAAATATTCCTGATAACCAAAGAGAAATAAAGACAACTACAGCCAAAATAATTGTAAAATTGTTTGCAATCGTAACATCAGGGACAATGAATGAAGCAATTAAAGAAAGTATAGTGATCCATAATAGTAAATTTCCGATTTTGTGGAATCGAGGTAAATATTTTTTTAGTTCAAGAAACTCCTTACAAAATAGAATCATAAACAAAAGTAAAAGATTCCCACTTATAGCGGAAGATTTTATAAAATACCATTTAGGCAAATATTGACTTGCTAATTCAATATCTAAAGAATTCAATGTAGCTTGATAGAGGATAAAACTAAACATATACAAAACATAGTAAAAGTAGGCCTTTTCTTTTAACGAAAAGAATAAAAATAAATTGTAAATTAATAAAGCAGATAAGAATCCATAAAAAATTCCTGTTAAATATTTATAATCAATAATTTTATTGATAAAGCTATCCGTTGTAAAAAGATAAGAAATTGCATTTAATGGTAATTCGCCATCTAATTTTATATAAATTTCTTTGACGGTTGGTTCTTCGATTTGGAATAAATTCGAACGATAATGAATGTTTTGATCGTCCATATTTGAAATTCCTCTTTTTTGAACACGATAGGAACCATCTTCTTTCACTAAGTACATTTCAATGTTATCTAGTTTGTCTGTTACCTCTAACCAGTAAGACTCCTGTTTATCCTTTAATAGTTTATCGGTATCTAATCGTAGCCAAATTGTATCATCCGTATGCCAAAAGAATAAATAATTGTTTTTACTAGCGACAAATGAATTGTCATATGTACTACTTAATAAATCTTCTATCGTAATTTTTTTTGAAGGATCACGAAAAACATCATAATGCTTTCCTAATACAGTGGGTTCTGATAGTTCTGCAGCATGACATGGTAAGCTGAATTGTGTAAAAGTAAATATAAGTACGATAAAAAAATAAAATAACAGGTTGGTTTTTATAATTTTATTTTTCATCATATATTTTTTCTCCTATCCTAATCCCTATCCTTCAGTTACTAGTTAAGCTGATGAAAGGTAAAATAAGGTGCTCTAAAAATAGAGTATTATGTAAATATATCACACTTTATTCTATGTTTAGGATCTTTACGGATAAAAAGAAGATAATTCGGTTAGGAATCCTTTGATTATTGTCAAAGACCATAAGAGCAAGAATGAGGACGAAATGAATATCTATTTCCTGATAATATGATGGCTAATAAACAACAAGGAGGCATCATGATGTTAAAAATTCAGGAATTCAATGAACTACATTCAGCTGAAGAGCTATTATTTATAGGTAATGCGTGGGATTTATTATCTGCGTTAACTTTAGAAAAAGCGGGCTTCAAAGCAATTGGTACAACAAGCTGGGGGATTGCCAATTCATTTGGGTATGCAGATGGTGAGTTAATTGATTTTGATCGACACTTAGCCGTTATTAAATCAATTGCAGACAAAGTAAAAATACCTGTTTCCGCAGATATTGAGGCGGGATATGGACATGATCAGAAAACAATTTTAGAAAATGTTTTAAGGACGGCAGATGTTGGTGTTGCAGGTATCAATATTGAGGATTCACTCAAAAAACAAAAGGGATTACGTAATTTAAAAGAGCATTGTAACCTTCTAGCAGAAATGAGAACGATGTTAGATAATCACGGTTATAAAAATTTCTATATTAATGCTAGAACAGATACGTATTTTCAGCTTCAGAATCCATTTATGGAAACTATGAATAGAGCAAAGGCTTATGTGGAGGGCGGAGCAAGTGGCATATTTATTCCAGGATTAACAGATGATGAGGAGATAAGAGAAATAACTTTGAATATAGATGTACCCATTAATCTACTTTCTTTACCTGAACTGACGGATTGTAATAAGCTTAAAGAACTAGGGGTTAAACGTTTTAGCTTCGGCAATGCACTATCAGACAAAATAATAGCTTATTTAAAAATGAATGCTAGCCAATTACTGGAGAAGCAAAATACGGCGTTTTTATATGAGAAATAGGCTGCAAAGGGGATGGAATAGTGAACAACAAAATCAATCTTTCATTTGAGGAAATGTGGGAGAAAATTATGGCCTGTGATCAAACATATGATGGGCTATTTTTTACAGCTGTAAAGACTACTAAAATCTATTGCCGTCCTTCATGTAAATCGAGAAAGCCGAAAAAAATAAATGTAGAATTTTACGATGATATTCAAATGGTTGAGAGTGCTGGATATCGTGCATGTAAAAGGTGCCAGCCTGAAGTGGAACTCTCTCCGCATACTCAACTCATCAAAAAAGTAACAGCCTATTTAATAAATGAGTATAAACAACGATTAACATTACAGGATATTGCTAATTATGTGGGAATAAGTCCCTTCCATCTTGAACGCCTATTTAAACAAGAAACTGGTGAAACACCGCGAACTTATTTAGAAAAAATAAGAATAGATAAAGCCGTATATTTTTTAAAAAATACAAGCTATACAAATCTTGAGGTTTGCTATGAAGCCGGATTTCAAAGCCCATCAAACTTTTATAAAGTGTTTCGGAACTTAAAATATTGTTCACCAAGTGAATATCGAAACCTTGTGAGGAGTTAAGGACATGAATTGGATCAATAACGAAACCTATATTGTGATTAATCCACCTGCAGCATTTAATTATACGGAGTGTTTAATATTCTTAAATAGATCTAAGCAAGAGGTGCTGCATCAAATAAAAGACGGCTATTTATATAAATTGCTTCAAGTGGATGGACAAAATATTTTATGTGAAATAGGATATCAATCAAATTGTATCAAAGTTGAATTTCCAATACACGCACAATCTGAAAGAGCCTTAGAAAAAATTGCACAGTACATTTGGCAATGGTTCGATTTAGAAAAAAATTTGAGCAGTTTTTATGAAATGGCTCAAAAAGATAAAATTTTGCAGCCTCTCGTTAAAAAATACTATGGATTACGAATAATAGGCATGCCAGATTTATTTGAAGCCCTCGTATGGGCAATTATTGGACAACAAATTAATTTAACATTCGCATACACATTAAAAAGACGATTTGTAGAACAATTTGGAGAATGCTTAATATTTGAAGGAGAATCCTATTGGCTGTTTCCGACATCTGAAAGAATTGCTGCTATTCAAGTGGACGATTTAAGAAGCTTACAATTTACAGCTAGAAAATCTGAGTACATTATAAATATTGCAAAAATCATGACAAACGGACAATTAACAAAAGAAAAATTGCTTCAACAGGAAGATTTTTTAGAAAGCAAAAATTTCTTAATGTCAATTCGGGGTGTTGGTGCATGGACAGCTGATTATGTGCTGATGAAATGCATACAAGATCCAACCTCGTTTCCTATTGCAGATGTGGGTCTTCATAATGCCTTAAAAAATCAATTAGCATTAAATAGTAAGCCGACTGTTGAGGAAATCAAGAACATTGCAACACATTGGAAAGACTGGGAAGCTTATGCCACTTTTTATTTATGGAGGTCTCTATACGATGAAACAATATAAATTAGATTTTAACTCTCCCATCGGCATCATTGAAATTGTAGGTTCTGATACAGAGGTCTATTCAATAATGTTTTCAGAGCAAGATCAAATAGTAAATGTTCCTCAAAAAGATACACCTCAAGTTTTATTAGATTGCCAACAACAGCTACATGAATATTTCATCGGTGAGCGCCATGAGTTTACATTTTCTTATGATTTTGATGGTACTAACTTTCAAAAAGATGTTTGGAATGCTTTAACAAGTGTTACTTATGGTGAAACAGCAACATATAAAGAAATTGCCGTTTCCATCGGCAATGAAAAAGCTGTGAGAGCTGTAGGAAGTGCAAATGGCAAAAATAATTTAAGCATCGTCATTCCTTGCCATCGAATTATTGGCTCAAACGGAACATTAACAGGCTATGCAGGTGGGATGTGGAGAAAGGAATGGCTACTACAACATGAAAAATTGAATAGTAAGGGAATTAAGAATTAAATTTATGATGATCATCTCTACGTTTGGGTGATAAGCCATTTAAAAAGTGGTTTATTACCTTTGATTTTCTAACGTTCCTTTGTTTGTAACATAACTTAGCCTAGGAATACGTTTTGTATAAATAAGCGGCTATTGCTAAAAATAAGACCGTCAAAATGGGTGATTTAATTACTCGATAAGTATTTGTAATTTTACCACTTGTTATGACAGTTTTTTTGCAGTATCGACGCTTTTCATACATGTGAAGCATAAACTTCAAATGTATAACTGGCTTCGTATTTACAAGTGAAGGAGGTGTAAACATGAGCGTAGTTTATAGAATCGCTTTAGTGTTAGTCATCATAGGAGCAATCAACTGGGGACTTATAGGATTTTTTAGATTTGACTTAGTTGCCTATTTGTTTGGTGGACAAACAGCAGTATTGTCAAGATGGATATATGCATTCGTTGGATTAGCAGGACTAATATCCTTACCTGTGCTTATTATGCGATTTGATGGGGATGAAGACCTTAATCCTGATCTAAATCTTGATCAAGATCAAGATCATCATACTCGCATAGACAGAAATCCAAGCTATGGTATGGAATTTGGTGATGAAGCAGATTTTACGGCATTAAAAACAACTAATGTACTAAAAGAAGAAAAAAAGGATTCACATAGCAAAAATAAAACTAAAAACAAAAACAAAAACAAAAAATAACCCTTAGTTTATCGATATTACCCCAAAAAAACTGGTGACCATTTGGTTCGTCAGTTTTTTCGTTATGGCTAGGAGAAACATTTAGGGGGAAATCCGCAAAGATATAAGGGTGGGCACCCAGATAACGAAGCGGATTTTTACTAGAAGCTCTTTCATTCGTATGTCCCATTTGCCGTTATTACCTAGAAATGCGAACGGAAATCTTATGGTGATAAAATTTATTGGTGTGCCAATACATCTTCAATCAAAAATGCGATATAGAGATTTGTTTTTGTAAATGGGTTACTTAAGTCCATATCTAATAGCGTTTCTATTTTTTTTATTTTATAAAGTACTGTGTTGCGATGAATAAATAGACGTTCACTAATCCTACGGGTACTACCATTTTCCTCGAGAAAAATGCGTAAAAATTGTATATAATCTGAGCTATGCAATTCATCATAGCGATAAAGCACACCTAAGATGTCTTGGCTATATGATTTGATTAATGTTTGATTTTGCACGGCCATGATAATTTTGTAGGCACCAATTTCTTTATATTTATATAGGAAACGATTGTTATGAAGCTTTGCTAATTGGATTACTGTTAATGACTCATCATAGCTTTTGCGAACATTTCCAAGCTCTTTATGATAATTTCCTTTAGCAATGATAATATCCAAGTAACCATTTTTTTGCGTAATTTTGTCGTAAATTTCTTCAACAACTTTTGAGAAGGGAGTATTTGGCGCAATGATTTGTGCTCTGTCGATTAAAAAGATGAGGTGATTTTTATGCTTTAGTTTTAAGAAGCGTTTATATCTATTTTGAAATGCAAATTGGATCATGACCTCGTAACGGTCAATATTAGCTTGTGCACCATTTGTTGTACATGAAATGATGGCTAGCTCCCTACTTTGTGGAAAACCTAGTAGTGCTAATTGATCTTTAATGTAGTCGGCGTTTTGTTTGTAGTGAAACAGTAAGTTATAAAGAACCTTTTCTTCAATAGACAGCTCTTGATGGTGATTGGCGATAAATTGAAATGTTGTTTTTAATAAGTCTGCTATTCGATAATTCCAAGGCATGTGAAAAATAGGGAAATCATGTTCGTTGGCAAAAGAGATGACTGATTCTGGTGTATTTGGAATATAAGGACCAGTATTAATAATAAAGCCTGCTACTTTTTTAGAGAAAGCTAGTTTTACAAGCTGCTCTAAGGAATCTCCATCAGAAGATAAATTAATACCTGTAGTCACGACTAATTCATTAGGTCTACAAAACATAATTAAATCAATGCTTTCTACTACGTTAATCCCTGTAACTCTTCGATACGTTCCGTTATGTCCAGCTACTAATGTTAGCATTGGGAATTGAACTCCCTCTACAATTTTGCGAATTGTCCCCATTTTTTCCCCCCTTATTATGAACATAACTTATCATATATTATGTGCAGATGCACATATTTTTTTAGTTTGCTAGCTATATCTCATAATTTTTATCTTTTATAGAATGTGTATAACTACTGTGAAAGAGAGGACTTGCATATGTATAAGTGTAATAGTAGACGATTGCAAGAGTTAATTGAACAATTTAGTCAATTTGGAGCTACTAAAAATGGTGGCGTAACTCGTTTGTCTCTTTCGAATGAGGATGTACTAGCAAGAAACTATTTTTGTGAGTGTTGTGATGAATTAGGAATGGACATCAAAGTCGATGATATGGGCAATATTTATGCTATTCTCCCTGGGAAAAAGGATGTTCCTCCAATTGTGATGGGGTCGCATTTAGATTCCGTTGAAAAGGGTGGGAAATTTGATGGTGTATTAGGCGTTTTAACGGCTATAGAAGCCATTAGGACATTAAAGGAAAACGAAATTGAGCTAGATATCCCTATAATGATTGTTAATTTTACGAATGAAGAAGGTGCTCGTTTTGATCCTGCAATGATGAGCTCTGGTGTCATCTCAGCTAAATTTGAAAAAGAAAAAATGCTGCAATCTGTCGATAAAAATGGCACTAGTTTCAAAGAAGCACTGCAAGCGAGTGGTTATGAGGGAGATCAAGATAATCGTTTAAAGGAAGCTCTTGCTTATATCGAATTGCATATCGAACAAGGACCTGTTCTAGAGGCGAAGCAGTTGGAAATTGGCGTTGTTGAAGGTGTATTAGGTATGGTGTGCTATGAAATTACGGTTACTGGGCAGTCCAATCATGCTGGAACGACACCGATGACAATGCGTCAAGATCCGATGATCGTATCTTCAAAAATTATTACGTATTTACATGAAGAGCTCGGAAAAATCGATGAACAGTTAGTGTTTACCTTTGGCCGAATGAATGTTTCACCAAATATTCATACCGTGATACCGAACAATGTGACATTTACGATAGATTCACGTCATCAAAAACCAGAGATCATGCAAAAGGTAGAGGACATACTGAATAATCTTCCTACAGAGGATATGGGCTGTAGCATTAAGCCAGTAAAGCTATGGGGGAGAGATACAGTTTATTTTGATACTCATATTTGTAATGAAGTGGAAAGGGCTTGTCAGAGCTTCGGCTATACTGCTCATCGAATGTTTAGCGGGGCGGGGCATGATGCGCAATATATGGCAAGTATTGTTCCTTCAGCGATGATTTTCGTACCAAGTATTCAGGGTAAGAGTCATTGCGAGGAAGAAGAAACAACATTTGAGGATTGTGCGAAAGGAGCAGATGTATTACTTGAAACAGTGTTGACGCTGCAAACAAAGTTCAGTATGGGGGAGACCTACACGTTACATTAAGGTGGGTTTTCCTAACATTGTCATGATTGAGTATTCTCCATTATTTTACGAAGGGTGAGGGGCAGAATGAAAAAAATCATTAAAGGTGGACGAGTAGCAACAGCTGCAGATGTTTTTGAGGCAGATATTTTAATTGAAAACGGAAAAATTGTTCAAATAGGCAAAGATTTATCCGACGTGGGCGCAGAAATTATTGATGCTACTGGTAAAATCGTGATGCCAGGTGGGATTGATCCGCATACTCATTTAGATATGCCATTTAACAATACTGTGACTGATGATGATTGGAAATCTGGTACCATTGCAGCGGCTTTCGGTGGAACAACTACTATTTTGGATTTCTGCTTAACGGCTGGCGAGGATCAACTTTCAACTGCAGTTGAAAAGTGGCATGACAAGGCGAAGGGGAAATCAGCCATCGACTATGGATTCCACTTAATGATTGGTGATTTAACCCCTGAAACAGAAGTCGAATTGCCGCAGATCTTAGAGCAAGAGGGTATTACTTCTGTCAAGGTATTTATGGCTTATGCGAAAGAATTTCAAGCCTCAGATCGCACCCTTTTTAAGGCTTTTAAAATAGCGAAAGACCTCGGTGCTGTTGTTATGGTGCACTGTGAAAATGGTTCTGTTATTGATGAGCTTGTAGAAGAGGCGCGTCGTGCAGGTCATAAGGAGCCGATTTATCATGCGCTTACTCGTCCAGCTGAATTAGAAGGCGAAGCGACAAAACGTGCGATTGAGTTAGCCCATATTGCTGGCGCTACCCTTTATGTAGTGCATGTAACTTGTAAAGAGGCAGTAGATGAGATTATTGCTGCGCGTGAAAAAGGTTATAACGTTTATGGTGAAACATGTCCACCATATTTAACTTTGGATCAATCTGCTTTAGCACAACCTGGTTTTGAGGGTGCAAAATATGTTTGGTCCCCACCACTTCGCCCGAAATACCATCAAAATCATTTATGGAATGCTCTAAAAGCAAAACAACTACAAACAATTGGCTCGGATCAGTGCTCATTTAGTTTTAAGGGTAAAAAGCAGTTAGGATTAAATGATTTTTCTAAAATTCCTAACGGTGGACCTTTTATTGAAGACCGCTTCAGTATTTTATATTCAGAAGGTGTTGCAAAAGGAAAAATTTCTATTCATGAGTTTGTCGATATGATTTCCACAAGTGCAGCAAAAATATTTGGTTTATTCCCACAAAAAGGAACGATTGCAATCGGTTCTGATGCCGATATCGTTATTTTTGATCCAGAGGTAAAACGAGAAATTTCGGCTAAAACACATCATATGAACGTGGATTATAACCCATATGAAGGATGGGAAGTAACAGGTGAACCAGTAAGTGTACTAGTACGTGGAGAATATGTCATTAAAAATAAAGAATTTGTTGGTGTACTAGGTAGCGGGCAATATATTAAACGTCCATTAAAAGCTACAACTGCAGAAGCACTAAACATTTAGCATTATCCCGTATTAACGGGCAGTAATACTCCTACCGCAAAAAATTTAGCAAAAGCAAAGAAGTTAGGTGGGAGATAAACTGCAAGTAAAAGCCCGATTCGTTCAACTAATAATCAGTGAGGTTGAAGAAAACCCCTCTGATTAAAGTTTCACTTTATGACCGATTGCTTTGAATGGAGAACAGAGCAATCGGTTTCATAATACCTTCAATTAGCTACAGAAGACTATCTACCTCTATAGGTGGTGAGATGAATGTTGAATGTAGCTCTTTTTTCAATGGTGTAATTAATAAGGCTCATCACCAAAAGTTGTGGATGACATATATTCAAACGTATGCCATGTATATAGGTTGATTGGAGTGGAGGCTGGCGACTCCTTGCGGCTCATCGGACGCCCCCAGGAAGCTTTGCTCTGCGCGAAAGCGAAGCGACAGCAACAAATGTTTTATCTGTGCGAAAGCGAAGCGACAGCAACAAAGCGCCCAGCGGAACGGAAAATCAACCACACATTATGGTGACGAGCCATGATAAGAAGGAAAAAAATGAACATATGAGGGGGATGTGGAAATGGCTCTGAATCAAGAAAATACAATGTCCCAACAGTTAAAACGTAATTTTATGGAATTGACTAGCGGGATGACAAAGAATGAGGCAATTGAGGAATCCAATCGCTGTCTTTATTGTTACGATGCACCATGTATTAAAGCCTGTCCTACGAGTATTCAAATCCCGAATTTCATAAAAAAAATTGCATCAGGTAATATGAAGGGCTCTGCTACGACTATATTAGAAGCAAATCCTATTGGTGCAAGCTGTGCAAGGGTTTGTCCAACGGAGGAACTATGTGAAGGGGCGTGTGTGCTAAATTCCTCAACAAAGCCAATTAAAATCGGAGAGCTACAGCGCTATGCAACAGATTGGGCAATGGAAACGAATGCTCAGCTATTTAAGCAAGGGCAAAGCAATGGACAGAAGGTAGCGATTATTGGTGCAGGTCCCGCTGGTTTATCGGCTGCGCGTGAACTTAGTCGTTTTGGTTATCAGGTTACTATTTATGAAGCTGAATCGAAAGCTGGTGGCTTAGGGAGCTATGGTATAGTGTCGTTCCGTTTACCAAACGAAGTCGTTGATTGGGAAATTGAACAAATCGAAAAGCTTGGGGTGGAAATCAAAACAAATATAACTGTCGGTGTTGATATTTCTGCTGAAGAAATTTTGGAGCAATATGACAGTGTTATTTTAGCAGTTGGTATGGGAGCTGTGCCAAGTCTGGGCATTGAAGGAGAAGATTTAGACGGTGTGCATGATGCAATAGAGTTTGTCAGAAAGACAAAAATGGGACCGCTTACAAAAGATATTGTTGGGAAGCGAGTGGCTGTCATCGGTGCAGGAAATACCGCGATTGACGGTGCTACATGTGCAGTGCGATTAGGTGCTGACAATGTTCAAATTCTTTATAGAAGAACACAAAAGGAAATGACTGCGTACAAATTTGAATATGAATTTGCCAAGCAGGATAGTGTGGAGTTTAAGTGGCTAACAGCACCGAAAAAAATTATTGGCAATGAGTCAGGTGAGGTCGTAGGCATTGAATGTGTGAAAATGAAGCTCGGTGAAGCTGGTGCTGATGGCCGACAAAGACCTGAGGAGATTAAGGGGTCCAATTTTATGATTGAAGTGGATGCTGTTATTAAGGCAATTGGGCAAACACGTTTTGTGTCATTGATTGAAGCTTTTGGTTTACAGCATACAAATGGCGTTGTTGATATTGATGAAACGACAATGCAAACTTCGAATAACAAAGTATTTGCATGTGGGGATGTCGTCTTCGGAAATGGCCAAGGCGAGGCGATGGTTGTAACAGCTGTACAGCAAGGAAAAGACGCAGCATACAAGATCCATGAACGTTTAAGAAAACCAAGTGAGATTGCATAAGGGAGGAACTAATATGGCAGACTTACGCATTGACTTAGCGGGCATCAAATCGCCGAATCCATTTTGGCTTGCTTCAGCACCGCCAACGAATTCAGGCTATCAAGTACAACGCGCATTTGAAGCGGGGTGGGGTGGTGCTGTATGGAAAACATTAGGGGATCCAATTTTAAATGTTTCTTCCCGCTTTGCAGCTGTTAGCTTTAACGGACAAAGAGTAGCTGGCTTCAATAATATTGAACTGATTACGGATCGTCCGTTAGAGGTAAATTTACAAGAAATTTATGAAACGAAAAAAAGGTTTCCACATCACGCAATCATCGCTTCCTTAATGGTGGAGCCGAAGCAAGAAAAATGGCATGAGATTGTTAAACGAGTAGAAGATGTAGGGGTTGATGGTCTTGAGCTTAACTTTGGTTGTCCACATGGGATGGCGGAACGAGGAATGGGGTCTGCCTCTGGTCAAGTACCTGAATTGGTGGAAAAGCAAACGTACTGGGTGAAAGAGGCAGCGAAAACACCAGTAATTGTGAAGTTAACGCCAAACATTACCGATATTACGGTAACGGCAGAAGCGGCCACAAGAGGTGGAGCAGATGCCGTTAGTATGATTAATACGATTAACAGCTTAGCCGGTGTTGACTTAGATACATGGAATACAGTGCCTCATGTAGCAGGAAAGGGTGCACATGGTGGCTATTGTGGTCCTGCGGTTAAACCAATTGCACTCAATATGGTGGCAGAGTGTGCCCGTAATCCATTAATCAATGTTCCGATTTCGGGCATTGGTGGTATTTCCAACTGGCAAGATGCTGCTGATTTTATATTATTGGGAGCTACGGGCGTGCAAGTTTGTACAGCGGCGATGCATCATGGCTTTAGCATTGTTGAGGATATGATTGATGGACTCAATAATTATTTAGATGATAAAGGTATTGCCTCTGTTATGGATTTAGTAGGTCGCTCAGTTTCCAGATATTCTAATTGGGGTGAATTAGATTTAAATTATAAAATCGTAGCTGAAATTAATAACGATGTTTGTATTAACTGTAACAAATGCCATATTGCATGTGAGGATACATCGCATCAATGTATCGACTTATATACAGAAGATGGTCGCCCAATGCTGAAAGTTCGGGAAGAGGACTGTGTAGGCTGTAATTTATGCTCAATCGTTTGTCCTGTAGATGGTGCTATTACAATGGCTGAACGCAAATCTACAGTTCCACCAATGACTTGGAATGAACGTCAATCTCTGATTAGTAGTCTATCAAAGTAAATAAAACTTTCAAATAAACTGAAATTCCACCTTCCTTTAGCATTTTCGTTGAAGGAAGGAATACCTCATGTAAGTTGTCACGAAAATTGGAAAAAAAGGAGAGATTATATGGAACGTGAAGGGAATTATTTAAAATCCCCAGATTTACTTCCAGTGACACATCAACAAAGAAATATTGGAACATTTGGTTTTGCAGTGATTTGGATAGGAATGGCAATTGTATTGGCGGCTTTTGCAATCGGTGGCTCAGCAATCATAAACTTGCCATTGCCAATGGTGATTTTAGCAACGTTGATTGGCTCTTGTTTAATTGGTGTATTTATGACGCTAATTGGTGATATTGGCATTGAACATGGCTTATCATTCCCAGTATATATGCGTGCTCCGTTCGGTACATTTGGTACACATATTCCTTCACTTGTCCGAGGTGTAACGGCTGCATGTTGGTTCGGCCTGAATACTTATTTTGGAGCATTAGCTATAAACGGCATTTTGAATTTATTATTTAGTTTTGATAATTGGTTTATTTGTTTCCTTGTCTTTGCAGCACTTCAGTTATTTAATACATCGCTAGGTATTAAATCTATTGAACGCTTTGCAGATTTGGCAGCGCCAGTAATTATTTTAATTTCATGCTGGATGTATTATACACTGGCAGATAATGCAGTAGCTCAAGGGAAAAATATTTGGACGTGGGTAGAAGCGCCAACAACAGGATTTACAGCCTTCACTGCATTTATGGTAGTGATCATGGCGAATATGGGATTTTGGTCGACACTAGCAGCCGATATGCCTTCACTTTCACGCTTCTTTAAAGCACCAAAAAATGAACGCAATTGGTTCAAACGTAACAAAACACAGTTGGTTGGCTCATTAATCGTCATGCCGGTTACAAATACGTTCATTGTGACAATTGGTGCTGTGTGCTATATGTCTGTTGCCTCTGCAGATCCTATCAATGCATTACAGCAAAGTGCAAGTGGCTTTATTTTAGGTATTTTATTGTTAATGATTGTATTAGCACAATGGTCAACTAACACCTCTGCAAATGTTATACCAGCGGCAACGATCTTCTCAAATATCGGTGGTCCTAAAGTGCCGTTTTGGGTTGGGGTTGTTATTGCAGGCATAATCGGTATTCTTGCACAGCCTTGGAGTTTATTTGATGTGTTAGTCAATGCACTTTTAATTATCGGGGGAATTTTAACAGCAATCGTTGGTATTTTATATGCTGATTATTATTTAATTCGTAAGCGTCGCGTGCATGTAAAAGCACTTTATGAATTAGATGGTCAATTTAAATATTGGAAAGGCTTTAACTTAGCTGGTTTAATCGCTTGGATTATCGGTGGTGCAGTGGCAAATATATTCTCCACTTATTCTTCATTAGTAGGGTTCTTTGTAGGGGCACTTGTATATTATGTATTAGCGAAGTATTGGTGGTTCAAAAAATATCCTCAAGCTGAGCTTGCAGATCCATGTGATACAAAATATTTAGGGATTACAGCTGGACACAATTTGGATGAACTATTTGGACAACAAGAAGCGCCTGCCCCAACTGTTGTTCCAGATGAGGATAATATCGTTGAACAACCAGATCCGCTGCTAGAGTTAAAAGGTACTGAATAAAAATTAAACACCTAGATTTTCACGAAAGGTGAGGTGATTGCATGTCAGAACATCAACAAAGCACAGAGGAAATAAAAAAAGTGGATCATTATTTAGATAATGGCTTTAAAATCAAATATGTTTATGAAAATTTAAGTGGAATGTTTGTAGAATTCGCGCGCCAAGATGAGGTTAATTTGTTACAAATTCTAACAGCCGATGCACGCAAATACTTCTCTGCAAAACTCCAAGAACAGACGTCATTGTAGGAACAAAGTAAACTCTATTTCATTTGATGAAATAGAGTTTTTTTTACGTAATATTACTTTAAATTGATTCGTACACGGTTAAAGCAAGATAAAAATTGTTGCTACAACATTCAAAGTGACGGATAGAACCGCGGAAGTCGTGGATAGAACCTTCAAAGTGACGGATAGAACAGCCGAAGATACAAATAGAACAAAAACTGCTCAGAATCCTTGTCTTATTACGATAAATTGTGTTTTTCCTAAAAATACAATTGTGTTTTCCACAGGAATTTATTATTATTATTATAAAATAATTCATCGTAGAAAGAACTTTGAAAAGAGGCGTAATTTGTGGCAAATAAAGAATTAAAAAGGGGATTAGATGCACGTCATATCCAAATGATTGCTCTTGGAGGTACTATTGGCGTGGGCTTGTTTATGGGGTCTGCTAGTGCCATTCAGTGGACAGGGCCTTCCGTGCTTCTTGCATATGCTATAGCAGGTATATTTATTTTTTTCATTATGCGTGCAATGGGAGAAATGCTTTATATGGAGCCGAGTACGGGTTCCTATGCAACATTTGGCTATAAATATATACACCCATTAGCCGGTTATTTAACTGCGTGGAGTAACTGGTTTCAATGGGTTATTGTTGGGATGTCAGAGATTATAGCAGTAGGAACATATATGCAATACTGGTATCCTGATTTACCTGCATGGATTCCGGGATTAATTGCAATGGTTATTTTAGGTGTTGCCAACTTTATTTCTGTTAAAACTTTTGGAGAATTTGAATTTTGGTTTGCTATGATTAAAATTGTGACAATTGTTTTAATGATTATTGCAGGCTTTGGTCTTATTTTCTTTGGGATTGGTAATGGAGGCGTGGCAATCGGATTATCGAACCTTTGGAATCATGGAGGCTTCTTTACAGGCGGGTGGACAGGTTTCTTCTTTGCGTTATCATTAGTAGTTGCAGCCTATCAAGGTGTTGAGCTCATTGGGATTACTGCGGGAGAAGCGAAAAATCCTCAAAAAACTATAACGAATGCGATCCAAAGTATTATTTGGCGTATTTTAATATTTTATATCGGGGCAATCTTTGTCATTGTAACCGTTTATCCGTGGGATGAATTAGGTACGATTGGTAGCCCATTTGTTGCAACTTTTGCAAAGGTTGGCATTACCGCTGCGGCAGGTATTATAAATTTTGTGGTCATTACAGCAGCGATGTCAGGCTGTAATAGTGGAATTTACAGTGCTGGGCGTATGCTATATACGCTTGCCATGAATGGACAAGCACCTAAATTTTTTGCGAAGCTTTCTAGAAATGGTGTTCCAATATTCGGTACAGCAGGTGTGCTACTTGGTTTGTTCATCGGCGTTGTTCTAAGTTATATTGCACCAGGAAATTTATTTGTATATGTATACAGTGCAAGTGTACTACCAGGGATGGTTCCGTGGTTTATTATTTTAATCAGTCAAATACGATTTAGAAAAATAAAAGGTGAACAGCTTTCCAAGCACCCATTCAAAATGCCCTTTACACCATTTACAAACTATATAACGATTGCCTTCTTAATAATGGTACTAATCGGTATGTGGATAAATGATGATACTAGAGTTTCTCTTATTGTGGGAATTATTTTCTTAGTTCTTGTGATCATGAGCTATTATGTTTTTAGAATTGGAAAAGATCGTCCTGTTAATAAATAATGATAAAAGGGTGTATTTCTATTATGAGATACATCCTTTTTATTTTTGTGATAAAGGTTTTGCCTTTCTGCAGAACGGGGGGGATTTCCGTTCCGACTGGGCGCTTTGTTGCTGCCACTTCGCTTTCGCAGAGATAAAACATTTGTTGCTGACGCTTCGCTTTCGCACAGAAAAAACATTTGTTGCTGACGCTTCGCTTTCGCACAGAAAAAACATTTGTTGTTGCCGCTTCGCTTTCGCACAGAGCAAAGCTTCCTGGGGGCGTCGGGGCAACAGGATGTTGGTCACGAAGGCGTTATCACAGGGCGTGATGCTTTTAGCCTTCGTTCCTCTATTGCTAATCCCCGAGGAGTCGCCCAGTCTCCACTCCAATCAACCATTTCGCTAAGTATGTATCTTCTGGCATATCACTCTAATTTAAAGTGGTAAAGCGAAGCGACAGCAGCAAGTGTTATATGTGCGACAGAGGAGTGCTAACGTAGCGACGCACCAACGTAAGCAGAGAAATTGGCTCGCCGTTTGCCCACAGGAAAGAGAGTGCTTGGAACGGAAATTATCCTATTTAAAGCACCAAATTTTGTTTTACAGCACTACAAAAGGGACACTCCATTAATAATTGGATTGTCCCTTTTTACTTCTTTCGGCAGATCTCTTTTGTAGCGAAAGCAAAGCGTCAGCTACAGAAGTCCCCTACCTCTATAGGTGGTGAGTTGAATGCGAATTAATGTTACTTTTCAGCGGGTATCCAAACACCCCCTGAAATAGAGGAACTCAGTCTAAGAACGCCACGTCCTGTGGCAACGACTGAGTGACCAACATCATGTTGGCCTAAAGCCTCCGGACGTAATTATGCCGAGGCATAATTGATCTACTGTTCTTTTCGCATAATAAAGCTTAAATGTCTGCCAGCCTGTTTATCTTGGCGGTAGGAAAAACCGTCTGGGCTGAGATATGTGCACGTTGAATCAATTAAAATCTGCTGAGAAGGAATACCGGCAAGCTCACATTGCTTTTTGACAGTTTGCTGATTATCGATATGATATTTATTTGTTTCTGCATTGTAATACATTAAGTCCTCAGCATAGCCTAACTTGTGGAATTTTTCATAAACATCTGCATCCACCTCAAATTTCTGCTGACTAAGTGCCATACCGATTTGTACGTGGAAATCTTGTGGATTACAATGCTCATGCTCCATCAAATGTTGGAAAAGCTTAGATGTTACTTCCTTGACAGTCCCTTGCCAGCCTGAATGAACCACGCCAATAAGGCCCTTGACTTCATTATAAAAAATGACAGGGACGCAATCCGCTGTAAAACTACATAAAAGTAGATTTGGCTCTACTGTATAAAGCGCATCGGTATTACAAATGGCAGTTTCCATTTGCTCAGCGCCGCGTCCTTTATCAGAAATGATAACTTTATGGAAATTAGCGCTATGTGTTTGTTGAGTGCAAATAAAATTAGTTAGGTCACAGTTTAAAGTAGTTGCCAATTTTTTTCGATTTTCCAGCACATCTGCTTCATTCACACATGTATGAAGTGCCATATTGTTTAGTTCTAACTCGATGTCATCCTTTAAGGTAGTGCCTGCGATAAATTGGTCATTATCAAAATAAATTTTAGTTTTCATATCATCACCTCGTATTACTATATATGATTGGTTAATGAATGTATAGGCGCTTACTCTTAAGATTTTTAAGATCTTGAGTATTTACATATCCTTTCTACTTCTTTTGACATAAAGAATAGATTTCATCATATAGTATGGAAAAATGATAATTAGAGGGAAGGAGTTTGTAAATATTAATCAAGAAAAATTCATACTGATCAGCCAATTCGGCATGTGGCTCTTTTGGATTATTACATATATATTAATCATCAAACAAGGAATAAAGGATAAGAGATATGGGATGCCTATGGCTGCAATTTGTGCCAATATTTCATGGGAATTTATTTTTTCATTTATGTATCCGCTAAATAACTTGCAAAGGATCCTTACGTTCCTGTGGTTTCTTTTGGATATCTTCATTCTGATGCAATTTTTACTTTATGGTTATAAGGAGTATAAAAAAATTATTCCGAGAAAGGTATTTTATTCATCTTTTTTCATAACACTCATAGTAAGCTTTTTCACGATTTTAGCGATGATGCATGAATTCAAAGATATGGCAGGCATATACGCCGCATTTTTCCAAAATCTGATGATGTCAGGGCTTTTTATCGCTTTATTCATACAAAGAGGGAATTTAAGTGGACAATCAATGGGCATAGCCGTTTGTAAAATGGTCGGTACTGCGTTAGCAGCAGTTTGTTTCTATTTGTATTTTAGAACATCATTGATTACTATTATTTCGCTTGCAATCTTTATTTATGATTGGATATATATAGTATTAATCTATAGGTTTTATGTGAAATTTGCTAAATAAAAAAATTGATAAAAAGATGTACCTTGCCCTTCATCTGAACTCTACAAAGTCACTCAACTTTGTAGAGTGTTTTTAACTTATTTCAGCGGGTGTCCAAACACCCGCTGAAATAAAGGAACTCAGTCTTAACATCATGCTGTTAGCAACAATTATGCCGAGGCATAATTGATTTTATAAACAAATAAAAATGATGAAATGAAACACACTATCAGCAATACACGAATAAGATGTCTCTGTAGTATGACGATAGGGTAGGTGTTTTATTTGAAAAAGAAGTGGATGATCACATTATGTATTATTTGTACAATTGGGCTCGTTGGCTGTCAGGGGAAATTTGCGGATGAGAAAAAGCAAGAACAACAAATTCAAGAGTCAGAGCAAAAAGCTGAGGATTTAAAAAAGCCAGTAACCTTTGAACAACAACAAACAGAGCCTGTCGTTGTTGAAATTGTGGATCCTTCTACGAAAGCCATCATACAAACAATTTCACCGAAAGAAATGGGCTATGAAAGTGATAAACAATCGTATACAAAACAAATTGAGCAATTAGCAAAAGATTTGGCGAGAGGGAATGAAAAAACGACAGGCTATGATAAGCGTATGATACTCGATAAGCTGGACGATCAAGGGAAAATAATGAAAGGTAGTCCTTTAATTGTTTTGAAAGAAAGTGAATTAGTAGAGAGAATATTAGAAGTATCAGCTACTGGTGGTAAAGTGGAGATGCCTCTTAATATTACAGAAAGCGGATATTATTTAGAAGATATTCCTTTATTAGAAAACGTAGTTGTTGCATCCTATACAACTTATTTCAATACCCGCGATGTAGGAAGAAATAAAAATATTGAGCTTTCTGCGAAGGCAATTAATAATGTTATCGTTGGAAGTGGAGATTATTTCTCGTTTAATACAATCGTTGGACCTAGAGACGAAGCGAATGGATATCAGCCCGCACCAGAAATTATCAACAAAAAAGTTGTGATGGGCATTGGGGGAGGTATTTGTCAAACGTCCTCAACCTTATTTAATGCAGTTGATCAAATACCAGTAAAATTTGTAGAACGTCATCACCATTCATTAGATGTGGGGTATGTTCCGAAAGGAAGAGACGCTACAGTTTCTTATGGTGGTTTAGATTTTAGATTCAACAATACCAGTGATGTACCTTTTTTAATAAAAGCTAACTATGGTAAAAACTCTCTTACAGTTGAGGTAAGAACAGCAGAAAAATATGTAGAAATCTTGAAAAAGTCATAGTAGTTTTTTCAAGACACTTTAGCTAAAGGTGTCTTTTTTTAGGTGTCATGCTATAGTTAAATTGAGGAATTTCAGTATAATCGTGTTATGGGAGAAGGGGAAGGATAATGCATTCAAAACTACAGGCGGCAATAGATTCTATCGATTTTTACCAGGTAACATATCCAGAAGATGCTTGTATTATAGTTGCTGATGCGGAGAAGGTCATTGCCTACAAGCCAGGTAAACAAGTGGACTTAAAGATCAATGTTGGTGATCCTGTAGTGAAGTATCGTGGAACAACAACTGAAAAGTCTCTAAGCCTAGGAAAGTTTATTAGGGAAGAGCGAGGTTCTGAGGAATTTGGAATAGCGTATATTGCATCTGCACAGCCTATTTTTGATGGTGGGAAAGTAATCGGCGTGTTAAGTGCCATTATTTCGAATGAAAAAATGGATGGTATGCGTTTATTAGCAACTGAGCTTTCGAGTTCTGTTGAGGAAATGACTGCAACGAATGAAGAGTTAGCAGTAGTAAGTGTAGATGTATCAAATCGCTTGGGGGAGCTATCCAAGTTTTCAGAATCAATGACTGGCGATATTCAACAAATCAATACGATTGTTCATTTAGTAAAAGATTTAGCTATGAAATCTAAAATTCTTGGATTAAATGCTTCCATCGAGGCTGCTCGCTCAGGGGAGCATGGACGGGGCTTTGCAGTAGTAGCATCTGAAATACAGAAAATGTCACAAAGTAGTACGGAAAGTGCTGATAGTATTACAAATCAATTAGAAAGCATTAAACAATCTATTGATCAAGTCAATGAATCAGCAAATCAAATCGCAACGTTTACTCAGCAATTTTCTGTGAGTATGCATGAATTAACCGATGCTTATAAAGGAATTAACAGCGCAGCAGAAAAATTAATGCATATTAGCGAGGTAAAAGCCTAACATATAAAAGGATAATAGCAATTCAATCGCTATTATCCTCTTCATTATATGATATTTAAAATTTCTTGTGGTGTAGCAACTTTGTGCTCGGGTTCTTCTTGTTGTACAACTTCAATAGCGTCATATCCCCAACCAACCCAAATAATAGGCACCCCCACTTTTTTGCAGGCTACGATATCTCTTTGTTCATCACCAATGTATAAAACTTCTGATGGTGTAATGCTTGAGTCTTTTAAAAATTTCTTTATCACCTTATCCTTTCCAAAAATACGGTTTGAACAAAGAACATTTGACACACAATGAATGTCGTTCATTTTTAGAAATTCTAAAATGTTCTCCTGTGAATTGGAGGAAATGATAAGGATTTTATAACCTCTTTTATCAATTTCCATCAGGACTTCCTTCATGCCATCATAAAGATGAACATCATTTAATGACTGGCGATACAAGCGGTAAAACTGAGGTAAGATCATGGGCAATTTATACATAGGAAAGTCGAATAATTTACTTCGTTCCGTTATAGATAATTTTTTTAATGATTCAATTTCCTTTAGCTCTATTCCTTTAAACTTATATTTTTGCGCAATTGTATTCCAAGCTGATGCAAACACTGCCGTAGAATCTGCCAATGTTCCATCAAAATCAAAGATAATATATTTCATTACAAATTTTCTCCTTTAGCATCTAATTGTAAAGACGTTTTTTTCTTGAAAATGTTACTGCCTATACTTAAAAAAATGACATGATTATACAGGATATGAAACAGCGTATTGTAAATAACTCTTGATGAGCAATTTTTTTACTAAATGAGGGGATAATTTTTCTTCTAAAGGGGGGCGAGACAGTTTCTTTGGAAATATTGTGCTGGGGAATACGTGAAATTCAATAACGAAAAGAAGAATAAACAGTAAAAAATAAATCATCTATAAATTTTTTATGGACTAAAAAATACCTATCACCCGTTGATAGGAAACGGATGACAGGTAAGGTCTAGGATGAAGCATTTTGAGTTTTTTCTCGTTTTTTTATTAAATAATAGGCATTTACAGAGGAAGTAATAGGAATGATAAGTGCGATTCCAATGCCTGCGCAGAATATCATAATAAGTTCAGTGACAAATACTTTAGAATTAATGATTTCACCAAATGAATAAGATAAATCTTTAAACCATATGAGCAAGCTTAAATATCCACCAAAGAAAGCGAAAAATAATGTATTTGTATCTGTACCTAAAATGTCCCTTCCAATGCTTAAACCCGATGTAAATAATTTTTTTCTGCTTATTAAAGGGTTATGGTGAAGAATCTCATGCATGGAAGTGGCAATGGAAATGGCAACATCCAAAATTGCACCAATTGTACTCATAATAATAACGGAAGCTCCAATTTGTACAAAATTGACGCCAATATTAAGTGAAAATATGCTAATTTCTTCTGCGGATTCTTCCCCAAATCCTCGAATCATTGATTTCTCCGTTACAAACACAATAAAAAGTAATAAAACTACAATCGTAATCATCGTAGAAATGAAAGCAGTCATCGTTTTACTACTCATTTCATTAATAAAAAATAAGCTAATCCAACTTATGACGGTACAGGCAATGAGCGTTAATATAACAGGACTATTCTTCGGATTGGTCATTAAAAAAATTGTTATAAAGAGTACTCCAAAGTTTAAAAATAAAGATAGAAAAGAGCGTATTCCTTTTTTTTCACCAATAACGATCATCAATATGAATAAAATGGCTGTTAACCATACTAATACATTCATTATTTTGCCCTCTTTCGTTTAATGAAAAAAATAGAAGTGTAAAGACTAATGGGGATCGTTAAGACAACACCAATTCCACCTGCTAGGGCACGAGCTAATTCTAACGAAAGGTTCATGGAAAGTGTTTGCCCTAATGGATAAGAATTTTTCAAATATAAAATTAACATTGGAAATGAGCCAGAAATATAAACGAAGAACAAAATACTTGTAATCGTTCCCATAACGTCTTTCCCGATATCCATTCCAGAAGTTTTTAAAGCTTGGTCAGAAATATCTTGGTTTTGCTCAAATAATGCGAACATAGAAGAAGCCATTGTGATGGAGACATCCATTACAGCCCCTAATGCCCCAATAAATAGCCCAGCCATAAAAATCACTCGATAAGGTCGTGTTAAAAATTGCATCTCTTCATATCGAAGCCCATTCTCGGATGTAAACCACAGGACTAAAAAGCTAATTAATAACGAAATAAATGTTCCTAAAAGTGTTGCAACAATCGCTGCATATGTTTTTTCATTCAAGCCGTTAATGAGAATTAAAGAAATGATCGTAAATAAAAGAACACATACCCCACTTATAAATATCAAATTTATAGTTGAATGCACATATAAATCCAAGGCGAAAGATAATACAAGGGAGTTTACAATTAAACTGATGATTGAAAAAAATCCTTGTCTTTTACCAACAATCAGCAAAGCGAAAATAAAAATCCACGCTATTATTAAGACGAACTGATCACGTTTCACGTCTAAAATAGTCCCAGTTAAATCTCCAACCTTGTCTGTATTTGCTTTAATGGAAACAAATAATTTATTTCCAACTTGATACTCCTGATCGAAGGCTCCGGATGCTGAATACTCATTAATAAAATGAATAAGCATACCCTTTTCTTCACCATTTTTTAATACAGCTGTAATGAGCTGAGTATATAAATGATCATCATTTTCATACATATCCGTTACAGGGTTTGATTCTGTTAATTCCGTTTTTATAACTTCTGCAATTGGACGATCATAAAATGCTTCGTTGTGATAAACGAAAAAAACAGAGGCGATAAAGCAAATGGCAATAAAGGTATAAAATATAACTTTGTTATACGATTTTTTTTTCAAAATGTTTTGCAATAAAAAAACCTCCAATGAGGGAAGAGAATTTAATCATATACGTTGTGTTCATTGTTAGAGTTGACACGAACAATGACTCACAATATTACTATGATTTTTTTTTTTTTGTCAAGCAGAGTAAAAAAGTGCCATGTATAAAGAACGTGCTAATTGAAAAGAGGTTCCTTAATTAAATAATACTGTTAATATGCCTTTTAGCGACCTAAATTAGTTATAGCATTATTAAATTAGTGTTATTCAAGGTCTTTATCATTGTAATTAGTGCGTAAAGGAATCCGTATGAATACAGTCCCAGGGCCGATTTGAACGCCGTTAACTGTCTCTGGTTAATCAGCTGAATATGTCAAAACATTTGGCTCAGATACGCCAATGAAACGAGCGGGGCAATCATTTGAGCTTGCACCTACCTATATTTATTTAGCATCCGTTGACTCATCCTTTGTCACTGGTCAAGTATACATGTTAATGGCGGAATAATAACGGAAACTAGGCAAAAAATTGCTAGCGGTGTGTTCCTAAAATCAATTATGTTGAGGCATAATTGATGTAGTGATATTGAAAACGCAACGACAGCGAAATTAATTTTAGAAAAAATTTTTATTAAGAATTATCTGGATAATAAAATAAAATAGTGTTATCGTAAGAAATAGCTAAATAAAAATATCCTTCAGGGTAGGGTGAAATTCCCAATCGGCGGTGATGAAGCAATTCAAAGTCCGTGAGCGCAAGCTGATTTGGTGCAAATCCAAAACCGACAGTTATAGTCTGGATGGGAGAAGGGTAAAAGTATGAGCTTTTTAAATTCACTTGAGTTTATAAGGTCTATTTGAGTATGCTTTTATGTAAACTACTTCCCATCGTTTAAGTTGGGAAGTTTTTTTTTCTTCATTCAGTGGGTGTTTAAACACTTACTGAGGAACTCAGGCTAAGAACTTCACATCCTGTGAAAACGACTGAGTGACCAACATCGTGTTGTTGCTGCGTTAGCACTACGCTTTCGCACAAAAAACATCTGTTGGCCTAAAGCCTCCTGACGCAATTACGCCAAGGCGAAATTGATTTTATTTAGCTAACGAATTGAATAACAGTAGTTCTTCGGGGTAGGGTGAAATTCCCAATCGGCGGTGATGAAGTAATTCAAAGTCCGTGAGCGTAAGCTGATTTGGTGCAAATCCAAAACCGACAGTTATAGTCTGGATGGGAGAAGAACGATGAGATGACGACCTATGGAAAAATATTGTATCCTAAAGGTTTATTTGTTGATGTCTTATTTATATGAACTCCCAAACCCCTTTAATCAAAGGGGTTTTTTGTTTGAACAGTAATTTTTGGTTCAGGAAGGAGGTACAGACGGATAGGACTCCCATAGCGGAAGAGAACTGCTTAGACCAATGAATGGAAGCGGGTGAAAAAATGTTTACAGGAATTATTGAGGATGTTGGTACCGTAAAAACCTTGCAAAGCGATCGACAAAGTATGAAAATTACCGTTATTTCAAAGAAAATGGTAGAGGATGTAAAGCTCGGGGACAGTATCGCGGTCAATGGTGTTTGTTTAACAGTGATCCATTTTAATGAACAGGAGCTTACGATGGATGTCATGCCTGAAACGGTGAGAGCAACAAATTTACAGCAGCTAGCAATTGGAGATCCGGTAAATTTAGAGCGCGCAATGTCACCTAATGGGCGATTCGGTGGTCATTTTGTATCCGGACATGTAGACGGCATAGGGAAAATATTGAGAAAGCGGCCGTTAGCAAACGCAGTCTACATTGATATAGAGCTATCAAAGGAGTTAACAAGCTACTGTATTCCAAAGGGCTCCATCACGATAGATGGAACGAGCTTAACACTCTTTCATGTCGAGAAAAACGGTATCACAGTATCATTGATACCCCACACATACAAGGAAACAATTTTCGGTAAGAAGAACATTGGTGATCTCGTCAATGTAGAAACCGATTTAGTAGGAAAATACATTTTGCATCAACTAAAGCGTGGACAGGAACCACCGACCGTTACAAGAGATTTTTTAGCACAAAACGGGTTTTAACTTCTTTCAGCGAAGTCCAAACATCCTCTGAAATAGAGGAACTCAGTCTAAGAGCGCCACGTCCTGTGGCAACGACTGAGTGACCAACATCATGCTGTTGCCGCTGACGCTTTGCTTTCGCGCAGATAAAACCCTTTTGCTGTCGCTTCGCTTTCACAAAGACAAAACACCTTGCTGACGCTGCGTTAGCACTACGCTTTCGCGCAAAAAATATTTGCAGGCCTAAGCACAAAGCCGATTCCGGACGCATTGTTTATCTGCGCGACAGCGACAATTATACCGAGGCATAATTGATACAACATTATCTAACAGGAGGTGGCGATATTGCTACATTCGATTGAAGAAGCAATTGAGGATTTAAAACAAGGTAAGATGATTATTGTAGTAGATGACGAGGATCGGGAAAACGAAGGGGACTTACTAGCACTTGCGGAATTTATGACCCCTGAAACGATTAACTTTATGGCGACCTATGGAAGAGGTCTTATTTGTACGCCGATTTCACAGCAGCTCGCACAAAAATTAGCATTAAACCCTATGGTTAGTGTGAATACAGATAATCATCAAACGGCATTTACCGTAAGTATAGATCATGTTGACACAACAACTGGAATTAGCGCCTTTGAACGGGCAATGACTATACAAAAAATGCTAGAACCACAAGCAATAGCTTCAGATTTTCGTAGACCAGGCCATGTATTTCCGTTAATAGCAAAGGACAACGGTGTATTAGAGCGTAGAGGACATACAGAAGCTACAATTGATTTGGCCAAGCTTTGTCATAGTATTCCGGCGGGCATTATTTGTGAAATTATGGGCGACAATGGCAAAATGCTACGCTTTAATGACCTTGTTAAATATGCAGCACAACATCATTTAAAAATGATTTCCATAGAAGCATTGGCAACATATCGTCGTCAACAAATAGTGGAAGAAAATACACTGACAATATGAAGGATCATCAACAAAAGTTTGGAATGATATTTGTTAAAACGTACTCTATGTATATAGGTTGATTGGAGTGGAGACTGGCGACTCCTTGGGGATTTGCAATAGGGGAACGAAGGCTAAAAGCATCACGTCCTGTGATAACGCCTTCGTGACTAACATCGTGTTAGCCCGACGCCCCCAGGAAGCTTTGCTCTGTGCGAAAGCGAAGCGTCAGCAATTGTTTTATCTGTGCGAAAGCGTAGCGACAGCAACAATTGTTTTATCTGTGCGAAAGCGTAGCGACAGCAACAATTGTTTTATCTGTGCGAAAGCGTAGCGACAGCAACAACAAAGGGCCCAGTCGGAACGGAAATCAACCCCACGTTATGATGATTAGACAAAATAAAAGAGGAGAGATTAAAAATGGTTAAAACATTTGAAGCGCAATTAATTGGTACGGATTTAAAAATAGCAGTAGTAGTAGGTCGTTTCAACGAATTTATTACGAGTAAATTATTAGACGGTGCATTAGATGGTTTAAAGCGTCATGGGGTAGATGAGACTTCTATCGACGTAGCATGGGTTCCTGGTGCATTTGAAGTTCCATTCATCGCGAAACAGTTAGCTGAAACAAAGAAATATGATGCAATTATTGGATTAGGTACGGTAATTCGTGGTTCAACAACACATTATGATTATGTATGTAATGAATCAGCAAAAGGAATTGCAAATGTGTCACTAACTACAAATGTACCTGTTATTTTTGGCATTGTTACTACTGAAAATATTGAACAAGCAATTGAGCGCGCAGGGACTAAATCAGGAAATAAAGGTTATGACGCAGCAATGTCTGCTATTGAAATGGCAAATTTAAAGAAGCTGATTGGATAAATCTTTCCTAATAATAGGTTGGGAATTTCGTAGCTAATTTATTCTGATAAAGATTTTAAACAGCATATATTCTTGAATATTTTTTAAAAGCATGGGGAAAATATCCGTAAGTGTATTTATGTTATTACTCATAAATGTACTAATTTGGAGCTGGTTCAGTAGGAGATGATGGATATTTCTTCAATGGAACAAGAGTTAAATTTGAAATCTTTGAAGTCACTATTTCAACGCTCTGCTGATGTGATATTCCAAGAGTATTTCTTTCAGCAACATAAAGTACATTTGATAAAATGTGAAGCGATGATTAATGAGCGGTTACTGCAGACCGTTATTGTGCAACGAGTTCAATCATTATTTACTGCAACATCGGAGGAAATGTTAGAAGAACATATACAAAACAATTTACGCGTTCCTCATCTTCAGAAAATATCAAGTAAAGATGATGCCATTACAAGAGTTTATAAAGGACATGTTTTACTCTATTTCGAAGATATGAATTTGCTGTATTCGAGTTATATCGCTAAAAAACCAAATCGAGAGCCTAAAGAAACAACTCTTGAATTAGTTGTCAAAGGTCCGAGAGATGATTTTATTGAGGATGTTTTTATCAATATTGCTTTAATACGAAAACGATTGCCGACTAATTCATTAAGTGTTGAGACATATGAACTTGGTAAAAGATCCAAAACAACCGTAGCTGTACTTTATTTTGAAGATGTCGTAAATAAAAAGATGCTTGAGAAAATAAAATTACAGCTGCAGCGAGTTGATACGGATATTGTATTTAGTGGAGATTTATTGATGGAAAGAATTGAGCAGAGTGCTAAAATTCTTCCTAGACATGATTATACTGGACGTCCTGATTTTGCTGTACAAGCTTTAAGTAGAGGGCGCATTATCATCATCGTTGATGGTGTATCGTATGCCATTATTACACCTGCCAATTCAATGTTACTTTTTAAATCCGGTGAGGATAACGAGTATCCGATTATTGTAAGCTCTATGGAGCGTTTACTACGCATAGTGGCTATCTTAATAAGTATACTTTTACCAGGTTTCTGGATTGCACTTTCAACCTATCATCAAGAGCAATTGCCATCCATCCTATTGGCAACAGTTGTTGAATCAAGAACGGGTCTCCCATTTCCAACTATTCTTGAAACATTAATGATGCTTTTTATGTTTGAATTATTTCGAGAAGCAAATATACATCTTCCCAATGTTATCAGTGGTTCCATAAGCGTTGTCGGGGGGTTAATTATTGGAGATGCAGCGATTAAATCGGGGGTTACGAGCCCTTCCATGATTGTAGTTATAGCTACTTCAAGCATTGCAGCTTTTACACTCGTCAATCAATCTATCGTAACAGCGATGAGTATTCTCAGGATAATCATCGTTTTAGCATCTGCCTTTTTGGGGTTATTTGGATTCTTCATTTCGGTTTTTTTCATACTTATGTATACTGCAAATATGCGAGTATTAGGTGTTCCGTATTTAAATATGGGAGCAGATTTAGATTGGCAGGACATTAAAAAATCTTTAGTTCGCCTATCTCCTTCGGGTTATCGTAAGCGACCGAAATTTTTAAATGTACAGGATGAGACAAAGACATCGAGTAGGAAAAAATAAATACTTATAATGAAGAGATCAGGTTTTTATTGGCCTGATCTTTTTATCATTTTCCGACAGAAGACTCCCACTTCAAAGATGGGAAGAATATAGTCTAAAAAGTAGGACGAGATAAATGTTGGTTGGTGATAGTCAAAACTTGCTTGTGATGATAAACTAAGAACTAATATTCTTATTTAGAGAGGCGAAGAATCCTGAATAGTATTTGGAACAGTATGTTTTAGATTAATGTATAGGGGTATATAGCGGGTATATAGCCATTGTTGTTCAAAGTTCTCTAAAATATCTTACGGCCTTCATCTGAATTACAACAGGAAGAATGGTTCACTACGCAAATGATGAATTTTAAACAACCATAAAAAAAGAAGTTTACTGTAGTATAATAGGGTTGTTAGATATGAAATTGTTTCCTTGGTTGGAAGTTTGATATGATGTCAACTAAGACTAACGATTTTTTATGTACAATTAAATTAAGACATTATTCATGTCTATAGATGAGGAAGTACCAGTTTGTATGAAAAAACGAAAAATAAAACTAATTTTAATACTATCCATTCTCTTATTAGTATTGTTTACAAGTTTAAACATTTTTATATCCTATATAAAAATGAAAAAGACAGTAGAAGAGTCAATAGCGAACCAAAGTCTGGAAGCGGCTATTTCTATTGCATCTTTAATTGATGTAGAGGCGTACAAACAATTTTTAGATAACCCCGAGAAAAACGATTATTATTGGCAATTGAGAAGCTACTTAAATGATGCAAGAGTAAAAATAGGTGCTTTATATGTTTATACATTAGATATTGTTAATCCACAGGTCTCCATAGCAATGATTATGGGTTTACCAAGTGATGTTGAAGGCTTTGATATCGGAATGGACTGTACAGTACCCGAGACACAAGTGCAAAAAGCTTATAATGGAGAAACATTTGCAACAGAAGTAATACAAGATTCTGTACATGGCTCCTACTTAACTGTTGGTGCACCGATTAAGGATGAAACAGGGGAGGTTATTGCATACTTAGGCATTGATATTAGTGCAGACACATTAAATGGCATTAAGGGAAAAGTGGTCGAAGACAATCTTTTTATCTTTATTTTTAATGGTGTATTCATTTTAATCGTGATCGGCTCTGTTTTCTTTTTACAGAGATGGTATCAAAAAGAAGTGGTAGAGGAAGTTGAAGCGACAGAAGATACATATCAAGCAGAAATTAAAACTTTAATCACGTCCGTGTCCTCTTTAAGACATGATTTCACAAATCATATACAAGTATTGCATGGATTTTTACAATTAGACAAACCTGATCAGGCAAAACAATATTTATCTTCACTGTCTAAAGAGGTTCAGGCTATTAATTCTCTCAAATTAAATATCGATCACCCTGGCTTGTCGATTTTATTGCAAACGAAAAAACTAACGGCACAAAATCATAATATTGAAATGGATTTCACAGTCACTCAGGATGAATTTAATAAAATTAAAACAACGGATTTAATCAAAATCTTATCGAATTTAATAGATAATGCAATTGATGCGGCAAATGAATTGCCTGAAGAACAACGTAAAATTACAATTTGCTGTAAAGCAGATGACACACAATATATATTTAAGGTTACAAATACTGGACCAAATATTGCAGAAGCAGGGCAAATATTTAAGCAAGGATTTTCCACAAAGAAACCAGAAAGTGGTAAAATAAGAGGGCAAGGCTTATTTATTGTGAATGAAATAGTCAATAAGTACGACGGTCAAATTACTATCGATTCATCAAAACATTTAGAGACAACCGCAATAGTAACTATTCCAATAAAGTAAATTTCGAAACTTCCTACAAAAAATTGTAGGAAGTTTTATTTTTGGTGGATAAACTATTTTGTTAATGAAATAAAAGTAGGGCTCTTCGGCAAAACGTGGGATTGATTTCCGTTCCGGCAGCGGCAACAGCACCGATGTTGGTCACGAAGGCGTTATCACAGGACGTGATGCTTTTAGCCTTCGTTCCTCTACCGCTAATCCCCAAGGAGTCGCCCAGCCTCCACTCCAATCAAACATCCCTCATAGTATGTATTATGGCATGTTACTTTAATTTATAGTGAAAAACGAAACTTCCGTAAAGGGGTATGTCTGTGAGAAAGCGAAGCGTCTTCAGCAAGAAGTGTTTTTTAGCGAGGGCGAGAAACCTGGAACGGAAATCACCTTCATTTAAAGCGTTACAATATTAACGAATATTTCCACGAGAATTTTGTTCAATGCTGGACTTCCTACAGAAAATTTAGGAAGTTTTTTTATTTTTTTAAAACTAAGTCCGCTATCGGCAAAGTGAAATATTTGCCAGTGAAATAACTCCTTCACTATGCGAAAAGCAGTTCAACTTTCACTTTTACATTTTTTGAGTCATTCATTTCATATAGTACTAATAATCGATGGTATTCTATTAGGGGGAGTTGAAATATTTGGATAAATCAATCCTTGATTTATTGAAAAAGGGAGGATTTGTTTTGTATACCAGGCATGGTCAAGCAACTGTCGGAGTAGATCAACCATATTTAAACTTCCAAGATTGTGCTACTCAAAGAAATTTGTCTGAATTTGGACGAAGGGAGGCCGTTTACTTTGGACAAATGCTACGCCATTTACAAATTCCGATTAGTTCACCGATAGTCGTAAGTCCTTTTTGTCGTACAATTAAAACGGCACAGCTCGCATTTCCTTATTCTTATATCCAAATTGACTCAATTGGATATGAAATTTATAAATTGGGTGGAAATATTCCTTTAGTTGAAAAAACAAATATATTATCAAATCTGCAATCGATGTTAGAAAGAAAGCCACCACAGGGTACAAACCAAGTGATCGTTGCCCATAGCTTTCCCGAAGGTGTTGGATTAGGGAATATTTCTAATATGGGAATGGTTATTGTGAAACCAAATGGTCCTGGAAATGGGTATGAAATAATAAAAAAACTAACTTTAGAAGATCTACCACTTTTAGGTAGTATCTCTAATTAAGCTAGGGATGGGAGAAAAGCATGGAAATAAAAACAGTCTCACAGTGCACTTTAGCGGAAATTTTAAAAGCTTGGAATAAAGGCTTTGAGGGGTATTTTGTACAAATAGAAATGAATGAAGAGGTGTTTTTAAACCGACTTGTTGGTGAAGGTCTATCACCAGAGCTATCAATCGTCGCATTTGAACATAATAATCCTGTTGGTATTGTATTAAATGGATTTAGATTAATGGATGGTAAGAAAACATCTTGGAATGGAGGAACAGGTATCTCTCCAGACTATCGCGGTAAAGGTGTTTCTCGTATTTTAATGGAAGAAACCATCGCCATCTATGAAAGAGAGAATGTGGAAGTTGCAACGCTTGAAGCGATAAAAGAGAATAAAGTAGCAATTGCGTTATACGAGAAGTATGGCTATACCATTACAAATCAATTGTTATTTTTAAGTGGTGAATATGAAGCAAAAGTAGAGAAGCCAATCGAAATTCATGTGGAAACTATTCGGCCAGAGCAGCTATCGCGTTTATCTTTTTATCAGGACAATGTTCCGTGGCAATGTAGCTGGCACAGTAATAAACAAGGAGAAGCTAAAGTTTTTTATAACGAGAATAATGAAGCGATTGGTTATATGTTATATAGAACTGTATGGGATCAGGAGGGAGCCATCGACAGCATAGTTCTTTATCAATTAGAGCTATTGGGGGATGGCAATGTTGAACATATTCCACATTTTATCGCAAGCATTACAAGACACAAAGTAAAACTGAAAACAGTTAATTTTTTAGCAAGTAATCCAGCCACGAGCTATTTGACGGAGAATGGGCTTGAAGTGAAGACGGAGCAAGTGCAAATGAAAAAGAAAATTAATAGTTTGCGTGGTGAGTAGAGAAAATTACGGAAGGTTTGAAATGTCAACGTAAGAGAATGGCGATGTTGATGAAATTGAATTAAGCTCTAGTTGTTCCAAGTAGTTTTAAAAAGAAGGTGTTTGTTAAGTTATGAGGAAAATACTCATATGTAATTTACTACTATTAGTATTGGTAGGGTGTACACCGGCTATAATTACTAATCCCACTGCGAAATCTATTCTTACAGAACATTATCAAGCGGATATTCTTCAGTATAATAATTTGATTTATATTAACGCTACAAGCTTGGGATCGATGAAACAATTAGAATATACGAAGTGTGAGAAGATAGGGGAAATTATTAAAACTACAAATTCCTCTAAAAATTTCAAAGATTTTTATGCTACTAAACTGGTAAGTGGAACAAAGATTTTCTCTACAAATGATGATAATACTGATACAATCATTGCGGAATTAAATGGGCAACATATACTTTATACGGTTTTACTTGAGGGCTAGGTTGTAAACAATTGTGAAATCCAGTATACTAATCCGATAAAGAATGTAAATAAAGGATGAATTTAAATGACGTTTGAAGAGATTTTACCACGCTTAAAGGCGGGAGAAAAAGTAATTCGTAAAGGTTGGGGCGGTGCTGAATTATATGTGAAGCTTGTTGGACAAAGCGAACATGATGGCGAGGCTTTGAATCCTTACTTTTTAATTAATGTACGTGGTGAGGGCTATACAATGTTTACACCGACAGTCTGTGATATATTAGCGGAAGATTGGATAATTGTTAATTAATCGGAAGAGCCATCTCAAATGAGGTGGTTTCTTTGTTTTTAGAGGAGAGAGATCAATGACGTTTGAAGAATATAAGGGTAAAACGGTATTTGTGACGGGGGCTGCTTCAGGTATTGGTCAAGCCCAAGCTATTGCATTTTTAGAAAATGGAGCAAACGTATTCGGGTTTGATCTAGATGAGCTAGGGTTAGGAGATCTATATCACCAATACCCTGAACAATTTGCCTATAAAGTAGGTAGTGTATGTAATAAGGACGATGTAGAGCAAGCATTTGAAGCTGCAATTTCAAAATTTAAGCAGGTAGATATTTTATTAAATACCGCAGGCGTTTTAGATGGTTTTGCAAAAACACTCGATACAGATGAGGCGCTTTGGGATAAAATTATGAATACCAATGTTAAGGGTACTTATTTTGTGACGAATACGGTATTACCCCATATGGTAAAACGAAAATCAGGCGTCATTGTTAATATGGCATCTATTGCAGGGCTTGTTGCTGGCGGTGGTGGTGCAGCGTATACAGCATCTAAACATGCGATTGTCGGCTATACGAAACAGTTAGACTTAGATTATTGTCGTGAAGGAATTCGCGCCAATGCCATTGCACCTGGGGCCATTCAAACACCGATGAATAAGGCAGATTTTGAAGGTGATGGGGAAATGGCCAAATGGGTCGCTAATGAAACGCCTGCTGGACGCTGGGCACAACCACATGAAGTAGCGAATTTAACACTTTACTTAGCAAGTTCGGCTGCTGATTATATTCATGGAGCTATTATGCCAATCGATGGTGGCTGGCTAACGAAATAAGATTGTTCAATCGTAAATTCTTCTGATATAATACGCAGGTAAGCAAAAATCTGCTTGCACTACGGCACTTCAGATAGGGCGAAAAGCTCTCTTCCTTTGGCCGTAGTTATTACTAAAATAGCGGATGTGCTATTTTACAAAGGAGAATAAAATTGAATACATCTATAGTAAAAGATTCAAGCCGTACTTCTGTAACCGAGCTTACAAAGACGGCACTCGTTGCAGCTTTATATGTGGCTGTAACTGTTTTATTGTCAGTCATCAGTTTTGGGGCAGTCCAACTACGTTTATCGGAGATGTTTAACTACCTGGCCCTCTACAACAAACGCTACGTATTAGCCGTGACTCTAGGAGTAGTACTCGCTAATTTCATGTCACCAACGTGGATATTAGATGTACCCATTGGTGGAATTGCGACATTCCTCGTTTTAGTTCTTTGCCGAAGAGTAACGAAAAATATAACAAATGATCTTGTGAAAATGGTTATAACTGCATTGATTTTTGCTATATCAATGTTCACCGTTGCAGGACAATTAACAATTCTCTATGATCTTCCGTTTTGGGCAACATGGTTTACGGTTGGAATCGGAGAGCTATTGTCAATGACTGTTGGTGGTATGACTATTTATTTATTAAATAAAAAAATTGATTTATCGAAATAGTTTTATGCATAAAAAAGCGAGTCTCTTTTATGAAGTAAGGGTGCTCAGTTTTGACCACAATCTTACCTAGTACACCTTGGGCCAAGTTCATCAGCTCAAATACTTCAGCCTGAATCAGACAATATAAACCTCATCGCCCGGATTCTTACTGGTATATTCCAGCATAAGATCCGGGCGATGATTCTTTTCGAAGAGGATCAAGACTCCCAGTTCTTTAGCAATATTCCGCAGCCGTTCGGTAAACACTTTTGGACCCTGCGCCTCAACAAATTGTATTTTACTCATCACTAAACCACCTTTTTCATAAATCTATGTCCACATTTCCCTAGATTTTGGTACTAAAGTTGTTCTTATTATTGTCCATCAACTGATTATCTATGTCAGTATAGACCAGACATTCATAGAAACAGTCGGAGGGCAAATGAGCTGTGCACAACAAGAAGGGACTCCTCTGATGGTCCATGAAGCACCACCTGAGGAGTCCCTTTTTGTGAAAAAGTATTGCTTATCTCTTAAGATTGAGTGTCAGATGGGGCAGGCTTTACCTCTTCTGGCGGAGTATTGTCTTTTTTAGCCTGAAGTTTGAACTGAGGAGACGGTTCAGATAATATATTATAACTATCTCCCATTTTGGCTAAGGTCATTACTACGGCATGATAATAAGTAGACGTATTGATTTCTTTACCGTATACATCATTCATTAAATCTAATGAATATTCACTGATTGTATTTATGTCCAACGAGATTGAAGTGTAATTCTCTAAAGAGACTTTATTCGCAAAAGAAACCTTGAAGTCTTCTACTTTATCTGTAGGAACCAAGAATACTCGATATCCTGTTACGTTATTTTCATTGCTTCCTTTATTAAAGCTAATCCGGATATCTTTATATGTGCCAGTATTCCCCACGTTAGAGAGACTTACTTTAGTTACTGCTTCTACTGCGGCGGAATTGGTTAACGTAATTTCATTCGAAGCATCAGACAATTTAAATGTGTAGGTTGAACTGCCTTTTCCAACTGATAATACGTAGACGTTATACGGCGTACCATTAGTGATAGATTTCCCGTCTATATCCGTTGCCTTAACGTTAAGAACCTGGCTAGTACTGCTACCAGAAGTACTTACGGCTGTATAATTTGGAGTCTGAATGTTGCTTGCTATTGAAGCATTGAATGGTTTATTTTTAGGTACAACCATAATTCGATATTCACTTATATTCGATGCATCATATGCATGATTGAACGATACCCGTAAATCACGGCCATCACCAAAATCACTTACATCACTTGCATTTACATTACTGACCGCTTGAACGGCTTTGTTCTTAGTAAGCGTAATCACCGACGAATCAGAAGATAAAGCATTGACGCTTGAAGAATTTCCATTCGCTACAGTCAATACATAAACACGGTAGCTTGTGTCCTCCGTAATGTAATTACCGCGAACATCCCGAGCCCCATCTAACGTTCTAGTTACCGATTTATTTCCGCCTTTGCTTTCTGTGATGTAATTAGAGTTACTATTAGCTTGTGATAGGTTGAAACTGCTGTAATAAGCTGTCGGTACGACAAAAATCCGATAATGATTGACATTTGTTTCATCGGAAGGCTTCGTGAACGTTACCTCTATATCACGGCCATTTCCATAATCACTTACATCAGCAACATTTAGATTGGTTACAGCTTGCACATTGATGTTCTTACCGAGCGTAATCGTAGACGTTGGCGAGGACAGCACATTGCTGCCGGAATAATTGCCATAGCCTACCGAGAGAACATAGACACGGTAGCTAGTGTCGTTCTTGATAGAATTGCCGCGCACATCTCGAGCATTTCCCGAGAGCGCCAGCCCGTAATTGTTATTTCCTGACTTATTCACAGTCGAATAATTACTGCTGGATACATTATTAGCATCCGACAGACTGAAGTTACTGTAATAGGATGTTGGTACAACCATAATGCGATAATGACTAATATTAGACTCATCCGCCGCTTTAGTGAAAGAGACATAGAGATCACGACCGTCACCATAATCATTCACATCGCTGGCAAGGAGATTTGATACTGCACCTACATAGTTGCTATATAACGTGATCGCGTTAGAGGCAGACGATAACCCGTTATTCCCTGAGTTTTTAGCTACGGCCATAACGAATACACGATAGCTGACCCCATTCTGAATGGCATAACCGTCTGTATCTCGAGTCCCTGAAGAGAGAACCTGAGTAATATTGTAGCCCGTCTTGTTCACTTGCGTGTAATAAGAGCTGGACAGACTGTTCGCCTTCGTCAATGTGAAGTTCGAATAGTTGCTAGCTCTTACAACAAAGATCCGGTAAGCGCTAATGTTGGACTCATCGGACACTTTGTTGAAGCTAACCCGCAGATCGCGTCCATCTCCATAGTCATTGACATCATCAACTTGAGTAATAACAGGAGTAGCCACTGTATTTGGACTAAGTGTTACTGACGAAGAAGCAGCTGACAGCTTATTAACAGCTGAATTTGTGTTGCTTACAGACAGAACAAACGCTGTATAAGGTACGCCGTTCTTAATATATTCACCGGAAGAGTCGCGCGAAGAAGAAGTCAGAGTTCCTGACAACGTACCGCCATTGCTTCCTGATTTACTGACTGTCGTATAGTAACTGCTAGATAAATTATTCGCACTAGTAAGGCTGAAATTGTTAGCATCCTTGGTCTTTACGATAAACACACGGTAATTCGAGATATTGTTGTCATTCTGCGGACGAGTGAAGCTAACCGAGATATCGCGTCCATCGCCGAAATCGCTAATATCGCTAATTTTCACATTTGTTACCTCTGTAACCGAAGACATGTTCGTTAGGGTAATCTTCTGAGAAGATTTAGATAATACGCTGGAATAAGAACCTTTTCCAACTGCAAGTACATACGCTACATAAGGCTGGTCATTTCTAATATAGTCTCCGTCCACATCCCGCGAACTTTGAGTTAATATTATAGAACGATCCGAGCCGGCAGGTGATACTTTCGTATAATTTGAAGCGGAGACCTTCAGGGCCGACGCCTGATTAAAGCTTTTTGAAGCCTTCACAACGAGAACCCGGTAATGATCCACAAGTGATTCAGTAGACGATTTGGAGTAGGTAACTTCCAGGTCACGCCCATCTCCTTGATTACCAATATCTCTAACCGACACATAGGTCGCTGGAGAAATACTGATATTGCTCGGAGTGTCAGAGTTAATAGATACTATTTGATTATACGAGTTCCAGTCAACATCCTGACCAAGCGCTTCACTAACAAAGCGTACTGGCACCATTGTTCTGCCATTTATTATCTGTGCTGGCACATCAAGCGTAACTCTCTCGCCATTAATAGTAGCTACCTTCGATTTAATCTTGAGAACTACCGTTGTGCCTCCTTTAATCCCAGTAACGGTTTGATTCTTTCGATCCCAATCTACGTATGCATCCAATGCCTCAAAGATTGCTCTAAGCGGCAGCATGACGCGCCCTTGAACCTTCACTGGCGGCTGGTCGGTCTTTAATTGAACACCGTCCACATAAATCGTGATGGCCTTTGCCGCTTGAGCGGTCGTTGGCTGCAGCAATATCGGTACAATAAGTATCGCTGCAAGAAACAAAGTCCAAATTTTCTTCATAAATTTCACCCCTCCTATATTAGTCTGGCATGATAGATATCATTGCATAATTAGTACGTACCAATAGGCAAAAAAGTTTCATATATTTACCTCTATAAGAAAATTTAACCGAGAAGGTGATGCCATCAGCTTTATTGGGCGATTTCCTATATGAAATAATAAATGTAACCTCGCTTAAGTGACGTATTATTCATAGTACGAATGAAGAGGTTTACATTTCAAAGATTATAAAACGAATCGTAATGTAGGGACGATGATTTTCTTCATTAGAACAGCTGGATCAGAAGTTGGCCGATGGACATATCTCCATCAAAGCCGATCAAATGCAATCAAAAAGCTTGTCGCAATGATTAGCGAAAAGCTTTGCCGAGAAGTACCATATATTCTAGCTTAATCTGTAATATGTGACTCATCTTTTTCCGTTTTATTCCACCGTCACTGATAGCTCCTTCACAAGGAGGGAAGGGGAGCCGTACCCATCTGGTAGGAAGTAAAGCTCTGAGCTAATTTCTTCGATATTATTTAAGAACTCAAAGAAGTTTCCGGCTATTGTCATTTGCTTCACAGGTGATGCAATTTTGCCATCTTGAATATGGAAGCCTTTCGCTGCGACTGAAAAATCACCAGAAACCGTATTCGTACCGGAATGAAGCCCTGATAAATCTGTAAGAAGTACTCCGTCGGTAACCGAGTTAATTAACTCGTCTTGTGATTTCTTACCAGTCGAAATATATAAATTTTGGGGCGCAATAGATAAAGTACCTTTGTAGGAGTCTTTATGTGCATGCCCAGTTGTCTTACAGCCGTCCTTTTTCGCCGTTTTTCTATTATGCAATAATGTTTGAAGCTTGCCATTTAAAATAATTGCCTGCTCTTTTGTTGCAACGCCCTCTCCATCAAAACTTGCTCCAGACAAAGTGGCGGGATGGAATGGAGCATTCAGCAATGTAATAGCCGCTGACGCCACTTTTTGTCCAACCTTTCCTTTTAATAAGGATTGGTCTTTTTGAGCATTTTCAGCTGACAGTATCGGCATAAAGGTACTTAATAATGATGCTGCCGCGTCTGCGCGTAGGATGATTGGATATTTTCCAGATGGAATTGACTTTTCACCAAGATTCGCAAGTGCTTCCTCGGCTGCTTCTTTAGCAATTTCATCAGCATTGAGAGAATGAAAATCACGAGTCATTTTCAAATAGCCACCCGTTTTTAGTTCCTCACCATCTTTAACTACTGTGGAAAGGAAGATGACTAGGCCGTTCTCCTTATGTGATAGGGAAAGGTTTTTACTATTCGTTAAAGAACGTTCAGTAGTATATTCTTCAAGAATACAGTAATCAAGCGTTACAATGCGCGAATCGTAGGCACGAATTTTTTGCTCAATTAAACGTAGCAGCTCAATTTTTTCAGGAATTTCGATCGTCTCTAATTCTTCATTGTAAAATTCATGCGGCATGTATTCATTACTTCCTTCAAAAATATCTATGCCCTCATTTTCATCTAGAACGTCTGCATTTGCCTTTACACTGTCGATTAAAAAGGACATCGAATCATCGTCTAATTTTTCTGTATAGGCGTAACCCATTTTTCCGTTATGCAGCCCACGTAGACTTAGACCTCCATCCTCAGACGTTTCATAGCTATCAATCTGTCCTTCGTAAAGCATACATTGAAAAGAGCTTTTTCGTTCAAAATAAACTTCAGCTTCTTTAAAACCGGCTTCTATCGCTTGATCTAGTAGTTTTTCTTGATATTCAGCAATGTTCATCAATTATTCCCCCTTTGTTCCACCAACTGTCATTTCGCTAACACGGATCATTGGCTGGCCAACATTGACAGGAAGACTACCACTAATTGATCCACACATGCCAGCACCGTGCGCAAGGTTATTACCTACATGATCAACTAGCTGCAATGTTTTTGCTCCGTTGCCTATAAGTGTTGCACCACGTACAGGACGATCGATTTTTCCGCCCTTTACGATATAAGCCTCCATAACCGCGAAGTTATAATCACCAGTTGATGGATTTACTTGCCCGCCACCCATATATTTTGCATAAATACCATATTCGGTAGATGCAATAATTTCTTCAGGTGTAGAAGTGCCTGGAGCGATATATGTGTTCGTCATTCGGGATGTTGGATTGAAGCGATAAGATTGGCGACGTGAAGATCCAGTTGGTTCAGCATTCATACGGCGCGCATTAAATTTATCAATCATGTAGCCTTTTAAAATTCCATTTTCAATTAAGATGTTTTTTCGCGTTTTTTCCCCTTCATCATCAATGTTAAGGGAACCCCATTCGTTTGGAAGTGTGCCATCATCAATATATGTAACAATATCAGGGGCAACTTTTTCACCAAGACGATTTGCAAAAACGGAATTGTTTTTCGCGACGGCAGTAGCCTCAAGTCCATGACCACAAGCTTCGTGAAATATAACACCGCCAAATTCATTATCAATGATGACAGGGAATTTTCCGCTAGGACATTCATCGGCATGAAGCATAGTGACCGCAATACGTGCTGCTTCACCAGCAAAGTGCTCTAAATCTAGATTTTCGATAAATTCAAAGCCTGCATGTGCGCCAGGACCATAGAAGCCAGTTTGCATTTCTTTGCCCTCGGAGGCAGTTGCCTGGATGGCAAGTCGACTATGAATACGCGTATCTTCTACAAATTTTCCTTCTGAGTTGGCGATTAAAACATGCTGCTCTTCGTCAAGATACCGAACTTTAACTTGACTAATACGTTCATCATAATTTCTAGCAATGTCATTAGCCTGCCGCATGATTGTTGCTTTTCTAGCATGTTCCACACTGTTTGGTAGAATGATAACGTTATGAATAGGCGTAATAATGTCTTTTATTAGTGGTTGAATTGTTCCGGTAGCACCACCTTTAATAGCAAGTGCTGCTCGTTTTGCTGCTGCCAGTAAGCCTTCCTCTGAAAAATCGTTTGTGTAAGTGTAGATGCTCTGAAGACCAGAAAAAATACGTATACCAATGCCAAAGTCACGTCCAGAAATACTTTGTTCAATTTTTCCACTTTGTAATGTACATTCATTGACAAACTTATCCTCGATGAAAACTTCGGAAAAATCGCCACCTGTTGAAAGGGCAGCTTCAAGTACATTTTCAATAACCGATTGTTTAATCATATTTTTCCCTCCTTTTCTTAAGTATACCAAATAATCGGAATGTTCAGTATTGTCTTATTTGGATCAAATCTAGTGAAATTTATCACATAAATTAATATATATTCTAATTGAGACGTTTTATGATACGAGCGTTGGTAGGTGGGGAATATTTCTAATGCCATCATGGATTATTAACTTCTTTCAGCGGATTAAATATCTACACGAAAATCAAAAATTAATTATAATTTACTTCTTCTAACACCAAACTAATGAAAATCAGAGGAAGGTGATGGAATGAAACAGCAGCAATATAGTGCAGGGGATATTGTTTATATTTTTTATCGTCATCCATATGTTCAGGAAGTAGTGAACATACAGGAAGCGGCAGTAGTGAACAATCCGGATTATCCAAAGGAGCTAGCGCTATTTCTATTTGAGACGTATTATCCGTTAACAAACGATATGTTAATATTTACAAGCGAAATGGATGCTGAGCAAGCTTATCATCAGTATTTTCATTGATAAAAGTTATGAAATGGAATTATTTTGTCGCGAGAGAAGACTAGTTATGATTAATAAGTTTTCTCTCTAAATCTTAATACGTCTCTTTTTTCAGTATTTACTGCGCTTTTTCCTAATTCCATCAAAGTCCTCCTCAACTTCCATCGTATCTCTTTTGCAACAATACCTCATTCTTATCATTTGAAATGGATACCATTAGTTCTGCTACCTATTTTGTCTGTATAATCCCAGTTTTGATGGTAACGCTAAGCTGAGATAGTCATGAAGAAGGGGAGATTACATTATGGACTCATTCCAAGCAAGTTGTTGGTCAGAGCATGAAGAGCTTAAGGTTGTTATGCTTTGTGCACCTACAATATTAGATGTAACAGATTCAACAATAGCTGAAAATGTAGGGTGGAGTGCTACTGTCAATCACGTAAAAGCAATGGAGAATTTCATGGAATTAAAGACAACGCTAGAAAATGCGGGTGTCAAGGTTATTGACTATTCGAAAGAGCTAACAAATGATGAGAAAACAGTAAGTGAACAGCTTATAAATAGGTACTTTGTACGCGATCTAGCCTGTGTTTTAGGAAATAGTATGTTCCTTGGAGAAGCGGGCAGCTCGCTAAGGCGTCCGGAGTATCCACATGCGCACTCATTATTAGAAAAGTGGTTTCCAGAAAAATTAAATAAGCAACCTTCTACTGCTTTAGAATGTGGAGATGTGATGATCCTAAATAAGGATGCTGTGCTTATTAATATTGGCATGAGAACAACATTAGAGGCTGTGGAAAGTATCAAGGGTCGTATTTTCCAAGAAGGATTTTCGGAAATTGCGATTATTGATTTGCCGAGACGCTCCGATACACTTCATTTAGATATGAATTGTAATGTGGCGAACGCTAATCTAGTAATAGCTAAAAACTTTATGCGTTATTTTCCTGTACACGTGTTCACAGCTCAAACAAATCGTTTTGCAATGACCGAGCAATTTTTAAATCGCCATGGCTTTGACGTTTATTGGCTTGAAAAATATAATACAATCCCTGATATCAATTTTATTAATCTTAATCCCGAAACACTGTTAATTAGTAAGCAAGCCTCGAAGGAACAATGGACGAAGCATCCGCTATTGCAAAAAAAGAATTTGATAGAAATTGAAGTCTCAGAGCTTGAAAAAGGCGGTGGTGGCATTCGTTGCATGACATTGCCGTTGTTAAGAAAGTAGCAAAAAGGCAGGAGGGTTGATCAAAATGACATCTAAAACAAGTAAAGGGAGGTTGTCTTGGTGGCAGCTTTCGCTTCTAGGTATAGGTTGTACACTAGGAACAGGATTTTTTCTTGGGACAAGTATGGCTATTCATAAAAGTGGTCCTGCTGTTTTAATTCCTTTTTTGTTAGCTGCGATTGCTACGTATATTGTCTATGATGCTCTTGTTAAGATGTCAGTTGACAATCCAGATAAGGGTTCATTCCGTACTTATGCAAAGCAAGCTTTTGGAAATTGGGCAGGATTTAGTAATGGCTGGATTTATTTGATTTCTGAGATGCTCATTATGGGCAGCCAATTGACGGCGCTTGGTATTTTTACAAAGCTTTGGTTTCCTACACTTCCATTATGGGTTGCTGCATCTATTTATGCTGCACTTGGATTAGCCGTTATTCTTATGGGTATGAAGGGCTTTGAAAACTTTCAAAATATTTTTGGTGCGTTAAAGGCAGCAGCGGTTGTCATGTTTATTATAGTAGCGGTTGTATTAATAATAAAAGGATTCAATACGGAAACAACTACACTCGATGCACTGCACGCAAACTATGAAGAATTTTTCTCACAAGGTGTGAAAGGAATTTGGCTTGGACTGTTATATGCCTTTTATGCATTTGGTGGAATTGAGGTTATGGGTTTAATGGTCATTGATTTAAAAAATCCTCAAGAAGCACCGAAAGCCGGAAAAGTGATGCTTATTGCTATAACTGTCATTTTTCTAATGGCTATTATGCTTGCCTTGGCACTTGTTTCTTGGAAGGATTTTACTATTGAGGAAAGCCCATTTATAACAGCGCTTAACGGTTATCACATACCTTTTTTTGCAGACATTTTTAATGGCGTTTTAATTATTGCAGACATTTTTAATGGCGTTTTAATTATTGCAGGCTTTTCAACAATGGTAGCCTCCTTATATGCGGTCATAACGATTCTCATTACATTGGCAGAGGATCATGATGCTCCAACGGCTTTAGCTAAAAAAGGGAAGATGAAGGTCCCATTTCCTGCATTTCTCTTTTTAGCTAGTGGTTTAATCATCACTATTGTTATAGGCTTCCTCATGCCAGAAAAGATTTTTGAATATTTGGTTACAGCTGCAGGCTTAATGCTGATATATAACTGGCTCTTTATATTAGTGACCTATATGAAGCTAATGAAGTTGTCAAAGTGGGAGTATGTGAAGAATGGAATAGGGATGTTGCTCATTGTGGTGACGGTGTCTGGAACGTTAGGGGAAAAAACAAGCAGACTCGGTTTTTTCGTGAGCCTGCTTTTTATCATCATTATTGGAATAGCGACTTGGATTGTAATGAAAAGGCAAAAACACAGTAAACATGTTTAACTTCTTTCAGCGGGTGTCCAAACATCCGCTGAAAGAAGTTAAAGCCTCCGGCGGATGTCACGGAATCGGAAAGGAGTGCTTTGTGCTAGCACAAAGCCGATTCTGGACGCAATTATGCCGAGGCATAATTGATTATTGTTCTTTGTTCTGTGGAAAGTGCAGAGAATGTTGCATACGTAAAAAAGGACATTTCGATGGACTACTATTATCATCACTTAAAAAATATTGCTTCCATTCATAACTACCTTCTTGCCCGTACCATTTTAAATCAGGATGAGCAGAAATAGCATCATATTCGTTAATGCGTTGACGAATAAGTTTCTTTAATTTTCGACCAAAGACAGTTGAGTCGTTCATTTCTTCAAATATCCAACGTGGCTGAAATGCCATTAATAAAGTAGAAAAATTACGACTCTTACGCAATTCATGTGCGGGTGTTGCACAAGATACAAAATAAGGCTCACCGTTAAAACAAAATTCCCATTCATTGTGCGATGGATCGGTTGGAATTTCCTTTGGCCAATCGATATCATCAAATTTAGTTAAATTGTTTAAAACGAACCAAAATAAATTTCTATAATCTTCAACATCGAAATTTTTATGCATATCATTAGGGGTTTTGAAGAAAATGGTATGTGTTGTATATTTACCAAACGTTTTAGCGCACTTATCGTATTCCTTTAAGCAGAGTGCTAACGTCTTTATCGATTGCTCCTCTCGTGGATCTCCGATAAAACTATAGCGAAGCTCGTTCGATAAAAAACCTTTTCTAGCTGGAATACAGGGAAACGTATTTGCTTCATCTGCAACCATGGCAGCGAAGTCGGTATATGCTGACTGTTGCCATAATGGAAGTGTTTCAAAATGTTCTTCTATCCACTTCTTGTCTAACACGGCTACTTCCACTTATGTCTCCTCCTTCTATACATCTTTATACTATTAAAAAAAGTGTAAATGAGTGACGATGTATGGCATTAACGTTTTTTGAATTACGAAAATAAGGTAGTTACACTAAATAGGCTCATTACCATAAAGTGTGGTTGATTGCCGTTCCGACTGGGCGCTTTGTTGTTGCTGTCGCTACGCTTTCGCACAGATAAAACAATTGCTGACGCTTCGCTTTCGCACAGAGCAAAGCTTCCTGGGGGCATCCGATGAGCCGCTTCGCATTGTTGCAGGGTCTCGTGCCAACAGATGTTTTTTGTACGAAAGCGTAGTGATAAAGTAGCGACAGCGACACGATGTTGGTCACGAAGGCGTTATCATTTTCATAGCTAGTCTAGGAGAGAAATACCCAGGTGTGGAACACTTTCTATGTCAATTTGATAAATAATGAAAGAACCTGCAATGCTTGTCTTATCGTGAAAAGCATGCAGGTTCTTTTTATAATTTTGGATTAAAGACCTTTTCGTCAAGAATGTTTAATGCATGATGAATGTCCTCTAAATCTTCTTTAGATGCATGTTGGATAAGTTGTTGAAAGCGCTCTTCTATACAGGCGAATGCTTCTCCCATTATTTTTTCTCCATCCTCTGTAAGGCAAACATAGTGCTTTCTTCGATCTTCGGTATCACTAATTTTTTCAATAAACTTGCTTTCCTGTAGTTTTCGTAATTCTCGGCTTGTATTAGGTAAGGACATATGCTGGCAATCACTAATTTCAGTAGGTGTAACTGGCTGACTTACTTTTATATATTCTAGAATTTTATATTGTACTGGTGTAATATTATCGATTTTTACGTTTTGAGTTAGTTCGTGCGTTACTTGATGTACCGTTGTTGTAAAAGCTACGAACTGATTAAATAATTCTTTTTTGTCCAAATGGGTTCACCTCTTACTGACAAGATAACAAAAAACTTATCTTAAAACAATTATCATTTGACAACTAAAATAAGGTGATTTATTATTTTGTTATCAAATGATAAGTAATGGAGGATGCAAGATGAACACATTAATTATTTATACATATCCCAATCATAAAAGTTTGAATTATGCTTTTTTACAGGAGGCTATTAAGGGCTGTCATGACAATCCGCTCATAAATGAGATTCAAGTAGTAGATTTATACGAGGAACAATTTAACCCAATTTTAGTATTTCATGAACATAAACGCCGTCGTGATATGTTTCGTGATCCAAAGCTTGAGAAATATCGTGAACAAATTAAGTGGGCTGATAAAATCGTTTTTGTTTATCCGATATGGTGGGGAAGACCACCAGCAATGCTTCTAGGGTATATTGATCAATTGTTTGCGGCCAATTTTGCTTATAAAGATAAAAAGGGACTATTTCCTGAGGGGCTACTAAAAGGAAAATCAGTAGTGTGTATTTCGACAATGAAGGGGCCAACAAAATATCCACTATTATGGCTAAATAATGCTCATAAAATATTAATGAAAAGAGCGTTATTTAATTTTGTTGGCATTAAACAAGTGAAGTTTTTTGAATTTGGCAATATGGAAAGTAAAAAGGGGAGACAAAGTAGAAAACTTGAAAAAGTTTATCAATATTTTAGAAAAGTAGCTTACTAGTCCATCTGCCTAATAGACTCGTGCAGACGAAAAAAGAATCTGTTATTCGTTTGCACGAGTCTGATTTATCTTCATTCAGTAGAAGACTTCCACCTCTGAAGGCTGTGATGTATATGGTTTCTTTTCAAGAGTGTCCAAACAACTACTGAATGAAGATAAAGCCTCCGGCGGATGTCACGGATTTTGAAAGGAATGAATTGTGCAGGCACAATTCAAAATCCGGACGCATTGTTTATCTGTGCGAAAGCGCAGCGACAGCAACAATTACGCCGAGGCGTAATTGATTTCTAGAGGCAGTGTTACAAAAAACGTTGTAAATTCAGCAGGCTTGCTTTCAACAGTAATGGTTCCGTTATGCATATCGATGATTTTCTTTACGATAGATAGTCCTAAACCACTTCCACCATTCTCAGCCGTCCTTGACTGGTCAGCCTTATAAAATCGTTCGAATACATGCTTTTGTTGTTCCGCCGTTAAACCAATACCATTATCATGAATGGCAATTGTGATTGTGTCCATTTGCTTCGTCATAGATATTGTTATAATGCCAGCAGCTGGCGAAAATTTAATGCTGTTGCTTAGTAAATTCATCCATACTTGATTCATTAAGTCCTCATCAGCCATTACCGAAATGTTTTCTAATTGCATATCCATGTCGATATTTTTAGCTAGCCAATTTGGTTCAAGCGTTAGTACGACATTGCGCAATTGCCTATCAAGTCGGTAATGATCTGGCTCGAAGGGGTGATGTTGTGATTCTAACGAAGTAAGCTTTAGTAAATTGTCACTAATTTTTGATAGTCGATTACTTTCCATCTCAATGATGGCTAAATAATGCTGTCGCTTATCCTCAGGGAGGTCCATGTTTTTTAATGCTTTAGCAAAGCCATTAATAGATGTTAGAGGTGACTGTATTTCATGAGACACATTCGAGATAAATTCTTGGCGCATTCTTTCTATTTCGCCTAATTCGACCGCCATATGGTTAATGCCATGTATTAATTGACCAAATTGATCTTCGTCATCTGCTTTAAGATCTAATTTGACAGTAAAATCACCTTTAGCAATCCGGCTTAATGCATCTACAATCGTATTCCAATAGTTCCGTTGTCTTTTTAGCCCAATTAAAAAGGTGATGATGACTGAGCAAGCAAAGAGAACAAAAACACCAACTACGGTCCATAATTGAAGCCAGAAACCTTGTGGATGTTTGCCTAACCAATCATAAAGCCAGGACGTTATGTGGTAGGAAATAAAAGCAAATACGATGCTAATGATAAGAAGAAGCATTAAAGTTAAAAAAAGCTTTAAAAAATTTTTAAGTCTTCTCATGAAACAAGTTCCAATCGATAGCCTAGGCCGCGAATTGTACGAATAGAAAATCCACTTGTTTCTTGAGGAAAACGTTGACGAAGTCTTTTAATGTGAACATCGACTGTACGTTCATCCCCTTCATAGTCGTATCCCCAAATTTCTTCGATTAGCTGTTCACGTGAAAAAGTTTTTCCAGCATAGCTTGCTAACGTAAATAATAGTTCAAATTCCTTTAAACGAAGTGTTAAAGATTCACCGTTATACAAGACTTCATGTGTATTACGATTTAACTTAATATTGCCGGCTTCCACAAGTTGAGATAGGGAAATATGGTATCTTTTAAGTATTGATTTTACACGGACGATCAGCTCTGCAGGCTCAAATGGTTTAACAAGATAATCATCTGTTCCAAGATGAAAGCCCTTTACCTTTTGTGAAGTTTCTCCCTTTGCGGTTAGCATTAAGATTGGTAGATTATCATTAAATGAACGTATTTCTTCGCATAATTTCCAGCCGTCCATATTTGGCATCATAATGTCCATGATAATCATATCCACCTTATCAGCATCCAATTTGGACAGTGCATCCACACCGTCCGTAGCTTCAATTATCTCTAAACCTTCATTTTGTAAAAATACCTTAACTAATTCTCGAATATGCGCATCATCATCTACAACTAATAGTTTTGTCACGCTAACAAATCCCTTCGTTATTCCTCTTTAATACGTAATTGTTGCTTGGCAAACTCTCGATACATATCATGAGTCTCAAATAGAGAATCATGTGTGCCGCTGCCCGTAATATGTCCTTTCTCCACAAAAAGTATTTGATCGGCATCTACTACTGTAGAAAGGCGGTGTGCAATGACAAGCGTTGTTCTACCTTGCATTAAATTATCTAATGCTTTTTGAACATAGATTTCTGATTTACTATCTAGACTAGATGTTGCTTCATCTAGCATTAATATTTGAGGGTCGCGTAAAAGTGCTCTGGCGATAGAGATTCGTTGTCGTTGACCGCCAGAAAGCTTAATGCCTCGTTCTCCTACCTCTGTATCAAATTGGTCTGGTAGTTCATTGATAAATTGATCGGCATAGGCCATTTTGGCAACTCGCTCAAGCTCTTCATCCTGCACTTCTCTATTAATACCATAGCAAATATTTTCACGAATCGTACCAGACAGCAGTGCACTTTCCTGAGCAACATAGCCGATTTGGCTTCTCCAAGAGTGTAAGGAGTACGTGTTGATAGGGGTTTCACCAAGTGTAATACTTCCGTTAGTAGGCTGATAATATCTTTCTAACAGAGAAAATGTTGTTGTTTTCCCTCCGCCACTAGGTCCGACGATGGCCGTAACTTTACCTGGTTCAATGGTAAAATTAATATTCGATAAAATTAGGTCCTCTCCATATGCAAAGTCAACACTTTTTACATAAATAGGTTGATCCACTTTTTCTATTGTTTTTCCTTCAAAAATATCTTCTTCTTCATGCTCAAGTAATGCACTAATTCGCTCTGTAGCACCCATTGCTTTTTGAAGCTGTGTAAAGAACATTGTTAATTGGGTCATCGGCATGATGATCTGGATTAAATATAAAATAAATGCTACCATGTCTCCAGCTGTAAGCTCTCCTGAAGAAACTCGTACACCGCCATACCCAATAATGGCCACAAGGACTGACATTAAGACAAACGAAATGAGTGGCGAAATAAGAGCATGGATTTTAGCTTCTTTTAAGCCAAACGTAAAGAGGTTTGTAATGCCTTTCTTACCACGCTCATATTCTATACTTTCGGCATTTGACGCTTTTACTAATCGTGTTTCTGGTAAAACTTGATTTAACACGGATGTGAATTTTGCTGTCTCATCTTGCATTCCTTTTGAAATAACAAACATACGTCTTCCTAACACCATTAAAATAATCATAGCAAGCGGAACAGCAATCAGCATGACTAAGGTCATTTTCCAGTCTAAAATTAATAGAATAATGATTGACCCAATAATAGAAATAACACCTGATAAACAGTTGGCAAGGTGTTCCGTAATGAGCTCCTTGACAACAGCTGTGTCATTCGTAACACGACTTAATGTTTCACCTGTATCGTTCTCATCATAATAAGGAATTGGTAAATGAAGTAGCTTTCTCCATAGCTGATCTCGTAATGTCGCGACAACATGATGTCCGACACGATTTAAATAATAAATAGAAAGGCCACTTGCAATTGCCTGTGCGATAAAAGCAATGCCTAACAAAATAATTTGCCAATAATCAAGTGATGCTAATGAAAAACCATCGACTAATTTTTTTGTAAATAACGGTACGATAAAGCCTACACCTGTAGTTGCTAAACTCATGATTAATGCAATAATTAAAAGCGATACTGGTGGCTCAGCTTGTTTCACTAGGCGAACAAAACGTCGCCAATCCGTAAGTTTTGTCGTATCTTTTGATGTCTCCTGCAAAGTAAATCCTCCTTCAATTTCATCAACAATAAAATATGAATCTTTTATGTTACTAACTATAGCATGTCTTTATGAACTGAATATGAAATGGGTAAGAGATGATGATTGTGATTGAGATAAATTCGATCTATTCTAAATTTTTTAGTGTAAGTTCAAAACAAGTTCCTTTTTTTGGAGAAATATCATACAATATTATAAACCGACAGTCGGTCTATTGAAGAAGGGTGTTTTAGATTATACAGTGAAATTAATGTAAACTCCTCAGATGATAAAATGTTGAGCGAGTCGCCTTCTTTAAACTGTATGCTGGATCTTTTTTAATCAGCTTGTCTACTCATACTAATGGTACAACTAAGCAAACTGCGAATAAGTTAATAACGAGTCTTGTGAAAAAAGGATATGTCCAAACGATACCAAGTAAATTAGATAAAAGATCGATCAATGTCGAGATTACTTTAGAGGAAAAAAAGCGTTAATTGCTTGTTCGGAGAAGTCTACTTACTTTTTAGCAGATATCTTTAAAGACTTTTCAACAGAGGAAATTGAAACATTGTGGAAGCTATTGCAAAAACTCTATCGTTTTGACGGTGAAGAACTAGATGGGTATGAAGAAACGGTAAATATGAAGATGAAGAACGTCATGATTAAAGGAGATACATCATTTTTTTATCAACAAAAAGCAAGAGACTGAACAGAAGTTAAAAGAAAAAGTTTATCTTATGAATCGTAAAATAAAGAAATCTACGTATGACGTTAAGGAAAAATTTCATCGGAAATCAAAAATTAGTCGCACTGGTTATGAGTATTTTTAGTAATGTCCTTCTTCTTGCGATACAAAAAAAATTATTTTCTTAGACATTGCAAATCGACATTTTCAAGAGTGTCGTGAATGTTAGTTACTTTAATAGTTCTAAAAGGAAGGGGGCAGATGAATGGAATCACAGATTAAAAGAAAAGGCTTTTCAAAAGACTTTAACCTGATGGTGATTGGGCAAATTATTTCTATTTTAGGATCTGCGCTTTTAAGGTTTGCCTTATCACTTTATGTACTAGATATTACAGGACGGGCAGATCTTTTTGCAGTACTATTTGCGATATCGAGTGTCCCGATTTTACTAGCGCCGTTTGGAGGAGCAATTGCTGACAGATTTAATCGACGCAATTTAATGGTGATTTTTGATTTTATGAGTAGCATAATTGTTTTTATTTTCTTTGCAATGCTAGCGATTGGTAATAGTTCCGTTTGGCTTATAGGTGTTGTGATGGTACTGCTTTCCTTTGTTAGTGCTATGTATGCGCCTGCAGTGATGGCTAGTATTCCAGTTCTTGTAGAAGAGGAAAAGCTTGAGCAAGCCAATGGAATTGTTAATGGTATTCAAGCATTGTCTAATGTAGCTGCTCCTGTATTAGGAGGAATACTATACGGTATGATTGGCTTAAAAGTGCTTGTTGTGGTGAGTGGTGTGTTCTTTTTTCTTTCTGCCATATTAGAAATGTTTATTCATATACCATTTATTCAACGAGAGAAGAGCGGACATATTATTCCGACGCTTGTCAATGATTTGAAAGAGGGTTTTAGCTATGTAGTGAAGCAATCTTTTATATTCAAATGTATGATTTTAGCGGCATTATTAAATTTATTATTAACACCGCTGTTTGTCGTAGGGGTTCCGATTATTCTCCGTGTTACAATGCAAAGTAGTGATACATTGTATGGAGTCGGGATGGGGTTAATTGATTTTGCTACAATTTTAGGAGCTTTATCTATGGGGTACTTTGCGAAAAAAAATGGGTATCAATAATTTGTATATTTGGATTTTCATCACTGCTTTATTGATTGTCCCAATGGCTCTATCGGTCACACCACTGCTGCTTAATATTGGCTATTACCCATCCTATACTTTATTTGTAGTTAGCGCACTTTTAATCGCTATGATTATGACGATCATCTCTATTTACGTTATTACAGTTGTTCAAAAAGAAACACCTAATGAAAACTTAGGGAAGGTCATGGCGATTATCATTGCTGTTTCACAAAGTATGGCACCAATTGGGCAAATATTGTATGGCGTATTATTTGAAGCATTTAGTGTTAAAGTCTATGTTCCTATTTTAATCATTAGTATTGCTATGGTAGTGATGGCAATTGCAACTAAGAGAATTTTACGCTTTGAAAAGAGCGAGGCAGCTAAATGATTCACTTTTATTGTTAGTTATACAAAACAAATAGATAATGACCACTATTTCCGTTATCGGCGGACGATCTACTTCTACTTATCGTACCTATAATTTATAAAGCGCGAGAAATCAACGTTCTAAAATTGATTTCTCGCGCTTATTAAGATTTTGACTAGTTTTGTCCCAGCCTCTTAACATTAGTACCATCTTCTCCGACGCCTAGTAGCTATTCTTTGTCGTGGAGGTTGAAACTCAGTAGACGGGAAGATTGGCTGAGGAATACTTTCAATATCAGTTACTTTATGCTCTAAGCGCTCTACATTAGAAAAAGTGATAGGCTGAGTAGTGTTCAAGAGCGGTGCAGATAGCTGATTATATTCCACATTGTCTTCTAAATAAGCTGTATCAGGAGAGCGAGTAATGTTTTGGGTACTAGTTAAGAGAGGAATAGTTTGCGGATTATAGTCTATTTCGTCTTCTAAATAAGCTGTATCAGGCGAGCGAGTAATGTTTTGGGTACTAGTTAAGAGAGGAATAGTTTGCGGATTATAGTCTATTTCGTCTTCTAAATAAGTTGTTTCAGTAGAGTGAGTAATGTTTTGAGTACTAGTTAAGAGGGGAATAGTTTGCGGAATGTAGTCTATTTCTTCTTCTAATTTAGCTGTTTGTAAGGGAGAAGCATGAGAATATTCTATTTTTTCTTCTGTTGGAGTGATGTATTGAGTATTGTTCAAGAGTGGTACGGTGTGCTCATTATTACCTGTAACAATAGGAGAGTCGCCATGATGCTGTTCTGGCGAATGCTCTATTTCCTGGTGCTGGATTTCAGCATGTGGCTCTTGCACGGGGTGAACGTCCTTCATAACGAGTATTGGTCGCATCATGTCATGATCTTCATGTTCTAGGAAATGACAATGCCACATATAATGGCCGACATGATCTTTCCAATGCATAATAATTTTCGTCACTTTCCCGGCTTCCGCTTTTACAGTATCTTTCCAACCTTGCTCATAGTTATGTGGTTTTTCAGGGGGACCTGTAAATTCCAGTCTACCTTCATTTTGATATAGCTCCATATCGAAAGGGCGTCGTTCTAGTATTTTAAATTGAATTAAATGTAGATGAATAGGGTGATCAAACTGTGTGGCATTCATAAAATTCCATATTTCTATACTATCAAGTGCAGGCTTTTCAGTAGCAGGGTCATGATACATACGATTATTTAATAATAACATTGGCCGACCAAAATCATCTGTCGTAGCCGTTAATGGTAAGTGTCTCTCGATATGTGCATCGTGTGAGTGTAAATCCATTGATACTGCGAGTCTTTCTGGTATTTCACTAGTATCCTCACACTTTAGAGGAAGACATACGTTAAACTGCATGATTACTCTTGTATGTTCATCGATGATATCTTCATCAGAATTGATTAACGTTATTTCCTGACCTTCCCATGATGAAAAATCGACAATAACATCTGTTCGTTCTGCCGGCAATAACTCTACAGATTGAATTTCTTGAGGAGCTGTTAAAAAGCCTCCGTCTGTTCCGATTTGTATCATAGGCTCATCGTTTGAAAGGCTAATGACATAACCTCTTCTATTGGAGCCATTGAGAAAACGAAATCTATATTTACGAGGCTCGACATTTAAATAAGGCCAGACCTTCCCGTTTACAACGATGGTATTACCAACAAAGCCAGGTGTAATAGATGGATGAACGGGAACTGGGAATGGTGGTTCATCAGGATAGAAAAGTGAGCCGTCTTCATTAAACGATTTATCTTGAATTAAGATAGGGTACTCATAGTCACCACAAGGTAGGTTAGAACGCTCCTCAAGTGAATCCCGAAGTAAATAAAAACCGGCTAATCCCGCATACACATTTAAACGAGTTAGTGCCATTGCATGATCATGGTACCATAGTGTTGTGCCGGGTTGATGATTAGTATATTCGTGTATTTCATTATTGAACTTTGGGCCTGTTTGCGCATAATCTCTTGTATACCATGCTTCGGGATGACCGTCACTCTCCCAATCGACATTTGCGCCATGTAAATGTGTAACAGTTCTTACTTCCTGCGAATCGTTAGCCGCATGAAGTGTAAAATCGACTGGTAAAAAGTGCTTTGAGGGCAATTGGTTTTTATATCGAACATAAATGCTTTTGTCTTTTTTAGCTTCAATAGTTGGTCCGGGATAAAGCCCGTTATAGCCCCATATAATTGATTTTGGGAAATCTTTATGGAAACAATGCTCTGCTTGGATCATTTTAAGCTCATAATAATCTTTTCTTTGTTGGCCCTTATAGTATTTTGGTTTAACGGTAACCGGTTTTGGCAGCTCATCCACAAATTTTGGTATTGTTGCTGGATCTGTAGGATTAACTTCTTTAGTCAAAACATCACGTCCCTTTTTCAATTCTTAAAAATTGCTAATTACCTCATCATATGGGTAAAAACACTGGGCAACAAGGACAATAATGGAGAAAATTGTGCGAATAAAAAATATCGACATTTAATCATCTGCAGGAGTTCGATATTCACAGCAAAACAGGGGTGTTTGAGCAATTACAAATTGAGCAAGTAGATTGTTGGTGGTACCGGGCAAACCAGGACAGTCGTACGAACTGTGTTATATGTGAATTATCGTTAGTTTTTAGCGGAAATTTTACTTCCTATTCGCAATTGTGAATAGGGATTTTTACATTGAAAGGGTTAACATTTTTAAGGGCTAAACCAAAAAGAAAAAAATTACTACTCGAATCATTTGAAAACGTTATTCTATCAACGTACAATATATGAAATTAAGAGACACGACAGCACAAAATTGTTGTATAATGTTGTGGTATGAGGAAAGAAAGCAGGTTGACAAAAATGGAAAGCAAAATGAATGTATACGCAGTTATAAACATACAAAAGCATCAGGCATTTGGGTTAAAGAATATGCTAGATGTGAAACATAAGGTGAATATATGAAAAACTGGTTGATTTTCATTTCTGTCTTTATGGTTTCGTTGTCACTTGTCATTAGTATTTTAGTACTCTGGAAAGCCGAGGCTCCATTCCATTCAATTGAAGATCAGGCTGAACAGTTGGCACTTGATGCCAAAGCCCTCGCAATTGTCTCGGAGTCCTACACATATAATGGCAAACATTCGTATGTCACTGTGTTCGGGGTAGATGAATATGGTGATAAAAAAGCTGTCTTCGTTCCGACGAATCTAAAAGCTGATTCAATTAAGGAAGTATTGTTAAAAGATGGTATTACGGAGAAGGAAGCATTATCGGTTTTAAAAAAGGAAGGAAATGTACAAAAAGTCCTCAATGTGAAATTAGGTTATGAGGAGCCAGGGGCTGTTTGGGAAATAGCATACCTAAACGATCACGATAAGCTCAACTATGTCTATATTATGTTTAAGGACGGCGACTGGTGGAAGCGCATTACGAATTTATAAGAGGAGTAGATCCCGTATGAAAAATTTATTAGCAAACCGTGTAAAAACTTTAACACCATCTTCAACTTTAGCCATTACTGCGAAAGCGAAGGAGTTAAAAGAGCAAGGTATTGATGTTATTGGCCTTGGCGCTGGTGAACCTGATTTCAACACGCCACAAAATATTTTAAATGCTGCCATTGATTCGATGGAAAAAGGGTTAACAAAATATACACCTGCTGGCGGTCTTCCGGTACTTAAGCAAGCCATTATCGATAAACTTCAACGCGACAACAATCTTACATACAAGCCGAATGAAGTAATTGTAGGTGTTGGAGCAAAACATATTCTTTACACTTTATTCCAAGTTATTTTAAACGAGGGTGATGAAGTTATTATTCCAATTCCTTATTGGGTATCTTATCCGGAGCAAGTAAAATTAGCGGGCGGTGTTCCAGTTTATGTGGAAGGCACACGTGAGCAAGGCTATAAAATTACTGCAGATCAATTAAGAGCTGCTGTGACAGATAAAACAAAAGCAGTTATCATTAACTCTCCTAGCAACCCATCAGGTATGATTTATTCTCGCGATGAGATTGCTGAAATTGCTGCTGTTGCAGAAGAAAAAGATATTTTAATCGTGTCAGATGAAATTTATGAGAAGCTTGTATACAATGGTATTGAGCATTTTTCAATTGCACAGCTATCTGATGCAGTGAAAGCACGTACAATCGTTGTAAATGGTGTTGCAAAATCTCACTCTATGACAGGTTGGCGTATCGGGTATGCTGCAGGGGATGCGGACATTATTAAACCAATGACTGACCTTGCATCACACTCTACATCGAACGCAACAACAACTGCACAATATGCAACAGTGGAAGCCTATAATGGCCCACAAGACACGGTTGAAGAAATGCGTCAAGCATTCGAATCTCGTCTTGAAAAAATCTATCCACAGTTAAGTGCAATTCCTGGCTTCAATGTATTAAAACCACAGGGTGCATTCTACTTATTACCAGATGTCGCAGAAGCTATGGCTCATACTGGCTATGATTCTGTAGATGCATTCGCTGCGGATATTTTAACAGAAGCAAACGTAGCAGTGATCCCAGGTTCTGGCTTTGGAGCACCAACTACAATGCGATTATCTTATGCTACATCTTTAGACTTATTAGAAGAGGCAGTCCGTCGAATTGATACATTTGTAAAATCAAAATGGCAAGACTAATCCTTTTAACCAACTTTGGAGGATTTATATGAAAAAAATTATGATTCAAGATATGCCAAAGCATATCGGCGAAACAATCAAGCTAGGTGCTTGGTTATCTAACAAACGATCAAGTGGTAAAATTGCCTTTTTACAACTACGTGATGGTTCTGGCTTTGTACAGGGCGTTGTTGTAAAAGAAGAAGTAGGCGAAGAAATTTTTGCAATTGCAAAAGGTATGTCCCAAGAAACTTCTATGTACATTACAGGAGAGGTTAAAGCAGATGAGCGTTCAAGCTTTGGTTGTGAGCTTGTTGTAACTGGTATTGAAGTGCTTCACGCTGCAACTGATTTTCCGATTACGCCAAAAGAACACGGTCCTGAGTTTTTAATGGATAACCGTCACTTATGGCTACGTTCTCGTAAGCAACATGCGATCATGAAAATCCGTAACGAAATTATTCGTGCAACTTATGAGTTTCTTAACAACACTAGCTTTACAAAAATGGACCCGCCAATTTTAACTGGATCATCTCCTGAAGGTACTTCTGAGTTATTCCATACAAAATATTTTGATGAAGATGCATTCCTTTCTCAATCTGGTCAGCTTTATTTGGAAGCGGCTGCGATGGCTTTAGGTAAAGTGTTCTCATTCGGCCCAACATTCCGTGCTGAAAAATCTAAAACACGTCGTCACTTAATCGAGTTTTGGATGATTGAGCTGGAAATGGCGTTTGTTGAATTTGAAGAAAACTTAGAAATGCAAGAACAATACGTGGAGCATATCGTGCAATCAGTTCTGGCAAATTGCAAATTAGATTTAGAGCGTCTTGGCCGCGATACATCTAAACTTGAAAATATTAAAGCACCATTCCCTCGTATTTCTTATGACGATGCCATTAAATTATTACATGAACAAGGATTTGACGATATTGAATGGGGCGATGATTTCGGTGCACCACATGAAACAGCAATTGCTAATTCATATGACAAACCTGTGTTCATCACATGCTACCCAGTAGGCATTAAGCCGTTCTACATGCAACCACATCCTGACCGCGATGATGTAGTATTATGTGCAGATTTAATTGCACCAGAAGGTTATGGTGAAATAATTGGTGGTTCTGAGCGTATCCATGACTTTGATTTATTAAAATCTCGTCTTGAAGAACATCATTTATCTTTAGATGCTTATGCATGGTATTTAGAGTTACGTAAACAAGGCTCTGTGCCACATTCAGGCTTCGGTCTTGGATTAGAACGTACAGTAGCATGGATTTCTGGCACGGAGCATATTCGTGAAACAATTCCATTCCCACGTTTATTAAACCGCTTATACCCTTAAGCAATTTAGGTTTTGAAAGTGTAAAATTAAAAAAGTCGCGTAGTGATATGTCTACGCGGCTTTTCTACTTACGATGGAAAAGGAGTCAAGTATAATATGAGCGCAAATAATAATCGACTCCGTACATGGACTGAGCAGAGAATGATTCAAATTCCTCAGCTTTTTTTTCAGTTTTATAAGGAGTTAAATATTGAGGATGATGAGGCACTTATTGTTATGCATTTACTTGCATTCAATATAGAGGGGAATGATTTTCCAACGCCTAATGATCTAATGAATCGTCTAACAATGCCTAGCAATGACATTACTTCACGTCTACAGCGATTAATGCAAAAAGGTTTCCTAGAAATAACAAGCGACGTCGATGCAAGTGGCAAACTATATGAAAAATACTCGGTATACCCACTGTGGGAGCGTATTATGCAGATAATTGAAATGAAGGAACATCAAAAATCCGCAACATCACTTCGACAAGAAGAGGGGGAGGTTTTCCGATTATTTGAAGAAGAAATGGGGCGTCTTTTATCTCCTTTAGAGCTAGAAAAAATCGGATTTTGGTTAGATGAGGATAAGCACAGTCCGGCGCTTATTAAGGAGGCGCTTAAGGAGGCTGTGTTTGCTGGCAAGCTAAGTATTCGTTATATTGATCGAATATTACTGGAGTGGAAAAAGAAAAATATTACGACACCTCAGGCTGCACAAAAGCAAAGTGAGCAGTTCCGAGAAAAGCAAACCTTTAACAGACCGTCAAATCGTACAATGCAGCAAGAATCACAGTCGACAAATAAAGTACCATTTTATAATTGGTTAGAAGAAAGAGAATAGGGGGCTTCCGACATGTTAACAAAAAAACAATGGGAGCATTGTCTAGCGGAAATGGACCGTATGTTCCCTGATGCACATTGTGAACTAGTGCATGACAATCCGTTTGAACTGACTATTGCCACGCTATTATCAGCACAATGTACGGATGTACTTGTAAACAAAGTAACGAAAACATTGTTTCAAAAATATAAAAAGCCTGAAGATTATTTAGCTGTATCCTTAGAGGAGCTACAACAGGATATTCGCTCCATCGGCTTGTATCGAAATAAGGCGAAGAACATTCAAGCATTATGTCAACGACTATTAGAGGAATACGGGGGCGAAATACCAGCAAGTCGTGAAGCACTAGTTACGTTGCCCGGTGTTGGTCGCAAGACGGCTAATGTCGTGTTGTCTGTAGCTTTTGATATTCCTGCACTTGCAGTGGATACACATGTAGAGCGCGTGTCTAAACGATTAGGGCTTTGTCGCTGGAAGGATTCAGTATTAGAAGTCGAGGAAACAATTATGAAAAAAACACCGATGGACAAGTGGTCGAAAACACATCATCAGCTAATTTTCTTCGGTCGTTATCATTGTAAAGCTCAAAACCCTAACTGTCTCACATGCCCTTTACTTGATGATTGTAGAGAAGGACAAAAGCGTTTGAAAAAAGGGCTGGTGAAGGAATCATGAATGTAGAGGCAATCGCAAAGGAAAAAGTGGATGCTTGGTTTGTAGAATGGACGGAACTAGAGGCCAAAATTCATGCAGCTCATGATGCAAGGAACGGTGAAGCAAAAGGATTGATGGAAGAGGCTATTTTATTGTTTGAGCGTTTAGTGCAAGAAGCAGGCGATGAAGTATTGCCCATTAACGGTGTAGAACGATTAATCTTTATAAAAGCAAAGCCTGGCCAATATGCTTGTTATCGTCAGCTCGATGAATTATTTAAGGAAACAAAAAAACGAGCAGCACGACTACGCTTGCAAGCTGCAAAAAAGTAATACAGACGGATAGATTTAGCAAATTGAAAGAGATAAAAAAGCAGAGTAGCGTTGAAAAATAGAATGGGCAATGAAATCTGATAACGCGCTCCTAAATTTTTGGGGCCGTAAAATCTCTAGACGACTCTCTCCATTGTGATTGAGTCGTCTTTTTTTGATAGAAATTGAAATTGTTCCGATAAAACGAGATAATATTCCGATAAAAGTTAAAATTGTTCCGATAAATCTTCAAAGTATTCCGATAAAAATGAACATCGGAACAGAAATCACCCCCTTGTTTTGCAGAAGATTTAATATGACACTTTAATTTTATTGACATATAGTTCTTCAATAACAAAAAAGCAGAGTAGCGTTAAGCTACTCTGCTTTATTTTATTCAGTACTACCGGTACCATCATCCGGTACGGTTGGTTCAGTTGGTGTTGTTGGTGGCTGGCTACCATTATTGTTGCCATTGTTTCCTGGAGGGGTACCGTTATTTCCAGTATTGCCACTGTTGCCATTCCCACTGCCATTGCCATCGCCATTGCCATTACCATTACCGTTCCCGTTCCCATTGTTGCCGGTATTGCCATTGCCATTGTTATCATTTCCGTTACCATTGTGGTTATCGTTGTCCTCGGTAGAGCCATTTTGGTCCGGTTCCGTTGGTTCCTCAATATCAGGTTCCTCAGGAGTATCTGGCTCTTTATCTTCTTCAGCCGTACCTGTTACTTGGAAGGTAGTTGTACCTGGTTTACTGCGTGTACCATCTACAACTGCTACGACTGAAATCGTGTAGTTGCCATCTTCCAGCATGTTGCTAACTGTTAAACCTTTGCTTTCCGTTTTACCAAGAGAAATAGTCTCTCCACCTTCTTTTTTAGCGGATACTTCGAAAGTTGTTGGTAGCGGTTCATTTGAATCCGGATTAAGCATTGCATCATGCTCCCAAGAAATATTGATAGATTGACCTTCTAAATCTAGGCTTGCACTTACATTGTAAGGTGTAGAAAGCTCTGGTACAGCGTATTCATTTGAAACTTCATTAGGCTCAGAACCACGTACAAAAAGCTCTGTTCGACGTTTCTCACTTGGAGTAAAACTACTTGCTAATTTAAGTGGCTTTGATCCTACTTCAATTGTAGCTTCCACAACTGAGTTTGGCTTTTTGAAACGTGGTGTTTCAACGTTCTGCGAAATATCTTGCATAATTTGTTTAAATAAATGTTGTGGTAAACGACGCTCATCCCAAGTTGTAATTGGATCAAAGTGTTCTTCATAACCACTCCAAATAGCGATTGAATAGTTTGAAGTATACCCAGCAAACCATGAGTCCGGTACACTTGTATCCGGTAAATTATGTTTGCTAAAATCAGCAGCTGCGTAGTTTGTTGTACCTGTTTTACCTGCGATATCTAATCCAGGTACATTGGCAGCAGTACCTGATGCATCCGGCTTATTGCCGACAACGTCACGTAACATATCTGTCACCATGTAAGCTGTATAATCGCTCATTGCTACATTAGACTCTGGTGTGTAGTCTTTTGTTGTTTTACCGTCACGGTAAACGATTTTAGTAATTGCATAAGGATCAGTGTAAACACCATTATTCCCAAATGCTGCATAGGAAGCAGCCATTTGCGTAGGAGACATCGTAATATCTCCACCACCGATTGCATCAGATTCATAAACATTTTTAGAATTAATACCTAAACGACCAACAAATTCTTTAGCTTTATCAATACCAACTTCTTGTAATGCTTTAACAGCTGGAACGTTACGTGAAGCATATAAAGCTTTACGTGCTGTCATTGCACCCATATATTTATTATCCCAGTTTGTAATGTTTTGTTTCGAATTAGTGTAGGTCATAGGTTCGTCCACAATTGTTTGACCTGTTGACCATTTTAGATTTTCAATTGCTGGTCCATAATCTAGTAATGGTTTTATTGTTGAACCTGGTTGATGTTTTAAATCATAGGCATAGTTCCAACCGCGTTCAGCCCCGTAATTGCGTCCGCCACCGATTGCTTGAATTTGACCAGTTTTCGTATCAATGACAGACACACCCGATTGAATCTTTTCGGACGGGAAGTTACTGTCATCATTCATAATGTTTTCAACAATTTGCTGAGCATTCGGATCAAGTGTTGTGTAAACTTTAATTCCTTCCGCCATTGCAGAACCATCGCCGTTACTCTCTAGCTCATTAATAACGACATCAAGGAAGGCGTCGTATTTAGAGCCAGCAAATTTTTGACGTGTCGCATCGTCAGCTAGACCAGCTTGAACGTTTACTTTCTTTGCTTCCTCCATCTCGGCTTTTGTAATTTTTTTATGTTGATACATTAAACCTAGAACGGTATTACGGCGTTTTTCTGCAAGTTCAGGATTTTTTAATGGATTGTAAGCATTTGGGCGCTGTACTAAACCTGCAAGTAATGCTTCTTCATCTAAACTTAAATCTTTTAGTTCTTTCCCGTAGAAATATTGGGCTGCTGTTCCGAAGCCATAAACACGACCTGACATCAGCATTTTGTTAAAGTACATTTCAAAAATTTCTTCTTTTGAATATTTACGTTCTAATTGGTAGGCAAGCCAAGCTTCCTGTGCTTTACGTTTTAATTTTTTCTCATTTTGTAAAAATGAGTTTTTAACAACTTGCTGTGTTAATGTAGAGGCCCCTTGTGCTCCGAAGCCATCACGGAAGTTAGCGAGTATTGCCCCACCAAGGCGATAAAAATCCATACCACCGTGCTCGAAAAAGCGTGCATCTTCCGTTGCAAGGATTGCGTTAACCATATCCTTAGGTATATCTTCATATTTTACATATTTGCGGTTTTCTGCACCAATTGTGGCAAATAAATCACCGTTTTTATCATAAAACTCAGAAGAAACGGGGTCCTTCAGTAATCTTTCATCTAATTCAGGTGCGGTACTCGCGTAATAGGCGAATAACCCAGCACCACCAATAAAACATGCAGCCATAATTGCTGCAAGTGTTAGCGTAATGCGCTTAAACCATTTTTTCTTCGATGGTTTCGGAGCGCTTTTTTTATTTTTTTGAGCGAGAGCTTTTTGATGCTCACCGCGTGTTGGACGACGTTCAGTCATTCTACTATCTCCTCACTTTCAGAACCATGACTTTGTGCTTCAATGAGCTGTTGGATAATCGGTAAATAATCGATACGTGGATAATAGCTTGTAGGAATTTCAAAAGCTTCCTTTTCTATAGTTGAAAAGGGGATCGATTTACGTTCACCGTTTTCCATCGCTAGCCAGGCCTTTTGTAAAACATCGTATGGCACGATAAAATATCGTTCAAAAGCCGAGAAACGAACGATAATAAATGCCACGCCATTGTGTTCCGTCACTTGCTGCATATGTGTCATTTGATGTAAGTGAATATTCTTTAGCGGAAAACTGGTCTTTGAAGCTGTTTCCTTTGCATCAAAATCAATATAATGCCCGTTCCAAACACCGTTGTAATCTGTTGTTGATGGTGTTCGAAAATAAGCCTCACGAATAACTGCAGCACTTCGTGATGGGTACTCTACTTTGACGATTTGCACGGGAACAGGTTTCTTATGAATGATAGCAAGTCGCCTTTTTACATAATAATCGTTTGCTTCATTAATTTCATCTTCTAGTGTTTTACCTCGATTACTAAAAGAAAAATCTTTTTCTTTCCCCTTTTTTACCGTTTTTTGAACAGCAGGATTAGGGGAATACAATTTCCCATTCGGATAACGAATTGTCATTTAGTTCACCCTCTATAATACTGCTATTATACAATAGTTTACCATGATTAAGTAGCAGTTCTCTACTTCCATTAATAGTATGATTGACGCTAGATTATTTATGGTTAAATTTACCGACGAATGACCGATCGTTGGGCAATTTTCGCCTCCTAAAGTCGAAAAATATCAAGTGATTTAACTCGTTCTTTCACGCGAATCGTCAAAATAACTGATGAAATTTCCAAGCGGATTTATAGAAAAAACGGTACTCCACGTTAGCGTCTCTACTTGATTGCTATTTTGAAGACTAGAAAATTTAATAGACGAGTTCAATTAAATTTTATCGAAATACTTCTTCTTTCAGCTAACTTACGCTTATTTTGTCACGCATGAAGGTAATTTTATACATGCGAGGAATACATAAATTAAAGCAAAGGAGGCGTAATTTTGAACAAGTTAAAACAATTAGTTGCGCAGTTGGATCTGGTCAATCAATTACTGTTAACAAGAGTGTCTTTGGAAAACAATGCACAGAGCATGCATTTTTTTAAGCAGCTCAAATCTGTTAGCCAGAAAGTAAGCTTAGCAGAAAAGAACTGGCAAGTAAAGAATGCTTGTTCGCCTATTAGTAGTGAAAAATGATAGACTTTGGTACACTTATCTCATATGCAATTTAAATAACTCAATATGAGCATTTTTCATACATTATTTGCCACCGAGAGTGATATACCTTGAATAAACCTCATCGCCAAAAGTTTGGGATGTCATTTTCTTGAAAGATATGCCGTTTAACTAAGCTGATTGGAGAGGTGAGTGGGCGTCTCCTTGGTCACAGATGAGACCTTGAAGAGAACCAGTAAAGGAATGAAGGCAAAAAGTATCATGTCCTGTGATAATGTCTTTATGACCAATATCATGCGCTGTCGTTACGTTTTCATATAGTCGGAACGGAAATTAAATCCCACGTTATGGTGATGAGCCATAAATAAAGGCTGTTTTACATCATTGGAGTAAAATTACTCATATAGCATAAATAATTTTCGATTTTAAAATAGCAGGTTCGGAAAATTAGCTTAAAATGATACTATGCGTTTACGTTAATGTAGATGATTCTTCATTTAAAGGATGGATCCAACCTAAATACAAAAATATTTAAAGGCCCATCACCAAAGTTGGGAAGTTCATTGGGGATCAGGTTATGGATGAACCTTGGAGCGAGGGAGAGTGGAATGAATGCCAACGTAGCCAATCCCACGTTATGGTGATGAGCCTTCATTAATGAAATGAGGTGCGAAATTGTTGTTAATACAGCAAACTTCCAAATTAATAGATGAATGTGAAAAATGTGTTGCACGCTTCTGGCAAATGCGTGAGGAGAATCGTACTCCCGACTTTTTTGAGGAGGTTAAGCCACACGCAGATATCATTCACCAACTTTTAAAGGAATGGCAACAAGAGGCGAATGTGTGGATTCAAAAAAATCGACCAAAATATATGCATACACAACAAATTGCTTCAGCGGTCGAATCGATGGAGCAATTTGTTGTGCAATCCTTTTATAAAGAAACAAGTAAAAAGCGTTTTTTAGATGCGATTCATTCAACCTCGTATACGTTGGAAATTTTCGAACGGGTAGTGAAGGAGACACAAACAGATGTTATCGAAAAAAAGGACCATCAGTGAACTGTTAAACGAGTGGAGATATGATGAAGAACTGAAGGAACGTATTTTACACTGGCAAACGCTTGAAGGGCGTGAAGCTAAATATGCTCCATTTCCAGGGAATTTACATCCTTCACTTGTAAAGGCTCTCCAAACAAGAGGGATAGAACAACTGTATACCCATCAACGTCAGGCATTTGATTACGCTATGGAGGGGGTTTCCTTTACTGCCGTTACACCAACAGCGTCTGGAAAATCATATTGCTACCATTTACCGGTACTTCAAAAAATACTAGAGGATAAAAACTCACGCGCTATTTATTTATTTCCAACGAAAGCTTTAGCGCAAGATCAAAAAAATGATTTAAATGAATTAATCGAACAAAGCGGTGAAGAAATTTTAAGCTATACGTATGATGGGGATACTGCGCCAGGCATTCGCCAAAAGGTACGTAAGGCAGGGCATATTGTGATGACAAATCCGGATATGCTTCATTCGGGGATTTTGCCACATCATACGAAATGGGTTTCACTATTTGAAAATTTGCAGTATATCGTCATTGATGAGTTGCATACATATAAAGGTGTGTTTGGCTCACATGTTGCGCATGTTATTCGAAGGTTGAAGCGTATTTGTGAGTTTTATGGGAGTAAGCCGATTTTCATTTGTACATCAGCAACCATTAAAAATCCGAAAGAGCTAGCAGAAACTTTAACAAATGAAAGTCATGCCTTAATTAGTGATTCAGGGGCGCCTGTTGGGAAAAAGACATTTCTTTTTTATAACCCACCCATTGTTCATAAAACATTTGGCGTGCGTCGTAGTGCTGTTTTGGAGGTGAGTGACCTCGCTAAAAGATTATATACAGCAGGTATTCAAACCATTATTTTTGCTAAAAGTCGTGTACGAGTAGAAATGATTGTGACGTATTTAAAGGAACTAACACGCAATAAGCTTTTAGATGAGTCGGTGCGAGGTTATCGTGGTGGTTATTTACCCTCTGAGCGACGTGTTATTGAACGAGGGCTTCGTGATGGTACTATTCAAACAGTAGTTAGTACAAATGCACTGGAATTAGGCGTCGATATTGGCCAATTACAAGCATGTATCATGACAGGGTATCCGGGAAATATCGCGAGTGCTTGGCAGCAAGCAGGTCGTGCTGGTCGTCGTCAGGACGAGGCGCTAATTATTTATGTAGCGCAATCAGCAGCACTTGACCAATATGTAGTGAACCATCCACTCTTTTTACTAGGTAGTGCACCTGAGGAAGCGCGTATTTATCCTGAAAATATGTTAATTTTAATGGATCATTTGAAATGTGCAGCGTTTGAGCTACCATTTTCCACGCATGATACGTATGGTGAATATGATATTCAGGAGTTACTTGAATATTTAGCGGAGGAAGGCGTTGTGTTTAAAACGAGTGAGAAGTGGCATTGGATGAGTGACCGTTTTCCTGCACATGATATTAGTCTTCGTTCTGCTTCGCAAGAAAATGTTGTAATAATTGATATGACTATCTCTGCACAAACAAAGGTTATTGGTGAAATGGATCGTCATAGTGCGATGACATTGCTACATGAAGAGGCTATTTATTTGCATCAGGGCATTCAATTTCAAGTCGAAAAGCTAGATTGGGACGAAAAGAAAGCCTTTGTACGAGAAGTAGATGTCGATTACTATACTGACGCTAATTTAGCGGTCGAGATGAAGGTGCTAGAGGAAGATCGGAGCCGCGATTATAAAGGTGGTATTATTGGCTTCGGTGATGTTGGCTTGGTCGCACAGGCAACGATATTTAAAAAAATACGCTTCGGTACACACGATAATATCGGTTCTGGACCTATTCATTTACCACCAGATGAAATGCATACAAGTTCGTCTTGGTTATCATTCTCTGCGCTAGAAAAATGGTCAGAGGCCGAGCTTACGGACGCCATGACTGGAGCTGCTTATGCGATGAACGCATTCATTCCAATATTCATTCAATGTGACAGTAGCGATGTCGCAGTTGTCCCACAGGTAAAGGCAACTCATAATGAACAACCGACATTTTTTGTTTATGATAAGTACCCTGGTGGCATCGGCTTAAGTGAAAAGGTATATGATTTATGGGAAGATTTATTAACTAAGACATTGGAGCATGTAGCAGGCTGTGCTTGTGAATCAGGTTGTCCATCATGTATAGGGGCTCAGGATAGCTTAGAACAAGCGAAGAAAAAAGTAATAGAGTTACTTCAAATTTTAAATTAGAGATAAAAAGAGGGCATGAGAGGAAAAAGTCTAGCACTATTCCATCATGCCCTCTTCTAGTTTACGAAATTGGAAAGATGCTTTAACGCAACTGTTGAATATCGCTCACAGGAAAGGTTAATAAAAAAGCAGCACCAAATAAAAAATGATGCTGCCCCATGCAATTCATACTAATTATTTTGTTGTAATAAATACAGCGTCATCAAAAGTAATATCCGCACCTAGTGCTTCGCTTACAAAACGTAAAGGCACCATAGTTGTTCCTTTATAAATTTCAGCTGCATGATTTAAATTAATTGTAGTTGTAACGCCGTTTGAATCAACGTAAGCTTTTTTATTTCCAACGCCAATGACAATTTTTTTATTACCTTTGTAGGCAGTCACTTTTTTTGTTGCATTGTCATAAGTAACAGTTGCACCAAGTGATACAAAAATAGCTTTCATAGGAACTAAAGTTGTTCCGTTTTTAATATAAGCACTTGGGTTGTAATATTGCTTAACATTATTGATATATACATCTACAGTTGTTAGTACTGGTTGTGGTGTACTTTGAGATGTTGGTTTTTTGGAATTTGTATTGGTAGAAGGTGCTACCTCGTTGGCTTTATTATGATAATGATACCCTGAGCAAAGACCTTTTTCTTTAGACTTTGTAGAACAGTTATGACCACCATTACTATCAAGACGACCTGGGTGTGCATCAGCCGTTAATGATGTCGCCATAAACAAAGACAACATTGTAATAAATAAAACTAATTTCTTCATGAATATCCTCCTATTAATAAAATATGGAATTATTATACTACCAAATGGATTATATTAACATGATTTAATTGCAAAAATTAGTTTTCGTGTGGAATGGATCTTATAAGCAATGATTTATTCAAAGTGTCGTTCTCATATTTGTTCAAAGAAAATAGACAACAATAATAGTTATCTATTAATCTTCAAAGCCTAGGTACTCAATTTATTTTTAAGTCTGGGCTTTTTTTATATTATAGGGGTATTTATTCATAAATTTTTGAGATTTAGTGCTTTTACGGTTTTCTTAGAAGGTGTACTGTTAATTTATTTAGTCGTTAGAATATTTTTGGAGAACATCATTTTTAAACTTCTTAGCCTCGGAAGATTTTTTTCTCCAATATCTAAAGCATTTTTATTATCTAAGTTAAATTTACCTAAATTATTATTAATTAATGCATACTGTCCCATTGAGTTTTGTTTTAAAAACAAAATGTAAGAACTTTTTTCCTTGAGCTCTTATAATGGTTGGTGACTAACTTTCTCTTCCTTGTACTTCGCCCTACAATTCCAACGGGTTCAATAATACTCTTTAGTTGGAGATGCGATAATAATGAGATCTGCCGCAGCATCCAGTTCTTCAGAAGTTTTAAATGTAATTTCATTTGCGTCTACTTGAACCCCTGGAATCGGTTTTATTATATTCATTATTAATAATAAAGATAAAAAGATTATGAGTGTAACAACTATTAGTGTGATAACGCGTTTCGAAGTAGTGTTCAGCATACTACCCCCAAAAAATTTATCCACTTCCTAATTAATTCTTTCTAGCTGATTCCGGACGCAATTTATGCCGAGGCATAATTGATCAAGAAGTGTCCAATTTCGTGAGCAGCATTAGAGACAATTCCACTATATTCCAATTTATAATTATTCATTGTATTATAATACATCCTAACTGTACCGTATAACCAATCATCGTCCACGGAGGCTTCATAAGTATAGCCATTTAAATTTACCCGCTAAAAGCTGTTCTGAAGCGAAAGGGAAGTGACAAGAACACTCGACTAGCTTTACTACTTTTACCTTCTCTTTGTGCAGAAGCTAAAAGATGCGTTATGATTACAGTATGTGAAGAAATAATACTAAAAGTTTTAGCAATTTAATATGCAGAAAATGAGTGAAGATAATGTCTTACGAAAATAAAATTTTACAAATGAAAAAAATGCTCGGTAAAAAAACGACAACAACTTTAAAAAAAGAGATTAAACCTGCTTATCAAAAACCTGTTGCTCCAAGCTATACTGAACGGTGGGAAAAAGCGGGACTGACAGTTGTAGAAAATGAATTTGGTATTGTTTTTAAACGACAGGTGCGTTATCCATTTAGTTATCAGCATGGTGATTATAAATTGCAGTCATTTTTTGATGCATTAGTAAAATGGCAAGAGGCAAAGTTCGAACATCCATATGCGTTAGAAATGAATGAAAAAGTATTGTTTTTTGATACGGAAACGACTGGCTTAAAAGGAGTAGGCACACAAATTTTTCTTTTAGGCTTTTTAGCAGTATCAGAGGAAGATGAAAGCTTTATTTTAACTCAATATGTTTTAGCGGATCCAGCTCATGAGGCAGCGTTACTTTTTGAATCAAAGCTTTGGCAAAAAACAGCGACAGTTATTACTTACAATGGAAAAAGCTTTGACTGGCCGCAACTTGAAACACGTTGGACGCTCCACCAAAAAGAATTACCTAAGCTACGTACACAGCGGCAAATCGATTTGTTGCATAGTTCAAAGCGTTTATGGAAAAATGATATGGAAAGAATGAAATTAAAGTCTGTGGAAGAAGAGAAGCTTGGCTTTTCCCGCATTGGAGATATACCTGGATATCTTGCACCAATTATTTATTTAGATGCCGTCAAAAGCGGTGCTCCAGATGCACTGATGAAAGTCCTTCTTCATAATGAATGGGATTTACTTTCACTTATTACGCTTTATGTTCATTCTACAAATTTGCTATTTGAAGAGACGAGTGAAGAATCGGCGAAAACATTTACAAATATTGGTAAATGGTACGCCGATTTAAAAGAGAGTTCGCAGAGCGTAAAGGTTTTAGAAAAGGTTACGACCCAATTTGATGCACTTGAAGCAGGAAATGCACAATATTATTTGGCGATACAGCATAAAAGAAATAAAAAGTTTAGTGAAGCGATCGATGCATTTGTGGCTTCTCTACATTTCGTTGATCAACGAAAAAAGTTGCATGTATTAGAACAGCTAGCTATGATATATGAGCATCAAATGAAAGAATATGACCAGGCCCTTTATTATACGCAAGAGGGTATAAAACTAATTAAGAAGAATGAGCAATGGAGAGTAGAACAGAAGCAAAAATGGGGAATTTCTTGGGAAAAGAGGTTACTCCGGTTAGGCAATAAGAAATAATTTCCCGGGTAAGCGCAAAAAACGACAAGTTTTGCCTTACAATTGATATTTTCAGACGATATAATGTGATGAAGTATGCTATAATGAAACGACGTAGTGTGAGGAAGGGCGATGTGAATGGATATTAAATTAACGTCAAAAATGATCCTTGAAAAGGAATTTAAGAAAAACTTTAAAGGCTACAATGTAGAAGAAGTCGATTCATTTCTTGATGAGATAATACAAGACTATGAAGCGTTCGAAAAAGTGGTGGCCCAACTTCGTGAAGAAAATAAACAGTTAAAAGAAGAAATTGATAATACGCCTAAGAGACAACCTGTCGCATCGACATCTGGTACGACAAACTTTGATATTTTAAAACGTCTTTCTAATTTAGAGAAACACGTCTTTGGTAGTAAGTTGTACGAATAAATTTTGTCAATTATGTTGTGTTTATCATAAAACTCTAGTATAATCTTTTTTATCATCATGAAATTCTGGTAATCGCTGCGGCGCTAGACGTCGTAGAGGAAAGTCCATGCTCGCACGGTTCTGAGATGACCGTAGTGTTCGTGCTTACTGAAAAAATAAGGTAAGGCAGCTGTAAAAGCTGACGGCGGAAGGAAAACCTAAGTCTTAAGGATATGGTTGAAACTTCCTGAAAGTGCCACAGTGACGTAGCTTGCTTGGAAACATGCAAGGTGGAACGAGGTAAACCCCACGAGTGAGAAACCCAAATTATGGTAGGGGCACTCTCTAAAAGGAATTGAACGGATAGAGGGACAGAGTTCGCTCTGTAGATAGATGATTACTACCCGGTCGTACGAGGCGATAGCTGTTTGAGTACTCGGGAACAAAACATGGCTTATGGAATTTTTTGATGCTTATTTATGAAATGACAAGCGCTCTCCAATTTGGTGGAGAGCTTTTCTTTTGACTATAGTAAGAAAAAGTTACTTGTTAATCATGTCTAGACATGCGCGATATACGTTTGAGAATAAGGCTGTACACTGTTGGTCATGCCTCTGTCGCTACGATTCGAAACAAAAACATCTAATTAAAACGATTATCGCAACGATGTACATATTGTCTACATAAGAGTAGACTGGCGCAAAAGCGCTTTTCTAAAAAAAGTAGTAAAGAGAGATAGGATGGAGCGGAATCATGAGCGGAGTGAACGATAGTCTGGAGAAGCTAAATTCGATTTCCAAGTATCCTATTGCCTTAATGACAAAGATCTTCGAAAATGTATCTGAAGGCATCATGATCACGGATAAGTATAAAAGAATAGAATTGGTCAATCCTGCATTTGAATTTGTAACTGGCTATAAGCGTGATGAAGTGATTGGAAAAACGCCAGCCGTTCTACAGTCAGGTGTACATGAATTGCAATTTTATTTAGATATGTGGCAAAAGATACGACAAGAAGGCATTTGGCAGGGGGAAATATGGAATCGTCGTAAAACCGGAGACGTATATCCAGAATGGTTAACAATTGTTGGTGTAGCCAACGATGAGGGAGAGATGACAAATTACTGTGGCATTTTCTCAGATTTGTCTGAAAGAAAGATCGTAGAAAATGAACTAGAAAAGCGTTTGTTAACTGACTCATTAACGGAAGTATCCAATCGATTTGCTTATATTGAAAGAATGGATAATCTATTAGAATCAACTTCTGCAATTTCTCATTCAGTACAGCATGCAGTCTATTTTTTAGATTTAGATCGATTTAAGCAAATTAATGATACGTTAGGTCATGCTGTTGGAGATACCATTCTAGTAGAAGTAGCAAAGCGCTTAAAAACATTGTTAAAAAATAAAGATATCATTGCTAGATACGGCGGTGATGAGTTTATTATTACGTTGACAAACGTAAAAAATGCCAAAGAAGCTGCAAATTTTGCTGAACAAATTATTGGGATTATTGAACAGCCTTTGGATATTAATGGTCAAGATATTTTTATTTCTACAAGTATTGGTATCAGTATGTATCCAATAGATGGTGAAACAACAGAGCAATTGATTCATTGTGCCGACAAGGCAATGACTTATTCGAAAAAGAATGGTCTTAACGACTATGCTTTTTATTTTGATGAATTGAAGACTGACTCTCAGCGTGTTTTATTATTAGATTCAGAACTACGGAGAGCTATTGAAAACCGAGAATTTGAGCTGCATTTCCAACCTAAAATATCTGTGGAAAATGAAGAGATTCAAGGGTTAGAGGCTCTTGTACGTTGGAATAGTGAAAGATTGGGATTTGTCTCGCCAGCAGAATTTATTCCTTATGCAGAGGAAACGGGATTAATCATTCCTTTAAGCGAAGTAATTATAGAAAAAGCTTGTGAAGCAGTGATAGAGATGCGTCAATCTGGCTATAAGACTCCAGTTGCCATCAATATTTCCAGCATTCACTTTAAGCAACAAAACTTTTTAGACTCTGTTCAAGCAATATTAGAGCGTTATAATACACCTGCTAACAATTTTGAAATCGAAGTTACAGAACGAACAGTGATGAACAGTGCAAATGAAACGGTTAGCAAGCTTGTGCGACTCAAGAAAATGGGCTTTAAAATTTCGATAGACGATTTTGGGACAGGCTATTCGTCTCTTAGTTATTTAGTTCGTTTCCCCCTTGATTATTTAAAAATCGATCGAAGCTTTATTCAGCATATTGGCTCACTCGATGAAAAACAGGCAGTAGTAGATGCGATTATTCAAATGTCGCATCGCTTAAAAATGAAAGTTGTTGCTGAAGGTGTAGAACAAGCACAACAAGTGGATATACTACGTAAAATGAACTGTGATATAATCCAAGGCTATTATTACAGTAAACCTTTACCGCTTCACGAACTTATGGAGTTTCTAGAGTATTGGGAAATTGAACATCAAGGAAGGAATTAGCGTATGGCAAACTATAAATTAGTAGCAACTGCTGCAATGGGATTAGAGTCGATTGTAGCACAAGAGGTACAGGCATTAGGCTATGAAACAACAGTCGAAAACGGCAAAGTGTATTTTGAAGGTGACGAAACGGCCATTGCACGAACAAACTTATGGTTACGTGTAGCAGACCGAGTAAAGATTGTTGTAGGACAGTTTCCGGCTAAATCTTTTGAACAATTGTTTGAAAGTGTAAAAGCTTTACCTTGGGAAAAATATTTACCCGTTGATGCAGCTTTCCCAGTATCGGGGAAGTCTGTTAAATCCAAATTATTTAGTGTACCAGATTGTCAGGCTATTACTAAAAAAGCAATTGTTGAGCGTATGAAACAGCATTATAAGCGTTTAGGCTTTTTAGATGAATCTGGTGCAACTTATAAAATTGAAGTTTCAATCTTAAAAGATGTGGCTACACTTACTATTGATACATCGGGTGTGGGCTTGCATAAGCGTGGTTATCGTCAAGCGCAGGGCGAAGCACCATTAAAAGAAACATTAGCAGCGGCACTCGTACAAATTTCAAAGTGGAATCCAAATCGACCGTTTGTTGATCCATTTTGTGGTTCGGGCACAATTGCTTTAGAAGCAGCAATGCTTGGACAAAATATTGCACCCGGTTATAATCGTGAATTTATTTCAGAGGAATGGCCATGGATGAAGGCAAAAATTTGGGATGCAGTGCGAGATGAAGCAGATAGCATAGCGAACTATGATCAACCATTAGAAATTTTCGGGTCTGATATCGATCATCGCATGGTGAGTATTGCACAAGAAAATGCACTAGAAGCGGGCTTTGGTGATATGATTACGTTCAAGCAAATGCAAGCACGTGATTTTACAACACAGCTAACAGATGGTGTTATGATTGGTAATCCACCATACGGGGAACGTATTGGGGACATTGAGATCGTGGAGCAGGTCATTTGTGATTTAGGAAAAGTCATGAAAAACTATCCGACTTGGTCTGTGTACATGCTATCCTCAATGAAAAACTTTGAGGAACTGTACGGTCGTCAATCGACAAAGAAACGTAAATTATTCAATGGCTTTATTGAAACGAATTATTACCAGTTCTGGGGACAAAAGTCTAAAAGAGATTAACGAATGATAACGGAAGATAAGATTTTTTCTTATCTTCCGTTTCGTCGCGTATAATAGGACCAGATAGTTAGAGGGGGAACGTCAATTGCGTAAATCTTTACCATTTGTATTAACGAAGGACCGCTCATTTTTTGAGTCATTAGGTGACTGGATGGGGGACGTCCTTTACGATGAATTACCTGAAAAGGGCTTTGAATGCCGTGATGAGCAAATTTTTATGGCTTATCAAATCGAGCAGGCCCTAAAAGAGAAAAACGTGCTTTTTGCAGAGGCTGGGGTAGGGACTGGTAAAACAATTGCCTATTTACTACCAGCTGTATCTTATGCACGCTATACTGGTAAACCAGCCCTGATCGCATGTGCTGATGAAACCTTAATTGACCAGCTAGTAAAAGAGGGCGGCGATATTTATAAGCTACAAAAAACGTTAGGTCTTGAAATTGATGTACGCTTAGCAAAGTCACGAGACCAATATTTATGCTTAAAGCGTTTTGAGGAAGCCGAAAAAGTAGAAACCGATGAATGGATCGATGATATTTCGTTTTCTATTCCTGATGGAGTATATGCACAGGGCTCGATGATTGCAATACAACCTTATGGTGAGCGCAGCGATTATCAAACAGTTAGTGATGAAGATTGGCAAAAAGTAAATTACAACTCGATTATGCAGTGTTCAGTATGTGACCTGCGAAATCGATGTGGTCAAACATTACATCGAGCACATTATCGTAAATCAGCGGATCTCATTATTTGTTCACAAGATTTTTTGATGGAACATTTAGCTACAAAGGAGTCACGTGAACGTGAAGGGCAATTAGCTTTATTGCCGGAAGTATCAATGATGGTGCTAGACGAAGGTCATTTATTAGAGTATGCTGCACAAAAAGCAATGACGTATAAAGTACAGGCGACAACAATTGTTCAATTGTTAGAGCGTTTAATGGTAGATGGTGTGCGAGAACGTACATTATATGCAATGGAAAAATTACAAGATGACCATGAGCTATTTTTTGACCAGCTACGAGATGATTTAGTCGCTTCAGAAGAAGACCGTAAACGTATTAATAAATCGCCAAATCTGTTGAAATACGGGAAACAACTTATTCATGATGTCGAAACATTACTTGAGGAATTTGTCTTTGAATCTGAAATGTACATGATTCCGGAGTATGAATTAAATATGGCAGAGGAGTATTTAGAACAATACGAGGCTTCTTTACGTATTTTTGTAGCACAGGGAGATGCAGTTGACTGGTTAGAGGAAACGGATGGGGAAGAAACACTTGTCATTATGCCGCGTCTCATCACAGAAGTGTTAGAAGAGAAATTATTCTCTAAAAAACTTCCAATCATATTTTCTTCAGCAACTTTATCAGTCAATAAAGATTTTTCATATATTGCCTATAGTTTAGGGATTCGTAATTATCAATCGTTTTCTGTTCCCTCTCCATTCGATTATGAAGAAGTTATGCATATTTATTTACATGAGCTATCTCAAAAGCAGAAAACGGCACGGGTTCAACAGCTATTACGTGATGGTGAAAAAACATTAATTTTATTTAAATCAAAACAAGCAATGTTAGATTTCAAAGCGGAACTACCTCTTATGGAACGAATGTATGTAGCGTTCGAGGGGGACCGTGAACTATCAGGAATTGTTCGTGATTTCCAAGAAGGCACGATCAAAACATTATGCTCCTATCATTTATGGGAAGGTCTAGATTTGCCGGAGGAGGCATTAACTCGGGTTATTATTTATGATTTACCTTTCCCTCCACATGATCCATTATTTGATGCGAAACGTACATTTGCAGAAAATCCATATGAAGAAGTGGAATTACCATTTATGCAACTTCGTTTACAGCAAGGAATGGGGCGTTTAATTCGTACTTCAAACGACCACGGAGATATCCATATTTTGCTGAATGAAGAAGAGGCAAAGCAGCGTGAAACATTTGGGAATATTTTAGCTGTTACACCAGAAATAATGTAGAAAAAAGCGAGATTGCACCTATTGCATTCTCGCTTTTTTTATATATTAAAATAACGTTCTTATCGTGAGATAGCGATGGGTTTGAAAAAAAGTGTTGAATATTTCTCTTTTAGGCTATATAGTTCTATGTAATGCAACGAAAACTATTAAAATAAATTATTTTTTTTATTGAAAATAATTTTGCAAAAGGTTTATAATTAATGATGACAAGAAATTTTAGAATAATCAAAATTGAAATTTGGTTATTCTGTGATAGGGGGTTTGAGCCTGTCGAACATTCAATCATTGTGTCGAAAATATACGAGCTTATCTGCAACAGATATAGAAAAGTTAAAAGAAATAGAAGCAACATTATCGTACTATGCTGAGTTGACAGATTGTTATATGTTCATAGATTGTATGATGGAAAACTTACCGTATGCAATTGTTGTGGCAGAGGCATTCCCAAAAACAGAAAGAGGCTTATACGAAAAATCTGTAATTGGCAAATTTGTCTTTGAAAGCTTTGAGCCAGCAGTATTTGCTGCTTTTAAAAATAAGGAAAAATCGTCAATGACTAGAGCGATCACACAGGAAGGTATAACGGTTGAACAAAACGTTGTCCCTCTCTTTAATGACCAACAACAAGTTATGGCAGTGTTAATCCAGGAAAAAAAGGTGGATATGCAAACAACACCTAAAGATGATTTTCAACAGATGCCTTTTGCGTTAATTGAGCATATTGTAGAGCCAAATTCTCAACCGATTCCAGTAGTTTCTGATTTGCTAGTGGAATCAGTTATTCTCACAAATCATGAAAATAAAGTCATCTATAGCAATCCTGCAGGCTACCGATTTATATCAGAGCTATCCGGGCTGAAACATTTTGATAACGTTGCATTGGATAAGATTTTACCTTTTTTACAGGAGGTCTATGATAAAGGCGATGATGTCTTTTTCTTAGAAATTACAATTGATCGTAAATCCTTTATTGTGAAGAAAATTCCTATTCGTAATCAAAACGATAAAGTGACACTCCTCATAATTCATGATCTTACAGAGCTTAAGCTGAAAGAAAATGAATTAATGATGAAAACATTTGCTATAAGGGAAATTCACCACCGAGTGAAAAATAATTTACAAACAGTTACAAGTCTCTTGCGCTTACAAATGAGAACTGACTTGTCAGCTTCAAATGCAAGTGCTTTTCAGGAGGCATTAAATCGAATATATAGTATTTCATCTGTTTATGAACTTATTTTAGAAAATGAGGATAATGCTGAAGAGAAAGTAGACATTATCGCATTGTCTAAAAAGATTGGACATAAAATGGTTGGGACATCCAACACATCATCTATTCAATTAACCTTCCATCACGATAATATACAGTTATTTTGTCATTCTAAAAAAGCTGTTTCGCTCGCTTTGATCATCTGTGAGCTACTGCAAAATGCAATGAAATATGCTTTTATAGGTCGTGAAGAGGGAACAATCGATATCCGATTTCAACAGGATGCTTCCACTATTTCACTTCATATTTCTGACAACGGCGTTGGAATGCAAGAGGTGAAGTCATCATTTGGAATGGAGATTATTACAAGGCTTGTTGAATATGATTTAGTTGGCACATTTTCAATTATCCCTAGTGAACAAGGTACACATACTCAAATCCAGTTCCCTGTAAGTGAGGAGGTATTTATCCTAAATGACTAGGAAAGTTATGATTGTCGAAGATGAGTCGCTTATTGCAATTGATTTGAAGTTTATGCTAGAGGATCATGGCTACGAAGTAGTAGCGCAAGCGAATAATGGGGAATCAGCAATTGAGTTGGCTTATACATATAAGCCACAGTTAATCTTAATGGACATTAAAATGCCAGAGCTAGATGGTTTAAAGGCAAGCAAAATTATTGAACAGCAGCTAGGTATACCGGTGCTATTTATATCCGCATATAGTGAAAAAGAATTGTTAATGTACATGAAGCAGGACAATGTTTTAGGCTATGTTATGAAACCGTTTTCTGAGAAGAATGTCCTTCCAGCGTTGGAAGTGGCATTTCACCAGATTGATAAGTTCAATCGTCTAAACGGGGAATTGCTGCATAAGCAAACTGAATTAGAAAAGCGAAAAATAATCGAACGAGCAAAAGGTTTGCTCATGCAGTCAGAGAACCTTAGTGAGGATGACGCTTATAAAAAAATTCGCAGTGAGAGTATGCAGACTCAACAGGAAATGGTGCTTATTGCAAGGCGCATTATCAATACCTTACAAGTAAATAGTTAAGCAAAGACGCTTTAAAGAGATTTCCTCTTTAAATGCGTCTTTTTTTTATAAATTAATTAAAGGGGGGAATGAGAAGGATGGCAATGGTAGGAACGGTTATCGTTTATATTATTATGATTTGTGCAGTTTTAGGAGCAATTGGAGCAATTCGAGATGCTGAATATGGAATCGGTAAAGAGTTTATGAATGGTATTCATACGGTTGGACATATTTTTGTACCTGCTGCAGGGATCATGGCAGCTATACCTTACTTAACGTGGTTTATAAGTCATTTTATTAGTCCGATTTTTGAATGGATTGGTGCTGATCCAGCGATTGCAGCAACGACAATTTTAGCGTCGGACATGGGAGGATATCAATTAGCAAATGCGTTAAAAGAGTCCTATGAAGGATGGGTCATGGCTCTAGTTGTCGGATTTATGTCAGGTGCAACAATTGTGTTCTCTATTCCAATGGGTCTTGCCATGTTAGATAAGCGGGATCATAAATATATGGCTTTAGGTATTATGGCGGGTGTTTTAACAATTCCGATTGGCGCATTTATTTCTTCTATTTTGATTGTGATGTTTAATACAGATGTTCGAGAAGTAATTAGTACAACAGCGGCACCAACATATGTTTTTGCCATATCTGTTTTACAAATATTAATTAATTTATTGCCTTTATTTATTTTCGTCGTATTAATTGCGTTAGGTCTAAAACTAATTCCAAATGGCATGATCAAAGGTTTCATGATTTTTGGACGTGTGATGGATGCTGCTATCAAGCTTGTGCTAGTGTTCTCGATTGTAGAAATTTTCACAGGTATTTTTACAAAGGTTTTTGGTGCATGGGGCTTTGATCCGATCATGGCAGATAAAGTCGATCAATTCCGAGCACTAGAAACAGCTGGATACATCGGTATTATGCTAGCGGGTGCATTCCCAATGGTGTACTTAATAAGAAAATATGCATCGAAACCTCTAGAAGCAGCAGGTGAAAAATTAGGCCTATCGTCAGTAGGGAGCGCAGGTATTTTAGCGACAATTGCTAATATTTTAGCCATGTTTACACTTGTTCGACATATGCCACCGAAAGATAAGGTCATTAACATTGCCTTTGGAGTTTGTTCAGCATTCCTTCTAGGAGATCATTTATCATTTACGGCTAACTTCCAACCGACCATTATTTTACCTGTTATTGCTGGCAAGTTTTTAGCGGGTGTTATCGCAATTATATTAGCCTATAAGCTATCTGTTCCAACCGCTCTAAGGCTAGAACAAGAGGATCGCAAGGCAGGCATTATTAAAGAAGGTGAATATCTAACAGATCAAAAGTCTTGACTAAATGAACAATGAACTAGAAAGAGGTGATGACGTGTGAGTGAAGAAAAGAAACGGTTTATTCAGGAGTTTGTGCCAGGAAAGCAACTAACATTAAGTCATCTAATTGCAAATCCTGACCCTGATATGTTTCAAAAGTTAGGTATTCAAGAAGCAGGTGCACTAGGCATCATGACATGTACACCGAGTGAGACAGTTATTATCGCAGGAGATTTAGCAACAAAGTCCGCCAATGTAAAACTAGGCTTTTTAGATCGCTTTACTGGCAGTCTCGTTATTGTTGGCAGTGTCTCCGAGGTTGAAATGGCAATGTTAGAGATTAATCGTTTTCTATCAGAGAAGCTAGGCTATACACCATCAAAAATAACGAAGTCATAGGATGTGCCGTATGAAAAATCGAGTAATGATCATAGGTGGTGTGCAAGCAGGTAAGTCGACACTGATGAATGCGTTATTGGGGAAAGATGGACAAGCCAATAAAACACAGGCGCTCGTTTATGATGATTGGATTGTTGATACACCAGGAGAATATATAGAAAATCCGATGTATTACAGAAACATTATGGCAACATCGCTTGAAGTGACACATGTGATTTATTTGCAGGATGCCACGTCATCAAGGAGTGTTTTTCCTCCGCAATTTAGCTTAGGAATTCCGAAAATACAAATTGGTGTCATTACAAAAATTGATGCACCACATGCAGATGTAGAAAGAGCAACAGCTTTATTACAAAATGTCATGACGCATGGTCCAATTGTGAAAACCTCTTCGTGGCAAAAGCTTGGTATTGGGTTTATTGCGCCACTTATTCAGCTCAATTCTGACGAAGAAATTCGCCAATTTGTGAAGGATCGTGATAGTCCTTATCTCATGTATTGCCCTTAAGTGGCGAGAGGGGGAGAGTAAGTTGAAGGCAGAGAAAATTTATAGTGCAGGCATTGATATTGGTACAAGTACAACAAAGATGGTTGTCAGTAGTTTTCTGTTGAAAAACGTTGCAGGTGTAACGCATGTGCCACGCATAGAAATTATTGAAAAAATAGTTCTACATCAAAGTCCTATTATTAAAACACCGTTTATCAATAAAGAAATTATCGATATGGAAAAAATCGAGCAATTTATTTTTCAGCAATATCAATTGGCCCAAATTTCACCAGCAGATATTGCAACAGGTGCCATTATCATTACAGGCGAATCTGCAACAAAGGAAAATGCCAGCGAGGTTGTTCATGCGATTGCAGATTCAGCTGGACACTTTTTAGTTGCTACAGCTGGCCCCGATTTGGAAGGTATCATTGCAGCAAAAGGCGCAGGTACCTTACAGCAATCTAAAAATACGGCCAAAGTTATCGCAAACATCGATATCGGTGGTGGTACAGCAAATATTGCGGCAATGCAGTTCGGAGAAGTAATTGGTACGTGTACATTGCATGTCGGAGGGAGACTCATAGAATTTCAGAATGGCATTGTCCAATCGATATCACCACCCATTATGAAATTGATGGAGAAATGGTCAAATCCATTAAAAGTGGGTGATGCAGTAGAGGATGTACGTGTCTCACAACTAATCCAAGAAATGGTGGATATAGTAGCGGCAACGCTAAGCGGACAATTAACAGATGAACAGCATCCATTATTGCTAGGACATTTGCCAACTTGGGATAAACCGGTTGAAGCAGTCGTTTTTTCCGGTGGCGTAGCGGCCTGTATTTATGAAAATGAATGTACAAACCGTCAGTATGATGATATAGGCGAAAAATTGGCGACAAATCTTTTACAGCATGAACAGTTACAATCCTTTTTATGGCTTAAACCAGAGGAAACAGCGCGGGCAACGGTGACTGGTGCAGGTACCCAAACAACTGAGATTAGTGGTGCAACGATACAGGTAGATGCGGAAGTATTGCCTTTAAAAAATGTGCCTGTTTTCGATTGTCATATGGATACGAACAGCAAAGAATTCGACTATGCGGTAAAAACAGCTGTTGAACGAGCTGATGTTCTATTTTCTATACAAGAGAATCGCTCTCCATTTGCACTCTATTTTAGTCATTTACCATACTTAAGCTTCCAGGATGTCCATGCATTATGTGAGGCTATTTTGAAGCACTTAGCGATGAGAAGCTCCAAGGAAATACCAATTATCATAGTCATTCAATCAGATTATGCAAAAGTTATTGGGCAAACGATACGAGCAATCAATCAAACAGTTCCCATCATTTGCATTGATCAAATCAAAGTCGAAACAGGTGATTATATTGACATTGGGGAAGTACTACCAGCTGGTGTTGTCCCAGTCGTAGTGAAAACACTTGCTTTCCACTCAAAGTAAGGAGGATGAATGTGAATCTATCGGTGATATTTGGTGGAGAAAAATATAATTTTAAATCATTAAAAGATGTAATGGCCAAGGCCAATGAAGAAAAATCAGGAGATCAGTTAGCTGGAATTGCGGCTGAATCTGTCCAGCAACGAATTGCGGCGAAAGCCGTTTTAAGTGAGCTGTTAGTGAAGGATATAAGAGAAAATCCATTAGTGCCTTCTGAAAATGATGAAGTGTCACGCATTATTGAAGGTGATATGAATGAGCAAATTTATGGAGAAATTAAAAACTGGAGTATCGAGCAACTAAGAGAATACATTTTATCCAATGAAACAGGAGATCGGGAATTAAAACGATTAAGCAAAGGTATGAATTCAGAAATTATTGCGGCCGTTACAAAGCTGATGTCCAACTTAGATCTCGTCCATGCTGCCAATAAAGTAGAGATACTGTCAACTTGTAATATTACGATCGGACAAAAGGGCACACTTTCCTCAAGATTACAGCCGAATCATCCAACAGACAATATTGACGGGATTATTGCCTCATTAAAAGAGGGCTTGTCCTATGGTATTGGCGATGCGGTCATAGGGATTAACCCAGTAGATGATTCCGTTGAAAGTGTGAAAAAAGTATTGCAAGCGACAAAGGAGTTTATCACTGATTGGTCGATTCCTACACAAAACTGTGTATTGGCACATATTACAACACAGATGAAGGCTATTAAACAAGGTGCACCAGCCGATATGATTTTCCAAAGTATTGCTGGAACAGAAATTGCTAATCGCTCGTTCGGCATTTCTGCTGACCTAATAAGAGAAGCAGAAGAGCTTGTGAAAAAGCAAGGAACAGGAACTGGCCCGAACTTATTCTATTTTGAAACTGGACAAGGTTCGGAGCTATCTGCTGAGGCACATATGGGTATTGACCAAGTAACACTTGAATCGCGCAATTACGGCTTTGCTAGACATTTTAATCCGTATATTGTGAATACGGTTGTGGGCTTTATTGGACCTGAGTATTTATACAATAACAAACAGGTTATACGTGCAGGACTAGAAGATCACTTTATGGGCAAAATGCACGGTATCCCAATGGGCGTTGATATTTGTTACACAAACCATATTAAGGCAGACCAAAATGATGTTGAAGATTTAAGTGTTTTACTAACAGCAGCTGGTGTCAACTTTATTATCGCTGCACCAATGGGCGACGATGTCATGCTGAACTATCAGTCAATGAGCTTCCATGATGTCGCTACATTACTTCAAACGTTTGGTAAAAAACCAGCACCTGCATTTCTAGCGTGGTTAGAAAAAATGGGCATTTATGAAAATGGTCGTCTATCTGCAAGAGCTGGCGATTTATCTATATTTGAAAGGTAGGTGAGTCCATTGAATGAACAACTAGTAGCAATGATTACACAACTCGTTATGGAAAAGATGGGCAATCATGAGGCAGACGAATCTTCTCATGACACGGCTGTACCAATAGAAGAACAAAAGGAAATACTTATTAAGCTTCAAGATACTGTAGCTAATGCTAATTATGCTGATGAAGTAGCAAGTCCGAGCACAACAGAACGATCAAATGAATCATTAATTAAACTTTATCATTCTGAATCACATACCCAAGAACAATTGTATTACAGCGCAAGTAATGACGAACCTACTGACACTTCGGCACCTATCACAGCCTTTAAATTTGAAGAGGATGAAGTGTCTGAAAGTGTTCAAGCTGCTAAAAAGCATACACCTGCAAGAATAGGTGTTGGGAGAGCTGGGACAAGACCAAAAACAAAAACTTGGCTAAAGTTCCGACTCGATCATGCAGCGGCAGTAGATGCAGTTTATGGAGAAGTGACAGAAGGGCTACTACAAAAGCTCGATGTCTTTCAAGTAACATCAAGAGTGACAGATAAGGAAGAATACATTACTAGACCAGATTTAGGTCGTCGTTTATCAGATGAAGCAAAGACACTTATTCAATCGAAGTGTAAAAAAAATCCAAAGGTACAAATCATTATGTCTAACGGATTAAGTGCAAGTGCGATTGAAGAAAATGTGCAAGATGTTTTCTTAGCGTTACAGCAAAGCCTTCGTAATTTGAATATTGAAATAGGAACGACTTTCTATATTGATAAAGGGCGTGTTGCTCTTATGGATGAAATTGGCGAACTTTTACAAGCAGAAGTGATCGTTTATCTAATCGGTGAACGTCCTGGCCTGGTATCTGCTGAGTCAATGAGTGCCTATATATGCTATCAACCTAGAATGGGCACAGTAGAAGCTGATCGAATGGTCGTTTCGAATATTCATAAAGGTGGTATCCCACCATTAGAGGCGGGTGCTTATTTAGGAACAGTCGTGCAAAAAATATTGCATTACAAGGCTAGTGGAGTAGGTCTTGTGGCAAAAGAAGGTTAGGGGGACAAATGATGAATCCTCAAAAAATTATGGCAGAAATTTTGGCAATGCAAATCATTCCAAGAGTGAATAGTGAACTAGCGGAGCAATTAGATTTAAAGCCATATCACAAGAGCATTGGACTCGTCACTCTAACAATAGACGATGTTGGCTATGTAGCGTTGGACGAGGCTACGAAAAAAGCAGATGTTGATGTTGTGTATGCGAAAAGCTTTTATGCTGGAGCGGCACATGCATCTGGCCCATTGTCTGGTGAAGTAATTGGCATCATTGCCGGTAGCACGCCTGATGAAATACGCAGTGGTTTCGATGCGATTCAGCAGAAAATTCAGTTTGATACGTATTTTGAAGCCATCCTTCAAAATGAAAACCACGCTCTTTTTGCACATACTGTAGCAAGTTGTGGTACGTATTTGGCTGAGCTAGCAAACGTTAAGGTTGGAACAGCTCTTGCTTATTTAATAGCACCTCCACTTGAAGCTATCGTAGGTTTAGATGCTGCATTAAAGGCGGCAGATGTAGAGCTAAAGGTTTTCTTTGGTCCACCATCTGAAACCAATTTCGGTGGCGGTTTAGTAAGTGGTAGCCAATCTTCCTGCCAAGCTGCTGCCAATGCTTTTAGAGAAGCTATTGAAAATTTAGCGAGAAACCCAGTTGTTTAGAAAGGAGGGGCTTTAGTGGCCACACTAGATAAAGATTTATTAGCAATTCAAGAAATGAGAGACGCCGTGAGACTTGCCAATATTGCACAGTCTGCTTACATGCAGTATTCACAACAGCAAGTAGATCATATCGTCAAGGCTGTTGCGGATGCCGCATTTAAAGAGGCAGAACGTTTGGCAAGTATGGCCGTTCAGGAAACAGGGATGGGTATACCTAATCATAAAAAGATGAAAAATGAGGTTGCCTCTAGAGATGTCTATGAAGATATTAAAGATTTAAAGACTGTTGGTGTCGTTGGTTTCGATCGAATAAAGAAAGTGACAGAGATTGCTAGTCCGTTTGGCGTAATCGCGGGCATTGTACCAACGACAAATCCAACATCAACAGCAATCTTTAAAACACTTATCTCATTGAAAACTAGAAATGGTCTTGTCCTAAGCCCACACCCATATGCAGTTGATTGTACAAAGGAAGCTTTAGAGATTTGTAGAGTAGCTGCAGAAAAAGCAGGAGCACCAGAAGGATTGCTACACTGTTTAACAATGTCTTCTATGGAAGCTACACAGCAATTAATGAAGCACCCAGATATTCACTTAATTTTAGCGACTGGTGGCGGTGCGCTAGTAAAAGCAGCCTATAGCTCAGGCAAACCTGCTTATGGTGTAGGACCAGGAAATGTTCCAGCTTACATTGAAAAATCAGCGAACATCTCCAAATCTGTTCGCCAGCTTGTACAAAGTAAGTCTTTTGATAACGGCACAATTTGTGCGACAGAGCAATCAATTATTGTAGATAAAGTCATTGCTGAGCAAGTTTTAACAGAGTTAAAGAAAAACAATGCGTATATTTTGAGTGATGAAGAGAAAGTGAAGATGGAGAAGTTAATCTCTCCTGTTCCTGGGAAAGTAAATCCTCAAATTGTAGGGAAGTCAGCAGCTTGCTTAGCAGATTCTATCGGTATTACCGTGCCGGAAGACACAAAAGTACTTGTCGGTATGGAAACGATGATTGGCAAAAACATTCCATTTTCACTGGAAAAACTATCACCGATATTTGCGTTATATACAGTCGAGGACAGTACAGAGGCCAAACAGGTGATGATTGATTTACTTAACATTGGTGGACGCGGGCATACATGCTCGATTCATACAGAAAATACAGCTTTAGCTGAGCAGTTTTCAGTCGAATTACCGGTGTCTAGAATTGTTGTTAATACATTATCATCCATCGGCGCTGTTGGTGGAACTACAGGCTTAGCACCATCCTTCACATTAGGGTGTGGCACGTTTGGTGGCAATATTACGTCCGATAACATTACAGCGAGACATTTATTGAATATTAAACGTATGGCTTATGGCATTAAAGATGTAGAAGTGCCAAAACCAGAATTTTTAGCAAAACCAGTAGTAGAAAATAGTAAGGCACAAGATCCATCTTTGGATACAGCGGTGGTTCAACAAATTGTTGATCAAGTATTAAAACAAATCACATTACAAAATAAATAATTTGGAGGAATGACAAATGAGTACAGCATTAGGAATGGTAGAAACAAAAGGATTAGTAGGAGCAATTGAAGCAGCGGATGCAATGGTGAAGGCTGCTAGCGTTAACTTAGTAGGAAAAGTACATGTTGGTGGCGGTATTGTCACTGTATTAGTTCGTGGTGATGTAGGAGCCGTAAAAGCAGCTACAGATGCAGGTGCAGCAGCGGCCCAACGTGTTGGAGAACTTCTATCTGTTCATGTAATCCCACGCCCACACCATGAATTAGAATTAATTTTACCAAAAGCAGAGGCTTAATTTTATTTACAGTCCGGACAAAGGCGACGGAAAGAATAGTCGAAGTGACAGATAGAGAAGTCGAAGCGGCGGATAGAAGAGCTGAAGTACGGATGGAAGTCAAAGCGACGGAAAGAGGTCCGAAACGACGGAAAGAAGAGCCGAAACGACGGAAAGAATCCCCGGAGTGACGGATGGAAGTCAAAGCGACGGAAAGAGGGTCCGAGGCGACGGAAGGAATCACTGGAGCGACGGAAGGAATCTCCGAAGTGACGGATAGAAGTCAAAGCGACGGAAAGAGGGTCCGAACCGACGGAAAGAAGAGCCGAAGTGACGGAAAGAATCACTGGAGCGACAGAAGGAATCTCCGAAGTGAAGGATGGAAGTCAAAGCGACGGAAAGAGGGTCCGAACCGACGGAAAGAAGAGCCGAAGTGACG
>NZ_JBHJTF010000008.1:18051-48377 GCF_042267565.1 Lysinibacillus sp. NPDC056232 | reverse complement strand
GACGGAAAGAATCACTGGAGCGACAGAAGGAATCTCCGAAGTGAAGGATGGAAGTCAAAGCGACTAGCTAAAAGATATAGAGGTGGCTAACTTGAATACAGCGACAAAAACATTTCCTGTGGCCATTTCAGCTCGTCATATACATGTCAGTGAAGAGGATTTACAGGCACTTTTTGGTCCGAATGCAGCACTAACGAAGGATTTTGATCTTTCGCAGCCAGGACAGTTTGCAGCCAAGGAGCGTGTCTCTATTGAGGGACCAAAAGGTGTTCTTCACAATGTACGTGTATTAGGTCCTGTAAGAGCGGCAACACAGGTGGAAATTAGTCGAACAGATGCAATGAAATTAGGATTAACCCCTCCTTTGAGACAATCGGGTGATATCGAAAGTTCAGCTGGCATCAAATTAAATAATCAAGAAAAAGAAATAATCATTAAGCAGGGAGTCATTATTGCACAGGCACATATTCATATGACGGAAGAAGATGCGATGGCATTGGACGTTCAAAATAATGAATTAGTATCTGTTGAAGTAGATAGTGAACGACCTGTGACATTTCGTGGGGTAGTAGTTCGTGTATCGAATGATTTTAGTTTAGAGATGCATATCGATACTGATGAAGCGAATGCAGGCTTTATTGAACAGCAAGCTCAAGGGAAAATGATCAGATCATTGACATAAGGAGGAGGTTAGATGCAGGAAAATTTAGTTCAAAAAATCGTCGAAGAAGTATTGCAACAAGTTTTAAAAAATCAGCCTACCTCTCAACATGACGGTAAAATCCCTGTTGGTGTATCAGCACGACATGTCCATCTGGCTCAAGCGGAAGTAGAGCAGCTTTTTGGTGAGAACTATCAATTAACACCTAAGTTTGAGCTTTCGCAGCCAGGACAGTTTGCTGCTGAGGAAACAATTGTTATTGCTGGTCCAAAGGGTTCCATTGAGCGAGTGCGCATTTTAGGCCCAGCTCGTTCATTATCCCAAGTGGAAATTAGCTGGACAGACGCGATGAAATTAGGGGTTAAACCACCACTAAGAATTTCAGGAGATATTAAAGGCTCTAGCCCCGTTACACTTATTGGTCCAAAGGGCAGTGTGGTGCTAAATGAGGGACTCATTATTGCACAAGCACATATTCATATGTCACCAGCTGACAGTGCTCGGTTCCAAGTAGTGGACGGACAATCGGTACAAATTAAAGTACAAGGTTTAAGACCGATTATTTTATCAAATGTAACGATTCGCGTTTCAGAGCGTTATCGATTGGAGATGCATATCGATACAGATGAGGCAAATGCCGGTTTAATCCAGCAAGGTGCATTTGCGGAAATTGTCAATGCTCAAGCTAAGGGACAAATGAATGTTCAAGAACTTTCGCCAGTCGTAAGTCAGGCTGAAAAATCATTAAGCTATCAATTTGATAAGAAACTACTTTCGCAAGTAGAAGTGCTTGAAATAGAGGCGCAGGAAATTGTTGTTCCTAAAAAAACAATCGTGACAGCATTGGCTTATGACAAAATACGAGAGTTGAATAAGACGTTAACAATTCGCTCTGAGTAATTATAGTCCATATGGGATAAAGAGGGTGAAGTTCATGCAGATCGGAAGAGTGATAGGTAGTGTATGGGCAACGCGCAAAGAAGAAGGGTTGAATGGCTTGAAATTATTAATTATTCAACCAATCGATTCCAATCAACAGCCGGTTCGTACAGAAATTGTAGCTGCTGACCGTATCGGGGCAGGAATTGGAGATGATGTGCTCATAACAAGTGGTGGATCATCCCGCTATATTATGAAAGAAAATCCGTTGCCTATCGATGCGGTCGTTATTGGTATTATTGATTCTACGGAAGTGATGCGAGGTGAGGATAATGAGTAGTGCAATTGGAATGATTGAGACGAAAGGATTAGTTGGTTCTTATGAGGCAGCAGACGCGATGATAAAGGCGGCAGATGTGACCATCGTAAAACAAGAATTTGTTGATGGTGGCATCGTTACTGTAGTAGTTAAAGGTGATGTTGGTTCAGTTCAAGCAGCTGTAGATGCTGGAAAAGAGGCGGCTAAGCGCGTTGGAGAACTATTAGGCGCTCACGTAATTCCACGGCCTGATGAAGATGTTTTTCAAATGATTAAAGGACCAGAAGCACCGAAGAAAAAGCCAACAGCAACATCAACGCGTGCTAAAAAAACGACGGAAACAGCAGCTACAGAAAATCGAGGTGAGGTATAATGGCATTTCGAAAAAGTAAAATTGCTGTAATCGGTGCTGGTCATACTGGCGCAACTTTAAGCTTATTTTTGGCACAAAAAGAGCTTGGAGATGTTGTGCTGTTAGATATTCCAGAAGTGGAGAATCCAACAAAAGGAAAGGCGCTGGATTTATTACAAACAGGACCAATCGAAAGGTTTAATGTTTCTATAAAAGGAACGAGTAATTATGAGGATATAGCAGGAGCAAATATTGTCATTATCACAGCAGGTATTCCTCGTAAACCGGGCATGAGTCGGGATGACTTAGTGGCGACGAACGCAAAAATTATTCAACAAGTATCTAGACAAATAAAACATTATGCGCCAAACAGCATAGTCCTAGTACTAAGCAATCCAGTTGATGCCATGACTTATGTTTGCTATAAGGAAACAGGATTTCCGAAAAATCGAATCATTGGTCAATCTGGTGTGTTAGATACAGCACGTTTTAATACATTTGTAGCACAAGAGCTTCAAATTGCAACGGAGGATGTGTCAGGATTTGTCTTAGGTGGGCATGGCGACGAAATGGTCCCTTTAATTCGATATTCCTATGCTGGAGGGATCCCATTAGAGAAACTGATTCCTCAAGACAGACTGCAGCAAATTGTAGAACGTACACGTAAAGGTGGCGGAGAAATTGTTGGTTTATTAGGCAAGGGTAGTGCTTATTATGCGCCAGCTGCTGCCTGTGCACAAATGGTCGAGATCATCATGAAAGATCAACGCAAAATAATTCCTTCTATTGCCCTATTAGAAGGAGAGTACGGTTACCACGAATTATTTTTAGGGGTGCCGACAATATTAGGCGGCAATGGAATTGAATCAGTTATCGAATTGCACCTTACAAATGAAGAAAAAACGGCACTCGATCAATCGGCAGAGGCTGTCAAACAAGTATTAACAATTTGTCAAAATGTTTAACTAGAGAATCAGATGCTTTGCAGCAATAAGATATGTAGGATCCCCAACTATATATCTATTGTTATAACCTTTAGCTCTTAAAAATGCTTGATTGGAAACCGAACATTGCACTTGAAAGCTAGTCAAAATTCCCCCTTATTTATATAGAATAAGAAGCTCTCTTTGATCGCAAAAACGACGAGGAGAGCTTCTTTGGTATATACAACTCAGATTGAGCAATTTAAGAGAGGGTGAATGTTTAGACACACCTGCTGAAAATGTGGTTTGGAATAAAGTTTGATTAAAAAGAATCCGTTTTGAAAAAAAGATTGATCAAAGGATTCTTTCTTTGTAAAGTATTGTATAATTTTTATAAAAAGTTTGATTATTTTCTACTGTTGACCTTCAACAAACGCGCTCTTAAACGGAATAAAATTCAGTTAAGTGATAAAACAAGATTCTATAGAATTTTTCATATGATTAACGAGTGCTGTCACTTCGGAGTCCAGTCCTTTCCACTTATCAACATACTCTCCTCGATATGCTTTTCTGGCTAAGTTGAGTAATGTCGAATATTCTTTGGGCAGCTGAGGTAAAGCCCATTCTGCAGCCACATCTTTTAGAGAAATTTCATCAATAGACACTGTCTGCCACATTCGAGCCAGGGTTAAAATTACATTACGCTCATCACCTTTGATACCCTCAATCAACCCAGGTAAAGACTCCTTAATCACTCTGGGGTCAAGTATATCTGAAGCATCAGGACCAAATAGAGAAATACTCTTCTTTCTCACTTGTGCTAAAACAAAAGCTAAATCAGGGTCCATAGGTTGGCTCCTAGATTTGTCCTTTCTCAGAATCACTCCTGAGCCACTCACCATAGGTAAATTTATTTCTTGGTAGATATCGCCAAGGTACAACATCGCTATGGTTTATAATAGTGACTTCAAGTGGTCTCACAGAATCTGCATTTTCTATCTTTCCAGATATAAGCATTAGTCTATCTGTTAGTTTTTTTCGAGTTACTTCAGGAAATCTATAATTCACGACCACTAGGACCTCTACATCACTATTAATGCGTAAGCCACCATTTACTGCAGAACCAAATAGATATACCCCGACAATCGAACTTCCAAGCAACTCCTCTACGATTTTTAATGCTTACATCGCTTGTTTTTTGGTATTTTTTCGTTACTCAAATCGCTCATCTCCCTAACCTTTTTGATGGTATTCTCAAGTTTAGCAGATACAGATGTTTTTTTGTACACACTCTTTAATAGGAACGTGTGTTTGCATTTTTCCTTTATGTTTCGTATAATAAAATAGAAGTGAATGATAGAGGAGGAGTTTGGATGTATCGACAAGTGGATGATTTTTTAAAGGAATGGGTAGTAGCTGTGGAAGGGACATTGCAAGTATTACAAGCCGTAACAGATGACAAATTAGGACAAAGTATTTTGGAAGGGCATAGTACACTTGGTTGGTTAGGCTGGCATTTAGTAGAAACAACAGGTTATTTTAGTCATTTAGCAGGTTTAACTGTACCAATGATTGGTCAAGATGAACCAGTTCCAGCGACAGCAAGAGAAATTATAGCAGCTTACGAAAAAGCAGCAGAGGCGGTCAAGGAAGAGGTAGCCAAGCTATCAGATGTGGACTTGCTAACAGAAACAGGCATTGCGAGTGTTGCAACAAATGGTGCATTATTACGTTTCTTAATTGACCACCAAACACATCACCGTGGCCAAATGATGGTGCTATTACGTCAAGCAGGCTTACCAGTACCACCTGTGATGGGCCCAACAAAAGAAATGCAATAACGAAAAGATGCCCTCCTGGGTAGTCTTACTTAAAGTTAGAGTTATTATTATGCGGCTGATTGGTTGGTTTGAGTTCGGTATTGCACTGGACTCGAGCCAGCCAATAATAAGTCCAAGAAACAACCCAGCAAGGACGTGAACAAATTTCCCTTCTCTTTTCCCCTCCATCCCCTAATGTAATATAATAAGAAAACTAAACTAGAGGTAGGTGCGTACATGATCCAATTAACAAACCGCCAGGCACGGCAATTTCTGTTGTTGAAACACGGACTTTTGGACGAATATAAATTTAGCGGGAAGCAGGGCATATTGGACTTTGCTCGGCAGGTTGGCTGTATTCAATACGACCCCATCGATGTTTGCGGAAAAAACGCCGAATTAGTGTTACAGTCGCGAATCAAAGGATTTACTAAGGGAATGCTCGCTGATTTGCTGTATGAGGATAGAAGCCTTGTCGATTATCCCGACAAGAACCTGGCCATTATCCCTGTCGAGGACTGGCCGTATTTTGAGCGATACAGGCAGGCTGCCCGACAACATGCCGAACGCTATCCCGAAATGGAAGCGTTGACAGCGCAAGTACGGGCTCATATCCAAAATCACGGTGCACTAAGTTCGGATGATTTAAAGTTGGATGGAGATTTCTCTTGGCAATCGGCCATCCACTGGAGCAGTGGAAACAATTCATCTCGATCAGTGCTGGAACAGATGTATTCGACGGGTGAGTTGATTATCCATCATAAAAAAGGAACGCGTAAATATTACGATATAGCCAAGAAGTACATACAGCCAAATCTGCTGAGTGCATCAGAGCCGCTGGAAGATGAGCTTGAGCATCATAAGTGGCGGGTACTACGTCGAATCGGCTCGGTTGGACTCTTATGGAATCGTGCGTCAGATGCATGGTTGAATATATGGGGGATGAAAGCAGCACAGCGCAAAGAGGTTTTCCGCCAGCTATTACACGAAGCTCGCATTGTTGCTGTTGCCGTGGAGCAAATGAAGGATATGCTGTACTGCCTCGCGGATGATTTACCGCTTATTGAAGCCGTTCTGCAAAATCAGGAGCCGAAATTGCGTTGCGAGCTTATTGCTCCGCTAGATAATTTCGTATGGGACAGAAAACTTATCAACGAATTGTTTGACTTTGATTACACCTGGGAGATTTACACCCCTGCAATCAAACGAAAATTCGGCTATTATGTGCTGCCTCTATTATATGGAGAGAGCTTCATTGGACGAGCCGAGATTATCGCGGAGAGAAAAACTGGAACACTCGTTGTTAAAAACGTCTGGTACGAGAACGGTGTGAAGCAAACAACACAATTGCGAACAGCTTTAAACAGTTGTTTCCAAAAATTTGCGACATTCAACGGGTGTGAGACAATTTCGGCAGAGTCTATGAACTGATATTTCCTGTATTTGTATAGAGATAATAAAGTTGTTTACTTTTGAAGTAAACTATAAGAGCCTTACTACAGTTCGTGTGTAGTAAAGCTTTTTCAGTTTGTTAAAAATTATTAGATACAATGTTGACTACTTTAAAAATGAATAATAAAGATGTGCCCCTTATCCTATATTTCAAATAGATAATCACATTCTACTTTACATACACATAATGCGAATCGACTATACCACTCCTTTTTTTCACGTTCTTGAGCGATTTGGTGAGTTTCCAAGCAGTAATATCTTCGAGTGTTTCGGTGCAACTTTTTTACAACCGGTATAACTTTATTTAAAACGGTATATCTTTTTTATAAACAGTACAACTTTATTTCAAATTTTACAGAAAAACGGCTTAGTAGTCACCGGAACACATGTGACGCAGTACCCATTAATTTTCCTTCCTTTTATATAAATATGGGAATAATGATAGTAACCCTAGGGTAGCTAAACAAACGCCAATCCACAGTGGTGATATATAGCCATAGCCTTTACTAATACCTAGGCCGCCTAATGATGAACCAATAACAATACCAAGCGTAATAAAAGAACTATGAATGGTATTGATCATCGTACCATTATTAGCAGTTTTCATCACTCTCGCCACCATAGCTGGATTCATTGCTACACCAGTAAAGCCTATAAAAATAGTAGTAATAACTGCAATATATTTATTTTCAGCTCCTACAGCAAATAAAGACAATGCTACGATTAAAATAATCAATCCACTCAACAGTGTTTCCGTTGTATATTTATCAGCAAACTTGCCAATCACTATATTCCCAATGACTGTTGCACTACCATAGAGAGCAAGTAAATATGGAATACTTGCGCTTGAAAAGCCTGTGATATTTGTAAAGATAGGCGTTAAATAACTAAATGCTGCAAACGTACCACCTATAATAAACATACTTGTTATGTACGCTGCCCAAAGATGAATATTTTTAAAGCGCATGAGCTCGTCTTTCCAGTTTAATAGTTCTTTGTTTGGCGATGATGGTAGTAACAATTGAATCATAATCCCGGAAACTAGTACGAGAATAGAAACAAACCAAAAACTCGTACGCCAGCCAAAATTTTGCGAGATAACTGTTGTTATAGGTAAGCCTAGGACTGTTGCGATCATTAAACCTGCAAGAACAATAGATGCAGCTTTTCCCCTTGAATTAGGAGGAACCAATGTTGCAGAAAAGGATATGGCAACACCAAATGCTGAAGATGAAGCAATACCGGTAATAATGCGTGAAACCATCATACTATCATAGTTCCAAGCGATAGCTCCGAGCGATTGGCCAATTAAAAATACAAACATTAAAAATAATAATGCTTGTTTACTACGTATTCTTAAGAGAATTGCAGTTAAAATGGGACCTCCTATCACCATTGCTCCAGCATAAGCTGTAATTAAATACCCGATTGAAGATACAGAAACCTGAAATGCAAGAGCAAGCTCGTTCATCATACCTGCAACCATAAATTCAGATGTAGTCATACAAAAAAATCGCTAAAGCTAGTAAATAAATAATCGATGGCATAAAAACACTCCTTAAATTTATTATTGTAACGTTCGGTACAAAAATGGTGCTAAAAAAGAGCGCACTAAGCGCCAAAAATAGTTTCTAATGTTCCGTTCATAATCTGTTCAGACAACATCCGATTTTGCATCGAAACATTAAGAACACGAAACCCGTAATAACTGCTTAAAAATAAACTAGCTAATTCCTCGGCTGTTTGATTTTTTGAAATTTCGCCAGTTTGCAATCCTTCCTCCATTACTTTTTCAATTGCTTGTTTAAGAAGCTCGACATGCCGTGAGAAAATTTCTTGAACCATTACGTCATTCTTAGCTCTTTCCACACTGGCATTAATTAACAAACAACCCTTTTGATCAATATTCTCAAAATCTTCCTTTAATGCCCATTCGAAAAAATTACTTAACCGTTCTTTCAATGCAATTGGAGTATTTAACAATTCCTGCTGTTCCTTAATTCCAAACTCATGATAGCGTTCTAATACTTGTTGATATAGTTCATGTTTACTACCAAAAGTATTGTATAAGCTGCCTTTCCCAAGTCCAGTATCATTGCATAAATCCTGTGTAGAACACCCCTCATACCCTCTTATCCAAAAAGTTTTCATGGCGACATCTACAATTGAGGAATAATCAAACTCTCGGGGTCTGCCTCGTTTATTCAAATTGATCCTCCTCTCATTTACATTACTAGAATATCTTTTTTGTACTAAACGGTCAATAAAAGTTTTCAGTCAAGGAAAGTAAAAGATAAAGAGATAAAAGTATAAGTCTTGATTGACTTTGTCCTTAGGGGAAGGTGTATAAATGAATTGTAGCAAGTAACAAATAAATGAGTGAGGTGGTTTTGTGCTATCAATAGGAGAATTCTCAAAAATATGTGGTGTCTCTACAAAAACACTTCGATATTACGATGAAATCGGATTAATTAACCCCGATGAGATTAATGCTGAAAGCGGTTATAGGTATTATTCCATCGAACAACTTAAAAGGATGCTCTATATTAACCGTTTAAAATCTTATCATTTTTCTCTTGAAGAAATTAAAATGATGCTGACATTAGAAGAAGATCAATCCGAAGAAATGCTTTGTTCAGCTCTTAATCATAAGAGAAAGGAGATTCAAGAAAAACTTAAGGCATTTGAATTTCTTGTAAAACAACTGAGTCATGATATTTCAAACTTAGAAAAGGGGGTACAAATCATGTCTTACCTTGATGATATCGAAGTACAACTGGTTGAAACAAAGCCAATGAATATCCTTTATAAGCGATTGATAATGAGCAGTGATGATTATGCATCGGGATATGGTCATTATTTTAGCAAGCTGTATGAAAAGATTGCGAAGGAGCAGCTCACTTTACTTGGTAAGCCTATGACGATTTACCATAGCCCTGAATTTAATCCTGCAGGCAATGATACGGAATTCGCTATTTCAATAGCTGAGTCTGTCAAAGGAACGAGAGATTTGCCAGGTAGCCTCTGTGCTAAATCTGTTTTAAAGGGGGCTTATCCCGAATTGACTTCTGTCTATGCTAATTTGATGAAGTGGATTGAAAACGAGGGTTATGAACTGATATCGCCACCATATGAAATATATGTAACAGATCCAAATCAAGCAAATGCCCCTGAGGAGTATGTTACTGAGGTATATTTTCCTGTAAAGAAAAAATGACAAAAATCAATTATGCCTCGGCATAATTGCGTCCGGAATCGGCTTTGTGTTTGCACAAAGAGCTCCTTTCCGATTCCGTGACATCCGCCGGAGGCTTTAACTTCTTTCAGCGGATGCTTGGACACCTGCTGGAAAGTGACTTAAAACTGCATCCATCTCACTACTAGAGGTGGGAGACTTCTGTACCTGTCGCTACGCTTTCGGTACATAAAACATTTGCTGAAAGAAGTTAAAATTAGGAGGTTCTTATGCAAACAACAATAAATTGGCAATCGGTAAAGCCTGAAAACATATATATGAATAATGAAAAGCTTTCCAAGCTAGAGCAGGTGATAAAAAGTGATTATAACAATATAAATGGCATTGTTATCATTAGAAATGGTCATTTAGCTTATGAACAATATTTTAATGGCAAAGGTCGTGATGATTGTCGCCATGTAGCATCTGTAACGAAAAGTGTACTATCTGCACTCATAGGAATAGCTATTGATAAAGGATATATTAAAAGTGTTGAACAGAAGGTATTAGATTTTTTCCCTGAATATATGCCTGATGCTGATCAGCAAAAACAACAGATTACGATACGACATCTTCTCACGATGACAGTACCTTATCCATTTGAGGATTGGCATGAGCCACTAGATATGCTATGTCAACAGCAGGATTGGATAAAATATACACTCGATATAATGGGGAAAAGTGGGGATTTAGGCGCTTTTAAATATTCGACAGCTGGAGCGCATTTATTGTCAGCTATTCTTACGCAAAGTACAGGCAAGAGTGCACGAGCGTTCGCCAATGAACATTTGTTTACACCGCTAGGTATGAAAGAAATTCCGAACTATCAAATGAATGCCTATGGGTTTGATGATTTATTCGGGAAAAACGTCAAGGGGTGGGTTCATGATCCGAAAGGTCATTCGACAGGTGGATGGGGACTAACATTAACTACCCGTGATATGGCCCGATTTGGCTACCTCTATTTAAACAATGGCATTTGGGATCATAATAGGATTCTCTCAGAGACCTGGATTCGTGAATCAACAGAAATAAACCAAAACAATTACGGTTATTTATGGTGGCTACGACAAGAAGATGGACTTTCTACATATTTAGCCATAGGGGATGGAGGTAATATGATTTGTTGTATACCGAAAATGAATATGGTTGTGGCAATTAGTTCAGAATTCATCATGAATCCACGAGATAGATGGCCATTAATTAAAGAATATATAATCTCAGCGGTAATAAATAATCAATAATTTTATATATAAAGAGAGGGGTATAAAATATAAGGCTAATTTCCTTTCCAACTGGGTTGGTGCACGCTTGCTTCAAGTTTCATCTGTAACTATCCCCAACGTATCGCTCCTAATCAACTTATGACATACGTTTTAAACCCCAAACTTTGTTGATGAACCAAAAGTAATATTAAATACTTATACCAATCATATTAATCCCATTGCTCAAGATAAAATTTTGATCCCATCAGATTAGACAATAGGCTATAATAAATAGTCTATTGTATTTTTTTGATGAAGTTTTCTCTAGGAAGAAACGTATTGAAAGGCCCCTTCCTGAAGGTCGCTCTCACTACATCTTCAGTTTGAGGTTAAATTATACTTTTAAAATAAAGTGAGGGAAAGAAATGGTTAGCTACTTGGTCGTCTTAATTGTCATTGTACTTATAATGTTAAGGGAGAAACAAGTTAGACCAGCTCGATTGTGGGTCATACCGGTTTTGTTAATTGGTGTAGTGTTTTCTACTATTTCAAGTATTAAATTAACGCCTTTAAGTATTATGATATATATCAGTTGTTTAATGTTTGGATTGGGTATAGGAGTATGGAAAGGAAAACTAGAAAAAATTCGTATGAATCATACTAGAGGAATCGTAACTACACAAAGCTCTATTGCTGGTATTATTTTATTTTTCGGGATTCTTCTTGTGAGGATACTGGTAGGTCATTGGAGTAGAGAGCATGCATTGATTTCATTAACAAATGCTCTTATGTTCATACCACTTGGTAGTATTTGTTCTCGTCGCTATATTATCTTTTTGAGATACAAACAACTTATGGGTGAATGAAGAATTATATATATAGAAGTTTTTTAAATAAGTCATAGTGATTTTTATTCTGTATTTAGCTTTTCTAACGTCATCTAGCATATGTAGTGGTAACAAAACAATTTTTTATAAGAATAGTGCTTGTAGTTGAACAGAATAATTTAATTCTGTTTTGGATAGATGCAGCCTTCGATTGTCCATACTTGGCCAATGTAGGCAAAGCTGTAATTCTCTTTGTCTACTTCTCAATAAGTATTTCCTATTTAGTTTGTCCGCCAGATACATAACCACTTAATGATGTAACTTCACCACTCATGTAGTATGCAGCAGTATAGCATAATAATCCTCGTTTTGATTAAATGATCTCCTGAACTCGTTATAGAAAATCCAATATTAGGATCGAAATCCCTATACATTCTTTTCGACATAGCTTTAAATTTTTGTAGAATCCATATTTAGCTGTAGGAGTAGAAGAAGGAAAATACTAAAAGTCCATAATATACAAAATTTTCGAAAATATGATAAACTAGTAGCGTGAAAAGGAGGATGAAGTATGACTGTTCAACAATTTACTGATTATGTGAAAAAGATGCAGCACTACGGAGAAGCATTAGGTGTGATTTATTGGGATATGCGTACCGGTGCACCTAAGAAAGGGTTAGCTCAGCGTTCAGAGGTAGTTGGAACATTATCTGCCTCCTTATTTGACATGCAAACTAGCGAAGAATTAGGGGAATTACTAACGGATCTAGAGGGGCAAAAGGCAGATCTCGATTATGTTACGCTGCGTTTAGTAGAGAAAGTACGTAAAGAGTACGATCAAAACAAAAAAATTCCAGCTGATGAATATAAGAAATTCGTCATTCTACAATCTAAAGCAGAAACAGTATGGGAAGAAGCAAAGGCAACGAATAATTTTGCATTATTCCTCCCTTATTTAGAAGAAATTGTAAGCTTGCAGAAGAAATTCATTCAATATTGGGGTATTAAAAACGGTTCTCCGTACAATACATTACTAGATTTATATGAACCGGATATGACGACTGATGTTTTAGATCAAGTTTTTGGTGAATTACGTGAAACAATCGTTTCTCTTGTACAAAAAATTGCAGATTCACCAAATAAACCAGATACAAGCATATTATTTAAGCATTTCCCGCGTGAATCTCAACGTGCATTATCATTAGAAATGTTAGCACAACTTGGCTATGATTTTGATGCAGGTCGCTTAGACGATAGTGTGCATCCATTTATGATTGGCTTAAACCATGGAGATAATCGTATTACAACAAAATATGATGAGAATGATTTCCGCTCAGCGATTTTTGGAACAATCCATGAGTGTGGGCATGCCATGTATGAACAAAATATCGATGCGAAGCTTGATGGTTTACCGTTAGCATCGGGTACGTCGATGGGAATACATGAATCTCAATCTTTATTTTATGAAAATTTTGTTGGCAGAAACGAAAAGTTCTGGGAGCAGAACTACGAACGATTGCAAAAATATTCACCTGCACAATTTGGTGATGTAGCATTAGCTGATTTCCTACGAGCGATTAATATGGTGGAACCTTCGTTTATTCGCATTGAAGCAGATGAGTTAACATATCCACTACATATTATGATTCGCTATGAAATTGAACGTGACCTATTCAATGGCGATCTTCAAGCGAAGGATCTTCCACAAGTATGGAATGATAAATACGAAGAATATTTAGGCATTCGTCCTGAGACAGATGCAAAAGGGGTACTACAAGATATGCACTGGTCAGGGGGCATGTTTGGCTATTTCCCATCCTATGCTTTAGGAATGATTTATGCTGCACAATGGAAGCATGCAATGGATAAAGATATTCCAAACTTTGATGAGCTATTAGAAAAGGGAGAGCTTCTTCCAATTCGAGAGTGGTTAACAGACAAAGTCCATCAATACGGTGCACTGAAGAAGCCGTTCGAATTGCTCCATGAGGCGACAGGGGAAGGCTTAAACGCTAAATATTTAGCAAATTATTTACAAGAAAAATATACGAAGCTGTATCAGCTCTAAAGCCCAAAGCGATTTCTCGTAACAGAGAAATCGCTTTTTAAAAAGCAAAATGGTCAAGAAAATTACTATGAATGTTGTGTCGCTTTCAATGAATGTGATTTTTGTTCCAGGCTACTCGCTTTCGCTCAGGCAAAACCCTGTTCCTGCAAAATTTTAGCTATTAAGTGTGGGTCTTATGCAAGTGAATTGTTTACACTTGGGACGTGGACAGAGGCACTTTAGCGTTTTGTTCTTCTTTAGTAGCGTTGCATAAATGTCGATATCATAAGTTGTAGTAGTTATCTGGGAATTATCACGTCTGGGCAATGGCTTAAACGGAAGGATCACCACGTAGGCAGTTTGTGTCCATTTAGTATTTCCATCTATATCAAGTTCGGCGTTCCGGTAATCGAATAAGTAAACGAGGGCGCATTTAATGATATTCCAGTCCTTAATTATAGGAAGAATAGGGGTAATTCAATTTAATTTATAGTATAATGATTATTTCAATAATGCGATGGAAAAGAGGGAACGGATGCCTACTATACTGGTTGCTGACGACGACGCGAACATTCGCGAACTCGTCTGTTTATTTCTACGCAACGACGGATTCGCAACAGTCGAAGCCGCGGACGGCAAGGAAGCACTGGCCATCTACACATCAACGCAAGTCGATCTTGTCGTGCTCGACATTATGATGCCGATTATGGATGGTTGGACGTTATGCAAGGAGCTCCGAAGGGCCAATCCTGATCTTCCGTTACTTATGCTGACTGCAAGGGGCGAAACATGGGAAAAAGTGAAAGGATTTGAACTTGGAGCGGATGATTATTTGACTAAACCATTCGACCCGTTGGAGTTGTCGGTTCGTGTTAAGGCACTATTGAAACGATTCCGAATTGGCTCCACGCAAAAAATCCAGTTCGGCAACGTCATCCTTGATCGACAGACTTATAAGGTGATGAGGGGGACGGAGTCGCTCACGTTACCGCTCAAGGAGTTCGAATTACTTTATAAGCTCGCCGGAACACCCGGGCAAGTCTATACGCGAGTGCAGTTGATCGATCAAATTTGGGGGATTGATTACGCTGGAGATGATCGAACGATAGACGTACATATTAAACGTTTGCGCGAACGATTCGCGACTACAGCCGATTTTCGTATCGAAACGGTACGTGGGCTTGGTTACCGCCTTGAGGTGGACGAATGATCAAATCTTTATATACACGCGTAGTCCTGATATTTCTAGTCTCCGTAATCGGGGGCACGATCATTGCTTTTTTTGTAGCAACTTGGGTATTTGAAGATAAATTGAACGAGAATCTGCAAATCCCCTTACTTAATTTTGGTCAGGACATCGCCCGTATTTATGAGACATTACCGTTAAGTGAAGCGAACACATTCGTAAGTGGAATGAATCAGCTCAAATCCTATCATATTCGAATTTATGAAGAAACGGGTCAGTTCCAGTCTTATGGAGCGCTTAGCGGAGACAAACCTGCCACTGTGACGATGGAACAGGTGACAAAAGTACTGGGTGGGGAAATTGTTCAAGTCAATCCGAGTGGTGTTTCTACTGTTCTCTTAGGGATGCCGTTGACAACTGAAATGGGAACGAAAGCGATGTTTGTAGAACCGATTTCCCTCCCTTCCACCTCTTTTGTAATAAAGTGGATTTTGAACTTTTCAACCTATTCGTTGATAGCAGGAAGCCTATTGATTCTGGTTGCTGCCATGTTCCTAGTCAAACCAATCAAAAAGCTGACAAAAGCGACTAGACATATAGCAGGTGGAGATTTTAACGTTAAGCTGAATATTAAGCAAAAGGGTGAGCTAGGTACTTTAGCTCGCAGCTTCGAAGAAATGATGCACGATCTACAGCAACTTGAGCAGATGCGTAGGGATTTCGTATCGAATGTGTCGCATGAAGTTCAGTCGCCGCTTACCTCGATATCCGGTTATGCTTTAGCGCTCAAGCAAGTAAACCTCGCAGATAACGAGCGGAGCCGTTATCTCGATATTATCATTGCTGAAGCAGATCGGATGTCCAAGATGAGCGATAGCCTGCTAAAGCTGAGTTTGCTTGAATCGCAGTCACAGCAACTGCGGCTGGTCACGTTCAGCCTTGATGAACAGATCAGACGAGTCATCGTCGCTATCCAGCCGCAATGGTCGGCTCGCAACATCCGTTTCGAGCTCAATTTGAACGCTGTTCGCCTAATGGCTGATCATGATCAATTAAACCAGGTATGGACGAACATAATCGGCAATAGTATCAAATTTTCCAAAGATGGCGGAGTTATTAACATTAGCATCAAACAAGATATCAAAAATGTGACAGTCCGAGTATCCGACACGGGCATTGGTATTTCCTTAGAGGATCAGAAGCGTATATTCGAGCGGTTTTTTAAGGCTGATCGTTCCCATAGTCGTAAGTATGATGGCAGTGGTATGGGACTCGCCATCGTTAAACAGATCGTATCGCTTCATCAAGGCGACATCCGAGTGGAAAGCGAGCCTGGCCGAGGAACGACTGTCATTGTCACTTTGCCAATCACAACACCAACAGAGTAATTAGATTCATGTTGTACATTCGAATTATTTAAACGTCCTCGTATTTCCCAAGTTACGGCGTCATATGCAAACTTTCTTGCATGTGACGCCGTAACTTTTTTTGTTTGTTCATATTCCGTTCATATTGTTGTCATAGGGAGTACATCTTCGTCCTATAAGCTATCCTTAATGGCCCATATAAGATGTCTAGTAAATAGATAAAAAAAGGAGAAGATGAGAGTGAAACTAAAAGAAGAGGTAATGAAAATGAGGATGGGTAAACCACTTATCTTTATACTTAAAGCAATAGGAGTTATAGCTATTGCAATAGTACTTTTTCTGGTCATTATTTTTATTGTTAATATTGTCTGTAACAAATCGGAGCAAGAAAAAATAGAAACTTATGGTCAGTCTGTAACAGTAGACGGAAAAAATATGAATGTGTTAATTCAAGGAGAAGGCGAAGAAACCATCGTGCTCCTACCTGGCTATGGAACAGCGGCACCAGCACTTGATTTTAAGCTGCTCATCGATGAATTATCTCCATTTTACAAAGTTGTCGCGATTGAGCCTTTCGGATATGGATTAAGTGATGAAACCGATAAAAAACGAAGCACTGAGAATATTGTCAGTGAAATGCATGAAGCTTTACAGCAGCTTAATATTGACCATTTTACGCTAATGGGCCACTCCATTGCAGGTATCTACGGCCTTGATTATGTCAACAAATATCCAAACGAAGTGAGTGCATTTGTAGGCATTGATACTAGTGTTTCTACACAAGGCGGTATGGATGTCAAATTTCCATTAAAAACATTCGCGTTTCTCGAAAAATCAGGTCTTTTGAGATTAATCAAGAAAGTAGGTACAGACCCCTATGCTGAACTAGTATTTGATGATCAAGCCAAAGAGCAAATGAAAATGATTTCAAATAAAAACTCATATAATGCCACTACCTTGAATGAGATGGAACATATTTCTTCTAATTTTAAAAAGGCTCAAAATTTAACATTCCCTAAAGATCTGCCGCTTCTTTTATTTGTACAAGCAAATAATACGGACAGGGAAAATTGGGTATCACTGCATGAAGAGCAAGCTAAAGAGTCAATGCTTGGAAAAGTAATAACATTGGATGGATCACATTATTTACACCATAGCAAATTCAAAGAAATCGCTGAAAACTTTAGAGAATTTATGAAAGAATTAAAGTGAATGTGAGAAAGGTCCCTGATATTATCCCGCATTAACGGTCAGTAAGACGCCTGCCTCAAGTGGAAAGATGTGAACGAGTCAATTAGGTGGGCGATCAACTGAGCGTAAAAGCCCGATTGGTTCAACTAACAATCAATGGAGGATGAAGAAAACCCCCACTGATAGGAGTTTCACTTTATGCATATGTCTAAGTGATATAAAGACCGGCCCTTTAGGACGGTTTTTTCACTTTTATTTATTAAAGCGAACCCGTTCGAGATTCATATTGCATACCGTAGCATTTTTTTACTTGTTCATACTCCGTTCATATTGTTGTCATAGGGGGGTATATCTTCGTTGTATAAGCTGTTCTTAACGGTTTGTGAAGGTAGCCGGAATACACTGATGTGGATAGAAGATACGAATAGAAAATGAAAGGGAGGGGAGGCACGAGTACAGGTAGAAAACGAGCTACAATTGCCGTTCTACACCACTCGTGCAAAAATAATGAAAAAAGCGTTTAACATTATAGTTAAATTATTAGGAGTTTTAGCTATAGCAATAGTACTTTTTCTAGCTATTGTTTTTATAGTGAATAAGGTTAGTAACAAATCGGAGCAAAGAAAAATAGAATCTTATGGTCAGTATGTAACAGTAGACGGAAAAAATATGAATGTGTTAATTCAAGGAGAAGGCGAAGAAACCGTCGTGCTCCTACCTGGTTATGGAACAGCGGCTCCAGCACTTGATTTTGAGCCGTTAGTGAAAGAGTTGTCTCCTTATTACAAGGTCATCGTGATCGAGCCTTTTGGTTATGGACTTAGTGATGTAACGGAAAAGGAACGAATCATGGAGAATATGGTAAATGAAATTCATGAAGCATTGCAGAGTCTAAACATTGACCGATATATTCTAATGGGCCACTCCATTTCAGGCATTTACGGTCTGGATTATGTGAACAAATATGAAAACGAAGTAAGTGCATTTGTTGGGATCGATAGCAGTGTTCCAACGCAGGGTGATACAGATGATCCACTCCCATCAGGAACATATAAACTGCTCAAAAACTCAGGTTTCTTCCGATTGTTAATGAAACTGAGCCCTGACCAATTGGTTGCACCAACCGTAGATGATGAAACAAGAGAACAAATCAGAATCCTCACGCTCAAAAACATGTTTAATCCGAACATCCTAAGTGAAGGCGAACATTTTAGCCCTAATTTTAAAGCTGCTGAAAACTTGACCTTCCCCAAGAATCTTCCTGTTATTTTCTATTTACAAGCGAATGATACCGAAACGGAAGGATGGATACCATTGCATGAAGAGCAAGTCAAAGATTCTGTACATGGAAAAGTGATAACATTTGAAGGAGGACATTATTTACACCATACCAGATCAAAGGGAATCGTTGAAAACTTCCGAGAATTTATGAAAGAAGTAAAGTGAATGTACTGAGTAAGGTCTCTCCATGATTTTATCCCGCATTAACGGTCAGTAAAACGCCCACCTCAAGTGGAAAGATGAGAACGAGTCAACGAGGTCTAAGAAGCCCACGCCCCCAGGAAAGCGCCCAGCCGGAACGGAAATCAACCCCTCGTTTTGCCGAAAAGCTATACTTTATTATGACACCTTAATTGCATTTTTTTTCAGCAAAGTAAAAAGCGATTTCTCAGCTAGAGAAATCGCTTTTTTATGAAGATGCAAAACAGTGTTACCAAAGCTTATAGCCTTTAGAGCCAGGAGGGGAATTAGAAATAATATCGATAATTGGAATAGTATAAGCAAATAAAATTAATGCTACTAAAATAACTAGCCATACTTTAAAGTTCTCTAAGATAGCTGGTGTCGTACCACCATTTTCATGTACCTCACCAACAGGGAATTCTTCTTCGCCTTTCGGTGCAAACCATGCTAATTTCACCACAATATAAAGAATGAGTAAGATAGCGATGAACAGAATTGTGCCACCGACTGCTTGAGCGATTTGATAAGGAATCCAATCATAAGCTTGTTGAGCACCGCCATACTCAGAATAATCAGATCGACGAGGTGCACCGAGCAGACCAGCGATATGCATTGCGGAAGACATAATCGTCATCCCAGCAGCCCATAAAATAGCGGCAAAATTACCAAGATTATTTAAAGACTTTGTCAGTGTACGACCTGTTAAATATGGAATTAACCAAAATGCAGCACCAAAATAAGTTAATACGGCTGTTGTTGCAATCGTTAAATGGAAGTGCCCTGTAACCCAAATAGTATTATGGATTAATTGGTTCATTTGGTAAGAAGCATTGATGATACCGCCTGCACCACCAGGAATAAATGCTAACATACCGATAAATGGCACGAAGAAACGAGCATCTTTCCATGGTAATTTTTTAAGCCAGCCGAAAAGCCCTTTCCCACCTAATTCACGACCGCGTAATTCAAACATTGCAAACATCGAGAAGGCCGTCATTAAGGATGGTACGATTACCGCAAATGTTAAAACAACTTGTATGAATTTCCATGTACTATCAATACCTGGCTCTGTTAATTGGTGATGGATCCCAACGGGTACAGAAAAAATTAAGAACAGCATAAATGACAGTCTTGCTAAAGAATCAGAGAAAATTTTTCCTCCAATAACCTTCGGAATAATGACATACCAAACCATGTATGCTGGTAATAACCAGAAGTACACAAGAGCATGACCGAAATACCAGAACAATGTGCGGGATAGTGCTACATCAACACGTTCGATAAAGCCTAAGGACCATGGAAGTAACTGGAATAGAACAGAAACAGCTACACCTAGAGTTGCTACGAACCACATTAAATTATTGACAACAACCATAAATGACAGTAATGGGCTTCGTTGTCCGCTACCTTTGTTTTCTTTACGCCACTGTGCATAACGTAAAACTTGACCTGCGCCGCCAACCCAAGAACCAACAACGACTAATGTAAGGCCTAAATAGAATATCCAGTGAGCTTTCAGTGGAGCATAGAACGTATATAAAACAGATGCTTCGTTCAGTAGAACCATTACTGCAGCTGCTGCTGTACCAATAGTCATTAACCAGAAGCCAATCCAGCCAAGGCGACGTTGACCATCTGAAAAAGTCCCTGACGTACGACTAACACTGGCAATTTGGAAACCGTAAATAAAGAACGTTGTTAAAATAAGACCGAGTAAAACACCATGTACAGTTAAAACTTGATAGTAACCAATGCCTGCTGGTAATGTAAATTGACCAGAACGAACGAAAACCTGTAATAAACCTGCAAGACCCCCTAATAATAATGCGATGAATGCCACGTAAATATGTGCCATTGCTAGCTTCGCATCACGACGATCCACTTTTGTCAAATTATTATTGAGACTCATTTGGATCCACCACCTTTAGCATAGAGTGCATCATCGTATGTCCTGTACCACAATATTCGTTACATACGATTAAAAACTCTCCTACTTTATTTACTTCTGTCACATATTCAGAAATGTAACCAGGTTCAAGCATCATATTAATATTTGTACCTGCAACTTCAAAACCGTGCATAACATCCGCACTTGTTGCGATAAATTTCACCTTAGCTCCTAGAGGAACTTCAATTTCTGGCGGATTGTAATTAAATGCTGATGCTAAAACAACCACTTCATAGTCCCAATCCTTACCTTCTACTTTGTGAACACCAGGATTATCGAAGGGAGGAAATTCATTTACTTTCTCATAATCTAGTGTTTTTTTACCATTGTTCGGATGTGAGCCTTGATGAAATGCACCAATGCCGAGAATGATAAGGAATGCTACTAAAGTAGTAACTCCGAATACAAGCCAATACTTCTCATACTTATGTAAGTGCATATGTCTCTGTCCTTTCTTAGTAGAATCAATTATGCCTCGGCATAATTGCGTCCGGAATCGGCTTTGTGCTTGCACAAAGAACTCCTTTCCGATTCCGTGTCATCCGCCGGAGGCTTTAATTTCTTTCAGTGGAAACCCGCTGAAAGAAGTTAAAAACGATTGATGAACAAATCGAAGCAGTACGCCCAAAGCAAGATAATAATGATTCCTACTCCAAATACTGCATAGAGTGAACCTTTTAAATTTTCATCTGACTTTTTTTTATTTGCCATTTTTGCTCCTCCTTCGCTTTTATTGTGTCTTTCTTATTGCCATGATATATAAATAAATTTCTTTTTGATGTGAAAAAAATCACACATCTTGGCGGATTATGTGAAAAAAATGTGAAAGATTGAGGAGGTGATAAAAAAAAGCCACCTCAATAGTCATTGAGATGGCCGCATTTGGATTGAAAATGAAGTGATTTTTATTGAAATCTATTATTTTTCAAGAAATTTTACTATTTGAAATTTAGACTGAGCCTTATGGGTTATCCTCCGTTTATTAAAGAGAAAGAGAATGACAAAGCGTGATCATAAATATTTATGTATGGGCATAGGATGTATCAGTTGAATTGTCCAAAATTCTAGAACTCTATTCTTCTTCAATTGTTAAAAGAACTGTCAGTGGACCAACGTCTGGAATTGTGACAGGGAGTATAAAGGCCTTTTCAAAGCCATATAATTTTGTGTTACCAACCATCACTGTAGGCGGTGTGATATCAATCTCCAAGCTTTCTTGTCCTACGGTAGTACATAGATTTCCTGCGATCATATTTCCAAATTCCCCTGTAAAGGATTCCAACATTTCTCCTTCGAGAGGCATACCAAACATCGTATTGCCGATGCCACTAAATGTCTCAGGAGAAGAATCAATAATTACTCGGCCCTTTAAATCTCCTATTAAACCAATTAAAACGCCCATTTGCTGTTGTTGAAATGGTTCAGAAATAATACTCGGCGTTTTCACTTCTATATCCATAGGTAGAATAGACTTTAAAGCGTGAATTGTCCCGTTTAAAATAGTTTGAAAGTACTTCGAATTACTCATCTTTACCGCATCCTTTTTCCGACTTTTCTACATCTTACCATGTTAAATGGGTAAGATGAAAGTATGTCTTGACGAATTAATGGGAAATTTATATTATATTAATGAGAATGATTTTCAAAATCAATAAATTAACGATTAAGTCTTTTTGAACATAAATTTTTATATAAAAAGGAGCGGTCAGCGATGACATTTGTATTTATTGGAGCAGCGGTGGTTATCTATCTTGGGGTTGGAAAACACGTCATGAAACAGGCGACTGCACATTTAAAATAAGAGAACAATCAATAACGACAATTTTCATACAAGTAGAGCATGGTCTAAGCAATTTTGAGATCATGCTTTTTTTATACGAAAATATTTGTCTTTCATACTTTCGTGGCAATCAAGAGAAAAAGAATAGTTTGTTTTTTCTGAAATATGTTGAAAATGAGAATTGTTTTTTTGTAGTATGGTTACGAGGCGATCAGTATCTGTCCAGTAAATAACAAATAAAAATGGATGGGCAATCAAGCAGCGTCCTATAGAAATTTAGGTGAAGAAAATGACAAAGATATTATTAACAGGGTTTGTGCCATTTCTTGAGTATAAAATGAATCCAACGATGCAAATTGTTGGAAATTTAAATGGGGAAAAGATGGGTGGCTATGAAATTGTAGGACGCATTTTGTCTGTAGATTTTCAGCAATCTGCTCAGCAGCTGAAACAACACATTGCTGAGATAAAGCCACAAATCATTATTTCATTAGGATTAGCTGGAGGGCGTTTTAAAATAACGCCAGAGCGAATTGCGATTAATATTAAGGATGGAGAAGCAGATAATGATGGTTATACACCAGTAGATGAGCGCATTTATGATGATGGTGTAGATGCCTATATCACGAATTTACCTATTAGAAATATGGTAAATCGATTATGCAAAGAAGGGTATCCAGCGGAAATTTCAAATACGGCAGGTACCTATTTATGTAATAACATTATGTATGAAGGTCTAGTTTACGCGAAGCAACATAAAGAGGTCCGTGCTGGATTTATTCATATTCCTGCATCATTTGAATTGGCGATTCAGCATGGAAAAATACCGGGATGGAATATCCAAGATTTAATCACGTGTATTAGGCTCTGTATCGAGGAGACAATTCGAGCAACAAATGATTGATTTTCCTCATACGATGTGGATTAACCAAGGCCCACATGCACTGGATTATGCCAAAAAAATTTATGAGTTAAAGTAAAAAAGTAGAAATGGATGCCCTAGAATGTAAATCATCATTTTAGGCATCCATTTTTATTTATATAAAGTTGATTCATTTATTAATGAAACAATTTATTTGAAAATAGGATTGATTCGATAACAACATACTCCAATTTATTTAGATGTTTATAGTGTAGTTACTAATTCTACAGCCTCAATAATAATTGGTGTTCCAGCGGATAAAGTACCTGTAACAGTATTAAACGTTAATTCTGTTGCAGAAACTGTATAGGAACCGCCTTCCTGTAACACACCATTTATATATAAATTGTAGTAGCCGTTTGTGACGATTGGAAAAGTAGTTGCTGCAATACCGCTATCATTTAAAAAGGTAGTAGCGGCAACTGTTGTACCATCAGTAATCGTTAATGGCGTAGCTAAAACATTGAAAAATCTTGTCGAAGTACCTGTTACATTTACATGAATATTAATAATAGAAAGTGCCACTTATTTTCACCCCCTTTCAAGGTTGTATCTTACTGTGTAGAAAAACCTATTGATTCTATGATGATTGGAGTACCTCTATAAATTGTTGAATGATCTGGACTCAAGATTAAAGAGGTTGGAGCTAATGAATAAATTCCACCTTCCTGCATGACGGCATTGATATAAAGATTAACGTAGCCATTCGGATTGAAAATCTTAAATTCAGTTGCTGGGTTCCCATCATCATCCCAAAATTGGCTAGCAGGTAGAGTCGCCCCATTCGTCAAATTGATATCTGATGTAACAATATAGAAATATCTATTTACTGTAGGGATGATATTTCCACTAGGTTCAACGACTGGGGGAGGGTCTACCGAAGGAATGGTACTAGCTTTTATACGAGGCCAAATAAACCGATCTTCACACGCACACTCACATTCTTGCTCGATTTTTCGGTGATTCCTAAAGTTCACCATTTTTTATCACTCCATTTAATTATTGATACCCTCCATGTTGTATGGCAATCGCATACCAAACTTTTTCAAAACTTAATTTTCCTTACCTTAAAATATGAAGGAAATTATCATTTGCATAGTTGCATATCCATTTTGAAATAGAAATTAATAGTTTTTTAGAAAAATATTGCCCATAACGTGTGGTTGATTTCCGTTCCGGCTGGGCGCTTTGTAGCTGCCGCTTTGCTTTCGCTACAGAAAACATTTGTTGCTGACGCTTCGCTTTCGCACAGATAAAACATTTGTTGCTGACGCTTCGCTTTCGCGCAGAGCAAAGCTTCCTGGGGGCGTTCGATGAGCCGCCCAGCCTCCACTACAATCAACTTATATACACGGCATAGGGTTTAACAAACAACATTCCCTATTAGTAATGAGCCTGAATAATGCTTTGTTTTTTTTGATTAAACAGGGCGATATGGATGAATATGGCGTCTGAAACCCCGATATCTATGCTTTTTAAAGTAAATTAGTGTTATACTTTGCGTGTCGAATAAGGTAGAATATTAATTATGACTATCTTCATTCAGAAAAACTACCACCTCTAAAGTGGTAAGATGAACCCGGATATAGTTCCTTTCTAAACATTACTGAATGAAGATAAAGCCTCCGGCGGATGTCACGGATTTTTAAAGGAGTGAATTGTGCTCGCACAATTCAAAATCCGGACGCATTGTTTATCTGTGCGAAAGCTAAGCGACAGCAACAATTACGCCAAGGCGAAATTGATTAATATGAATAAAGGGGTTACTGGTTTTATGAATGATTTTGAACAACAGTTGGAGGCGCTATTAAAGCAAGCCTCATTACAATACATAATTTATCAGCATAATGGTGATACAGAGCGTATGGATAAGACATCACTTTTTGCACGTAAAATACAGCAAAAAGAATATGTTATTGGCTTTGCGGGCCATTTCTCTGCTGGTAAATCGAGTATGATTAACGCTCTATCTGGTGAAGATTTACTTGCAGCAAGCCCTATTCCAACGAGTGCTAATATCGTGAAAGTCCATAAATCAGAAGAAGACTTTGCGGTAGTCTACATGCATAATGAAAAGCCTGTGAAATTTGAAGCAGGCTATGATTTTAAAACAGTGAAAGAGCTTAGTAAAAATGGGGACCTAGTGTCACAAATTGAAATTGGTCATAGTACATCGACATTACCACTAGGTGTCACTGTTATGGATACGCCAGGTGTCGACTCGACAGATGATGCACACCGGATGTCAACAGAGTCAGCTCTTCATATTGCTGATATGGTATTTTATACAATGGACTACAATCACGTGCAATCGGAATTGAATTTTCAATTTACAAAGCAATTAATGAAGTACAATCCAAACGTTTATTTAATCGTTAACATGATTGATAAGCATAATGAAAATGAATTAAGCTTTGAGGAATTTAAAGCAACAGTTCACAATTCCTTTGAGGCTTGGGGGGTAGTACCGAAGGGCGTATTTTTCACTTCGTTAAGAGAGCCTGAGCACCCTTATAACGATTTTGAGGTCGTAAAGAAAATCGTTATGGATAGTATGAATGATTGGCAGGATCAACTTGTACAGACTGCATCAAATACGCTACGTTTATTACAAAGTGAACATGACAATTATTTAACGGAAGAAAGACAAGACCGTTTAGACATCGATGAAGATGTATTAAGTGCCGATGACTGGGCAAACCATAAAGATATTTTAGAGCAGTATAATAAGCTAAATCGTCAAGTTGAATTGTTCTCAGTTGAGGCATGGAATGAAACATTCGAAGAGCAACGTAAAGAGTTACTTGCGAATGCAGCCATTATGCCAGCAGATTTACGCGATAAATTACGTCTGTATTTAGAAAGTCAGCAGGACGGCTTCAAAGTAGGGGGCTTATTTACTGCTAAGAAAAAAACAGAGGAAGAGCGTAACCGTCGTAAAGAGGATGCCTATAGCGCCTATCAAAATGTTGTGCATGCACAGATAACTGGACATTTAAAAGGCCTAATGAAAAAGGTGATAAAGGATGTTGGTGCGTTAAATGAAGAACGTGCTACAGCTATTGATGCCTACGTCTTTGATTTACCATTCTCGCTTATTGAACAGCAAGTACAAGTTGGCGCACTTTTAACGGGAGATGCTGTGCTGAATTTTGCCAACCGTGTGGCAGAGGCGACTAAGCGTTACTATATCCAGGAAACGGATAATTGGAAGGATGCACAAGCAGCAACTTTAGAAGCGGTGGCTACCGAAACAGCTGCTCCATCTAAATTAAAAATGGCTGGGATGCAAGCGAAAGTTGATGCCATTCAAGCAGTGCTTGAAATCGAGGGTTATCAGCAATATAGTGCAAGTATTATGCACCAGGCAAGTAATGAAATACGTAAAATAGCAAATCAACAGCTGACAAATTGGGATCATGCCTTTAAGCAAGATTTAGCAGATATTCGATTATTTGATGAATCGATGTTAAAGCCTAAAGAGGAAGCGTTACTACAGGAAGAGGCACAGCAAGTAGTTAGTGCAACAAGTCTTCCTATTGAAGGTGTAGTGAAGCGTGCACTTCACACGGCAACTGCTGTAAAAGATGTACAAGGCTTTGCGGAAGTAGCAACTTACTTAGAAAATAAAGTAGAACGATTACAGAAAAAGGACTTCACAATCGCGCTTTTCGGTGCATTTAGTGCAGGGAAATCCTCGTTCTCTAATGCTTTAATGGGTGCAAAGGTTTTACCTGTATCACCAAACCCTACAACAGCGGCTATTAATAAAATTCGTCCTGTGACACCAGAGCATCCGCATGAAACAGCAGATGTACTGTTAAAAACAGCTGACCAAATGCTAGAGGATATTCAAGCTTCATACGCAGCAGTTGGTTTATCAGTTTCTTCTTTAGAAGAAGCATTTAGTCGTGCAGATGAGGGACTTGCGGTACAGCTATCGGACGAACGCTTAAATGTGCATAAATCATTTATTCGTGCATATAAAGAAGGATTCCCAACATTTAAGTCTGAGCTTGGAAAAGTATTACGAGTTAACCGTGAAGAATTCGAAAAATTTGTTGCGCAGGAAAATAAATCATGCTTTGTCGATAATATTGATTTCTATTATGATAGTCCGTTAACACGCATGGGTGTGACACTTGTTGACACACCGGGAGCAGATTCTATTAATGCGCGTCATACAGGTGTAGCATTCGAATATATTCGTAATGCTGATGCAATCTTGTTTATTACTTATTATAATCATGCTTTTGCTAAAGCAGACCGTGAGTTTTTAATCCAGCTTGGTCGTGTGAAGGATGCCTTTGAACTTGATAAGATGTTCTTTATCGTCAATGCGATTGATTTAGCGACAACAGAAGAAGAACAGGAAGATGTAAAAGGCTATGTACGTTCAGAATTACAACGCTTTGGCATTCGCTTCCCTCGACTTTACGGTGTGTCAAGCTTATTGGCATTAAAGGAAAAAGTAGAGGGTGCTGATTTAACATCTGGTATGCCACCTTTCGAAGATGCTTTCTACACATTCTTAAATGATGAATTAAGTGCATTGGCTGTCCAGGCACTTGCAGAGGAAGTCGATAAAACGGAGCAGCGTTTAGGTGACTTAATCGCGCAAACAGAAGAGAACTTAAAGCGTAAGGATGAGCGTTTAGAGGAATTAACAACTCTTGAACAGCATGTGAAATCGAAGTTCAATTCGCTGAATACAAGTATGGTAGAAAGTGAAACGAAGCAAGAGCTTGATGAATTACTGTATTATGTTCTTCAGCGTGTGTACTATCGTTACCCAGAGTTCTTTAAGGAAGGCTACAATCCGTCAACATTTGCAGCAATGCCGGTTCAGCAAGCATTAGAGCATGCTTTAAAGGAAGTAATGCAAAGTTTACGATTTGACTTTACACAAGAAATGCGTGTAACAAACTTCCGTTTATCACAGTTTATTAGTAAGAAAATGCAACTGCGCTTTAAAGATGAAGTACGTGAGCTGAAAGAATTAAATCGTAGCTTCTCGTTCTTAGCGTTTGAATCTTCTGAGCCGGATTTACTTAATTTTGAAGGACCATTTACAGATATCACTAAATATTCAGGTGTGAAATCACACTTCCGCAATCAAAAGGCATTCTTTGAGAAGAATGAAAAAGTGAAGCTAAGTGAGGCGTTAGAGGTATTAACAAAACCAGATGCGCAAAATTATTTAGATTCACAGAAAGTATCTATCATGGCATGGGCGATTACTTATATTGCTGAGGAAGCAGAGAAATTACGTCTGCATATTTACCATCAGGCACTTGAACAAATTGCAACAGAAAGACTTGCACTTCAGGAAGAAAGTCGTTTAGCTTCTTGGAAAGCTATTTATGCTCAATTACAATACGCATGAGGTGATTCATTTGGGAAAAGTATTCAAATCAGTTGAGGAAATTCAGTTTGATGAAGTCCGTTTCATAGATGCTCGCTTTGATTTACAAAACAAAGAGGCGGGTAATAAAACATTTGAAGAGGGACATGCACCAGGAGCGATTTATATCGATCTAGAGCAGGATCTATCAGATATGGGATCCAGCGATGGTCGCCATCCTATGCCAAATAAGGAAAAGCTATCGGCATTATTTCAAGGATTGGGATTAAACTATGAGGATCAAATTGTCGTTTATGATCAAGGAGCTGCTCCATTTGCACCACGTGCTTGGTGGATGCTGACATATGCGGGCTTTCCGAATGTAGTAATTGTGAATGGTGGCGCACCTGCTCTCGAGGAAAAAATACCTTTCACAAAAGACATTATCAAATATCCACCGACTACGATTGAATTTATTTGGCGAGATGAACTATATGCTCCACGTGAAGCAGTGAAAGCAATTATAGATGGAGAAGTTAATGCGACATTGCTAGATGCACGTGCCGCAGCTCGCTACCGTGGTGACGTGGAGCCTCTTGATATGGTAGCTGGGCATATTCCAACAGCGAAAAACTTTGACTGGGAGCAATTAAAGTCAGATGGCCGCTTGCAAGCCAATGCTGCATTACGCAGCAAGGTTACTCGCGACGAGCACGTTGTTGTGTATTGCGGCAGCGGTGTTACAGCATCACCATTGTATGCTGTGCTAGCAGATGAAGGTTATGAAAATATTCAACTGTATGTAGGCAGCTTTAGTGACTGGATTACACAATATGATGTAGAAAAAGGGACAAATGAATAAGTGATTCAAGAAGAAACGCTCACTTTGGTGGGCGTTTTTTTACTTTTTTTTGAGTGGAAGGGCTAGTATTGTCGAAGCGACGGAAAGTATGGTCAGAGCGACGGATAGAGCAGTCGAAGCGACGGAAAGAATCGTCAGAACGAAGGAAAGCGGACGAAGTGACGGATAGAGTGGCAGAAGCGACGGAAAGAATGGTCAGAGCGACGGAAAGAATAGTCAGGGCGACGGATAGAGCAGTCAAAGCGACGGAAAGAATAGTCAGAACGAAGGAAAGCGGACGAAGTGACGGATAGAGTGGCAGAAGCGACGGAAAGAATGGTCAGGGCGACGGATAGAGCAGTCGAAGCGACGGAAAGAATCGTCAGAACGACAGAAAACGGACAAAGTGACGGATAGAGTGGAAGAAGCGACGGAAAGAATAGTCAGGGCGACGGATAGAGCAGTCGAAGCGACGGAAAGAATGGTCAGGGCGACGGATAGAGCAGTCGAAGCGACGGAAAGAATCGTCAGAACGACAGAAAACGGACAAAGTGACGGATATA
>NZ_JBHJTF010000008.1:17478-17953 GCF_042267565.1 Lysinibacillus sp. NPDC056232 | reverse complement strand
GAGTGGAAGAAGCGACGGAAAGAATAGTCAGGGCGACGGATAGAGCAGTCGAAGCGACGGAAAGAATGGTCAGGGCGACGGATAGAGCTGTCGAAGCGACGGAAAGTATGGTCAGAGCGACGGAAAGCGGACGAAGTGACGGATAGAGTGGCAGAAGCGACGGAAAGAATGGTCAGGGCGACGGATAGAGCAGTTAAAGCGACGGAAAGAATGGTCAGGGCGACGGATAGAGCAGTTAAAGCGACGGAAAGAATAGTCAGAACGACGGAAGGTGGTTGAAGTGACGGATAGAGTGGCAGAAGCGACGGAAAGAATGGTCAGGGCGACGGATAGAGCTGTCGAAGCGATGGAAAGTATGGTCAGAGCGACGGAAAGAATAGTCAGGGCGACGGATAGAGCAGTTAAAGCGACGGAAAGAATAGTCAGAACGACGGAAGGTGGTTGAAGTGACGGATAGAGTGGCAGAAGCGACGGA
>NZ_JBHJTF010000008.1:0-17379 GCF_042267565.1 Lysinibacillus sp. NPDC056232 | reverse complement strand
AAAGAATGGTCAGGGCGACGGATAGAGCAGTCAAAGCGACGGAAAGAATCGTCAGAACGACGGAAGGTGGTTGAAGCGACGGAAAGAATCGTCAGAACGACGGAAGGTGGTTGAAGCGACGGAAAGTATGGTCAGAGCGACGGATAGAGCAGTCGAAGCGACGGAAAGAATAGTCAGAACGACGGAAGGTGGTTGAAGTGACGGATAGAGTGGCAGAAGCGACGGAAAGAATGGTCAGGGCGACGGAAAGAATAGTCGAAGCGACAGAAAGCAGAGCCAAGGTGACGGATAGAGAAGCCAAAGTCGTGGATAGCCCCACCAAAATCCGCCAGAGCGAAGAATTATGAAACAATATATGTGGATTGTGCTCTCTTTTACAACAAGCTGGACTTTTCTAATGAATATAGAATACGATGCAATGGTCTCTCTATTAATAGTAGGAGCTATTTTAATAGTAATCTTCAATTTACATTTATTTTCCATTTCATCATTTGACAAAGGATATTATATCAACGATCCGAGTTGTGATGTATCCACAAAATGACTGAATATTCATTTTATGATACACTCTTTTTACAAAGGGGGGAAAGTATGTTTAAACGAGAGAAAAGTATAGAAATTCAACAGAATCGTGATGTGCAATGCGCTCACGGGAAAGTGGCAGTTCAGGGTATTGGCATGAGTGTTTATAGCTTTTTTGTGGATGGGTTATTAATTGATACAGGTTCATACTCACTTTCGCAGGAGTTCCAATCCTTTTTTAACGAATTACCGATTGAACAATTGGCGCTCACTCATTCTCATGAGGATCATTCAGGAAATGCAGCATGGATTCAGCAGCATAAGGGTGTACCTATTTATGTTCATCGTGATTCGGTGAGCCTTTGTGCACAGGATGGAGAGTATCCTTTCTATCGCCAGGCATTATGGGGTGAGCGACCGGCGTTTATTGCTCAACCATTTGGCGATACATTGCAAACGAAATCAGCTACATGGGACATTATCGAAACACCAGGGCATACGACAGATCATGTATCATTTTATAATCGAGAAACAGGTGCTATGTTTACAGGTGATTTGTATATACAGACGAAAACTAAGGTTGTCCTTGATGAAGAAAATATCGTACATACCTTGGCGTCTTTGAAAAAAATAGTAAACTATGATTTCGAGGAAGTGTATTGCTGTCATGCAGGCTTAATTGCAGATGGTCGAGCGAAAATACAAGAAAAAATTGCTTATTTAGAAGAGATGGAGGGGAATATAAGGCAATTATTTGATAAAGGTTATTCAGCAGAAGAAATAACAAAATCAATCTTTTCTCGAGATTACCCGATTACAAAAGTATCAGGGGAACAGTGGTCCTCCAAGCATATTATCACTGCTTTTATAAACCAATTTACACAAGAGTCCTTGAAATAAGGGCTTTTTTTTGTTGATTAACGTAGCACTGCTAAGAAATCAAGGGAAGTAGAGAAAAAAGAATACTTTAGGTAATATAATAAAAAACTTTGTGAAAAAATGTGGAGAAAATGTGACGGATTCAGATGGAGTAATGGATGCGCTTACAATAGTTTGTGAAAAATTTCTCATTTACATAAGAAAAATACTATGTGAAAAGCTGAACAGGTTTAATGCCGGTAATTGTACATTTATTGAAAGACTAATAGATGTAAAAATTATATTAAAAAAATTGATTGTGAAGCTAATAACAAGAAGTAAAAGTGATGTATACGATAATAAACGGCGTTATTTCGAAGGGAAAATAAAATTGACAGAAAATTCGTTGACTTTACTTTCACAAAGTATTATGATTCTGGAATATATAATAATTCAAAAGAAAAGGATGGGATTGAATGGATATTATGAAAAAGGCTTTAGACATGCACGAGTATTATAGCGGGAAATTAGAGGTGATTTCTAAAGTACCTGTGCAAGATTCCTATGATTTAAGTCTTGCGTATTCGCCAGGGGTAGCTGCGCCTTGTATAGAGATTGAAAGAAATCCATCACTGGTTTACGACTATACAATGAAAGGGAATATGGTAGCGATTGTTTCAGATGGTACGGCGGTATTAGGGTTAGGGGATATTGGTCCGAAGGCAGCATTACCAGTAATGGAGGGGAAGGCTATTTTATTAAAGCGTTTTGCCAATGTTGATGCTTTTCCTATTTGCTTAGATACGAAGAGTACGGATGAAATCGTCAGCATTGTGAAGGCGCTTGCTCCCACTTTTGGTGCTGTAAATTTAGAAGATATTTCAGCGCCAAGATGCTTTGAAATTGAAGATCGTCTGCGCCAAGAATGTGATATTCCTGTGTTCCATGATGATCAGCATGGAACGGCGATTGTAGTAGGTGCAGGGATGATTAATGCCAATCGTATTGTGAAGAAAGACGTGGCAACAATGAAGGTCGTAATTAATGGTGCAGGAGCAGCCGGTATTGCTATTTTGCGTATTCTTGTGCAAATGGGCTATAAAAATATTTATATGTGCGATACAAAAGGCATCATTTATGAAGGGCGCGCTGAAGGTATGAATCCAATTAAAGAAACGGTGGCCCATTTAACAAATCCAGAAAAATTACATGGAACATTGGAGGATGCCATTAAAGGTGCTGACGTCTTTATCGGCGTATCGGTGGCCAATTTATTAACAGAAGCACATATTGCTTCAATGAATGAAGATCCAGTCGTGTTTGCACTAGCAAATCCAAATCCTGAAATTACGTATGAAAATGCCAAAGCATGGGGTGTACGTATTATGGGGACAGGGCGCTCCGATTATCCAAACCAAATTAACAATGTGCTTGCTTTCCCTGGTATTTTCCGTGGGGCATTGGATGTTCGAGCAACAGATATTAATGAGGCGATGAAGATAGCCGCAGTGGAAGCGATAGCCGCTCTTGTAAGTGATGAGGAATTAACCGAGGAATATATTGTGCCGAAATCATTAGATGAGCGGGTTGTTGAAATTGTTTCGCAAGCTGTAAGTGGTGCAGCTGTTGAGTCAGGCGTGTCGGAGCTATTCCAACAAAATACAGTGCTTTCAGTGTAACATTAATACTCTACTAAACTTATACAGGTGAACCTAAAAAATCTCCCACTCTCAATAGAGAGGGGAGATTTTTTTACATCATTCCGAAAAAAATGCCGAAAATCAAAAAGAGAACAATTATAAGAATAATGAATAGCACAATGAGAATAATGGTTGGAATTAAGAGTGTTAAGAAGGCCATCCAATTTGGTATTTGATGTGCTTCTGCAACAATTCCTACTGTAATAACGATGGACCAAATTACAACCACAATGGTTAATAAAATTGCTAGCCAAAAAAACCATGGGTAAGGTCCAGCAAAGTCAGGATTCATTAAAGACTCAGGTGATGTAAATAACCAAATTAAATAAAAAGGAATAAGTACTGTAAATGGGATAGCAGTTAAACTTAGCCCTTTGAATAAGTGTGAGTACGTACCTGTTCCTTTAAAAAGTTTACCGAACAGCCAAGCGATTAGTGCAGAAAAAGCCGTAGCAATTATCCCTGAAATCGGTGCTGCAATAACACAAAAAATCACGATAAACCAAGGAGACCAGTCTGACAAAAATGTACTATCGATAAGGTCTGAAAGTGTAACACCTAGATAACCAATTGACATGAGAAGAATCGCAAAACCTATTGATTTTTCTTCTATCATGTAACGGGTTGTTTGCTTTGGATGCAACCAAATAGACAAAAATGGATTAACCTTTGGCCTTTCCTGTGATGTTTCATTAAAGTTATCCATCAAATTACCTCCAAAATAATAGTATAAATTTATGCGTATAATTAGTATACGGAATGACCCAATGAAAAGTTTCAAAAGAAAAAATCATTTTATTAACAAAAAGAGCCGCAAGAAAGCGACTCTTTTGATTACTCGTATCTAGTCAGACATAGCATATTAATAGAAAGGATTTTTTTATTCAGCTAACATAATTTTTTCAAGCTCTAATGGTTCTATGTATTGTTCGCCTTTGTAAGCGCGCATATTACCACCTGAAATTTCATCTATTAATAAAATTTCATTGGTTTGAGCATCTCGGCCAAATTCTAATTTAATATCGTAAAGGGTTAACCCTTTTTTGGCAAGTTCTACAGCAACAAATTTAGCAATTTCAATTGTACGTTGTTTTAAAATTGCATATTCTTCGTGTGTTAACAGGTCTAACATTGCTAAAGCATCTTCAGAAATAGGAGGATCTAGTCGATCATCATCTTTGATGGTAACTTCTACGAAAGAATCTAAGTCTTGTCCTTCTTTCACGTAAGCACCATAGCGACGTAGGAAAGATCCTACTGCCTTGAAGCGGCAAATGACCTCTAAACCTTTACCGAAAACAGTTGCAGGTTTTACCGTCATTGTTGCATCGTTGAAGTTTGCATCAACATAGTGAGTAGGAACACCTTGTTCGTTTAGTTTTGAGTAGAAATAAGAAGTTAAGCGAAGACCAGCCAAACCAGCACCGTCGATTGTTAATCCAACAGTGTTAGCGCCTGGGTCGAATACACCGTTTTCACCAGTTACATCATCTTTAAATTTTAATAAGTAATGACCATCTTCTAACTTGAACACATTTTTCGTTTTACCTGTATACAATAATTCCACAAAAAACCCTCCAATATGTCGTAGTACTTCATTATTATAACACGAATGTTTTAATTGTTTAATAGTAAAATTGTTCGTTTTAATGTAATTTTTATGTGTGTTTTAACTCTTTTTTTATTAAAAAATAAGATGATAACGAATATTCGTTATCATCTTAGGATGAATTAAAGTTGTTAATATACGCCTTCAGCTAGCATACCATCAGCAACTTTTACGAAGCCAGCGATGTTCGCGCCAACTACAAGGTTCCCAGGGTAACCATATTTTTCAGCAGCCGCTTTACTAGCTGCGTAAATATTTTTCATAATTTCGTGTAATTTAGCATCTACTTTTTCAAATGACCAGAATACGCGACTAGAATCTTGCGCCATTTCAAGAGCAGATACAGCAACACCACCGGCATTAGCCGCTTTAGCAGGACCGAATAATACGCCCGCATTTAAGAATTCGTTAATTGCTTCAAGATCTGATGGCATGTTTGCGCCTTCACCAATAGCTTTTACGCCGTTTTCAATTAAAGTACGGGCTGAACCGCCATTAATTTCATTTTGAGTAGCACAAGGAAGCGCGATGTCACAAGGGATAGTCCAAATACCCGTGCAACCTTCTGTAAATGTAGCATTTGGACGATAGTTTAAGTAAGTGGAGATACGATCGCCTTTTACTTCTTTAATTTCTTTAATGGCATCAAGGTCTAAACCTTCTGGATCGTAAATATAGCCTGAAGAGTCTGAACAAGCAACAACTTTTGCACCATAGGCTTGTGCTTTTTCAATTGCATATGTTGAAACGTTACCAGAACCAGAAACTACAACTGTTTTACCCTCGAATGAATCGTTGGCATCTTTTAGCATTTCATTTACAAAATAAACAGTACCATAACCAGTTGCCTCTTTACGGGCTAAAGAACCACCATAGCCAGGAGTTTTACCAGTTAATACACCAGATTCGTTTGCTTTTGTTAAACGCTTATATTGGCCCCATAAATAGCCTACTTCACGAGCTCCAACACCGATATCACCTGCTGGAACATCGACATCTGGACCAATATGGCGGTATAATTCAGTCATGAATGCTTGACAGAAACGCATGATTTCTGAATCTGATTTACCTTTAGGATCGAAGTTTGAACCACCTTTACCACCACCGATTGGTTGGCCAGTTAAAGCATTTTTAAAGATTTGTTCAAAGCCTAAGAATTTGATAATTGATTCATTTACGGAAGGGTGGAAGCGAAGACCGCCTTTGTATGGCCCCATTACGTTGCTGTATTGCACACGGTAACCACGGTTTACTTGAACTTGATTGTTATCATCTTGCCAAGCTACACGGAAGGAAATGATACGATCTGGCTCAACGATACGAGATAAGATATTGGCTTTAATATATTCAGGGTGTTGTGCAAATACAGGCACTAATGAAATGAAAATTTCTTCAGCTGCTTGTAAGAACTCCGCTTGATAACTGTTTTGTTGTTTTAGTTGCTCGAATACACCATCAACGTATTCTTTTGCTAATTGTTCGTTGCTTACAGTTGTAGTTGTCATAGTAAAAAACCTCCAGATATTTGATATTTGTATCGTATATCTATTTTTCGCACTATTCAATAAAATACTTTTTTTAACAATCTTAAGTTTGTGAAAAATTTAACAAATGGAGTTGGGGATTTATTATATTGAAATAACAATTGCGTGATTGATCTATCTAATTATGAGAAAGGAATGATGCTTTATTGTGAAAGTTTTAATTGATGCTGATGCTTGTCCAGTCGTGGATTTAGCACTATCTATATCATCTGAGTTTGAGATTGAAACAATCTTATTTTGCGATACATCCCACCGTGTTGAACGTGATAATGTAATAACAATTATTGTTCCTAAAGGTCCAGATTCGGTTGATTTTACGCTAGTGAATGCGCTTTCAAAGCATGATATTGTCATTACACAGGATTACGGGTTAGCAGCTATGGTTTTGGCAAGAGGAGGTTATCCCATCGATCAAAATGGACGAGAGATGTCCAATGAAAACATCGAACGTTTGCTCGATATGCGCCATGTTGGACAAAAAATTAGGCGTGCTGGTGGACGTACGAGAGGACCAAAAAAACGAACACAAGAAAACAATATTTCGTTCGAATTGAAATTTCGACAAATTTGTGAACGAGCGATTTTAGCACAAAAAAATGGAGGAATCTAAAGGTGAAAGGTGAACTAAAACACGAACTATTTAATCGATTTCCGAGATTAGAAGAGCTAGCAAATCATGATACTGTGCTTTGGGAAAATACAAATCGAAAAAAAAGGGGTGAAACCAATCTTTTTTCAATGGAAGAGGTTGAGGAGGCAGAAGAAACACTAAAACGCTTTTCTTCCTATTTGACTTTAGCATTTCCTGAGCTTTTGGAAAGTAAAGGACTTATTGAATCATCTATACAAGATATATCTTTGATAAAGAAAGCTCTTGAAAAGGAATTTGATGTTTTAATACCAGGTCAATTGATCTTAAAATGCGATCATGCCTTGCCAATTTCAGGCTCTATTAAAGCTCGTGGCGGTATTTTTGAAGTACTAAGGCATGCAGAGCGGCTTGCGATCGCTAGTGGCAAACTAACAAAAGAGGACAATTATGCACGGTTGGCAACAGAGGATTTTCAATCATTCTTCCAACAATACACAATTGCCGTAGGTTCTACAGGTAATTTAGGATTAAGTATCGGCATTATGGGCAAAAAACTCGGCTTTAATGTCGTTGTACATATGTCGAGTGATGCAAAAGAGTGGAAAAAAGCCTTGCTGCGTGAAAAAGGTGCGACAGTTATTGAATATGAAGCTGATTATAGCGTTGCTGTAGAACAAGGGCGACGAGAAGCTGAACTAGACCCTATGTGCCATTTCATTGATGACGAGAATTCGAAGGACTTATTTGCTGGCTATGCAGTGGCGGCGAAGCGTTTAAAATCACAGTTTGAAAAGACGAATATTACTGTGGATGCAGCCCATCCATTGTTCGTGTATTTGCCGTGTGGTGTAGGTGGTGGACCAGGTGGCGTTGCATACGGTATACGTGAAATTTTTGGAGAACATGCCCATCTCTTCTTCGCTGAGCCCATAGCATCTCCTTGTATGACAATTGGCTTAATGACAGGTTTACATGACGCCATCAGTGTAGAGGACATTGGTCTTGATAATAAAACGGAAGCAGATGGCCTTGCTGTTGGGCGTGCGTCAAAGTTTGTAGGTAAAGTGATGGAAACATATATTAGTGGCTGTTACACAGTGAAAGATGAGGAATTATTTAAATCGCTTGCAATAGCTATGGAAGTTGAAGAATTATTTTTAGAGCCATCTGCAAATGCTGGGATGTTCGGACCAATTCAGTTAATGAAAAATGGACAAAGTTATTTAGAAAAGCATGATTTAATTGATAAGATGGAGCAAGCTACCCATCTTGTATGGGCAACAGGTGGAAGTATGGTGCCGGTGGAAATGCGTGAGGAATACATGGCAAAGGCAGTGCAAGTAGCAAGAATTAATGATTAAGGTAGTTAGTTAATGAGAAAACGCAAGAATGCTATCGGAATCAACAACATTCTTGCGTTTTTTACTTTTAAAAATTTGATCGCAAATTTATGCAAAACATCACATCGTGTTTTTATTTCAAATATCTATTCATTAGAAGCTGTATAGTATTTGGCTCTTACAAATGTTGTGAAAAAGGCTTGGGAAAGTAAAACGGCAATTGCCAATCAAGAAACCCAATCTATTCATCAGACAGAAACGCTCCTTTCGTGGATGGTTGTGTGAGAGCTTTCATTTTAACCAAAAGAGTGGATTCTGTCTTTTTATTTTGTTTAATGGTAATTATTAGATGTGTTTTTGCTCATTTAGCGTTATTTATATAAATAGTCCAACGCTTGATAATCTTGCTGATAGCGTCCACCGTCCGCTACTTCAGCGTGATATAGAGCTTTTAAAGCGTAATTTTTTTGCAAATCCATTTCGGACATTAACTCTTTTAGGCGATCATGTAATTCACGGTTTTCTTTCACAAGTTGCTGCATCTGTGGTTTAAAATATTTCATACTGTCTAACTCCTCAATTTATAACATGCTTATTAGTATAACACTTTTAGCTTTTGAAAATGCACTCAATTCATAATTCTGGCTGTAAAAGATTATTCAGTCAATCATGACGTGCCAGAAATTATGTGTAAAAGTAGGAACGGAAATCAATCACTTCGTTATGATGTCGGACAAATGCGAGAGAATTTCTCAACCTGTAAAAATAATAATCAAACCTCTAAATCATACAAAGATTTAGAGGTTTTTTCGTCAAAGCTTTATCGTTGCAATTGTTTTCGCTGAGCGGTTAAAAATACTTCTTGCGCTGCCCGCACACCTGCACCTGGTTCAAAGTCATATTCAAAGTCTTGAAGTGCGGCTTCCATTAACGAAATTGCCTGTAAAATATCGCTTGGGAAACAGTAGCCCATATGACCGAATCTAAAAATTTTACCCTGCAAATGACCGAGTCCTCCAGCGAAATCTAAATGATATTGCTGTTTTATATGTGACAAGAAGTCACTGAGTGCAATCCCTTTTGGTGCCATTATCGCTGTAATGGTCGGAGAAGCATGCTCATCAGTAGTGAGAAGTTCAATATTAAGGGCGTTCATGGCATGACGAACCATGTTTTTCATTAGTTCATGGCGGGCAATTGTATGTTCAATGCCCCCTTCTGCCTCTATGAGCTTACATACCTCATGGAGTCCATATATTAGTGTGACAGTAGGCGTATTTGGGGTCATCCCTTTTTCTGCCCAGCCACGATAGCTCAATAAGTTTAAATAATAGGATGGTGTTTTATTTTCCTCAATAACTTTCCAAGCTCTTTCGCTTACGCTAACTAAGGAAAGCCCTGGAGGTAGCATCATCGCTTTTTGAGATCCAGTAACAAGAATATCGATTCCCCAAGTATCCATTTCGGCAGGAGCGCCACCTATGCAACTAACACCATCGACAATACATAATGCATCCGTTTCCTCATGAACAACTTGTGCTAACTCAGCAATTGGGTTTAAGATCCCCGTCGAAGTTTCATTGTATGTGATAAATACAGCTTTAATATCTTTTAACGGTTGCAAGAATTCTCGTAGCTCCAAAGCAGTGCAAGCTTGTCCCCATTCTTTTTCAAGCTTATGTACATGAAAACCGTATTTCTCACAAATCGAAACGAAATAATCTCCAAACGCCCCAACAGTGATGACAACAACATTTTCACCAGCAGAAACAGTGTTAACCGCTGCAGATTCTAAAGCGGCCGTACCACCTGAAGGAAGGAGTAAAATATCCTGTTTTGTCCCGAAGACAGGTTTTACTAATTCAATTGTTTCACGGTAAAGCTCTACAAATTCATTGCTTCGATGACTAATAATATCGCGATTCATCGCAAGCTGAACCTTTTTAGGAATTGGTGTAGGTCCTGGATGTCTTAAAATATTTTCATACACAATCATCAAACCCCTTTGTATTAAAAATTAGAAATTCGAAATTTTCTAACTATAATATAGCATATTTTTTCTGTTATCTAACTTCTTTTTTTAAAATACGGTGGTAATTGATAAGGAAAATATCGTAAAAGGTATTTATAATTGAATAACAGGTATTTCGTATAAGCGGAAATTCAGTGAATAGTTCAGTATATCGTAATATAGTAATATTTATCAAAAAAGGGGCTGAATGTGATGAAATCGAAAGTAAACTATCCATTTATTTATTTTTTAATGGAGTCAAATACGGTTTTTGTCTATAAAATTAAAGCACATAATTATCTGAACCCATCGGATTTGATAGATTATAGTGAATGGGAGGCGTATGAATTACAGCATCAGGCTTTATTTGAAAAATTCAATCATGAAGAAAGTGAATCAATTGAGGGTTGGGGATTCTATTTAAAGTACGATGAAATAAGCAACTTGGTAGAAATTATAAATGACTGTATTCATAAACACCGTTCTGTCGACCAACGATTAATAACGCAGGCAGTTCATATTGTTAGCTCTGAATCTGCAGCCGGTTCAGTGAGGGTTGCGCTTGCACCACCTAAACATGTGATTGGATTCCCTGATTGTTTGTCAATTGGACCATTGTGGAAGTTAGAGGAGAAAAGAGGTCAAGCCTTCCGCAATGATTGGTTATTTGAAAATATTAACGATGGACAGGAAGATGTTTATCAAAATAAGTTTACAAATACTTTGCGTGAAATAGAAGGTATTTCAAATCATGTTCCTATCTATATTTGGTATGGTAATAATGCCGATGAACAATGTGGGCTGCGTTTTTTTCTCTATTTATTGCGAAATAAATCAAATGAGATTTTTCTTATTAAAACAACAGAACATAGTAAGACTAATTGTGCGACAAGTCAGCTAAATTCACAGCAATTAGCGCAGCTATTTGTGGACATAAAAGAAAAAAAGCCATTAACTATCCAAGACCATCTTATTTTCCAAAATGAATGGGAAACATTATCACAAACTAACGATGTTCTGCGCCTATGGATTAATAATGAAATAAAAGAGGTACCAGAAAAATATTTTGATTCACTTATTATAGTGACGATAGAAAGGCTACATAATGAACAAGCAACAAAAGATTTTATAAAGACGGGAACAGTGATTGCGGAACTCTTACCTTTAATGGACGAGCTTCCAAGTGTCTTCTTTTTAGAATGTAGAATAAGATTTTTAGTCTATAATGGGGTGCTTGCATTAAAAGGTATTCCTAAGTCCATGAGACACTATAGTGTGAAATTACGTGAATAAGTAAAAAAACCACTTTACCCTTTAAAAGGTGTAAAGTGGTTTCTATTTTGCATATATAATTATGCAACGAAAGGTTTATTCATCTTCATTAAGCCGTAGATAAAATAGAAAAGTCCGAATGTAATGAACGATAAAATAATATACAGTACTGCTCTCCCAGGCTCACCAGACCAACGATAAAAGAGGCGATATGTGAAATACAAAACATAAATACAAACACCTAATGATGAAAGTATACCGATAAATGGAATAAATGCAACCAGTAAAAATCCAGCATAAATTAGAACATTCTTTTTCGCTTCGGCACGAACTGTTACGTCATCATCACCCTTTGCAGTTAATAGGAAAAGGCTATAAACGTTTATAACAGGAATCCAAGCAACATAGGCAAGATCATCAAAGCCATTTGCTTTAGATGCCTGATAATAAATAAGTGAACTAATAATATAGCCTATAATACCTATTACAAGAAAAATCAACATAATGATGAGAAAAAAACCGGCGAAAAAGGCATCAGTATCACTATAATAATAAGAATCGTACATTGGAAAACCTCCTTTCAAAAAAATACTTCCTAATAATAACAATACTTAAGTGTTAAATCTATAGTGGGAAATATTAGGAATTTGATGATAATCGTACATATATACTATTTTAAGGTAAGGTGTATCTTATTTCCGTGATGAATTTTTGATAAAAGATTGATCAAATTGTAAAAATGAATTTGGAATTATTAGAAGCCTAGTGGTGAAGAATCATTTTATGCATATTTTTAAATCCATCGAAGAAGAAGAAAGTCTCTAATAATAGAATAGTTAGAGGTTGATTATTGATTATATCTATAGAAATGTTGAACTTCGGTAAGGAACAGCATAAATGTGTTTTTCTATGAAGGTGAAAAAGTGATTGAAAATATAGCTTAATCTTTTTTCAAATAGGGTTTTTATAGTTATTTAATAACAACCCTTTTAACCTTTTGTCTAAAAAAAAGTAAAATTACTTACTTTTTGTAAAAATATAAGACAATCTATTTTTAGTAAAATAAATGAATAGACGAACATAGTCTCTTTTTTCTGATTATTCAAAATATGCAACGAGGGGGATTTAGATGCAAGCGAACATTGCTTTTTTTAATGGGGAAGTAATTACTGTAGATGGACAAGATTCTATCCGAGAGGCTCTAGCGATTTCTGATAACAAAATAGTAGCAGTTGGTTCGAATGAGGAGATAAAAGAATTAATTGGTGACTCTACACAAGTAATTGACCTGGAAGGAAAGTCAATTCTACCAGGAATTATTGATGCTCACTTACATCTGGTCATGTATGGTACTTTTCAACTCAGTATCAGCTGTAAAGAGCCCGGGTTGGATTCCGTAGATGCAATTTTGACTGCTTTAAAAGATAAAGCTGCTACTACACCAAAGGGTCAGTGGATTCGTGCTTGGGGTTTCAATGAACAAACTGTTAAGGAAAAACGATATCCTACTCTTGAAGAATTGGACAATATTACGATAGACCACCCAATCGCCATTACCCGTACTTGCGGTCACATCGGAATTGTAAATTCAGTTGCTTTACGTCTATCAGAAATTGACGAAACAACACCTGATCCCCAAGGTGGTTTTATTGAAAGAGATGCAAAAGGTCAACTAACTGGACGATTGATTGAAAATGCTTATATGCAATTTAGTAGGTTTGCGACTTTTTCAAATGAAGAAGTTTATCAAGCTATTCAAATCGCGCAGCAACATTTCTTAAAAGTTGGCATTACAAGCGTTCATGAAGCTGGAACGTTTACAAAGGAAGATTACCGAATGTTACAATTAGCCTCCCAAAAAGGAGATTTGAAAATTCGTATCTATGCGATGATTGCTAGTATAAATGACTGTAAACAGTTCACATTAAATATGATGGAATCTGGGGTGTTAACTGGAACTGGAAATGAATTCTTTAAAGTGGGTCCTGCTAAATTGTTCACAGATGGTAGTAGTACAGGTCCGACTATTGCGACCCGTGAAGGTTATACAAGCAATCCCGACGACTATGGAATCTTATATTACTCCGAGGATGAAATATATGAAGTGCTTGGTAAAGCACATGAATTAGGCTATCAAATTACTGTACATGCACAAGGTGACCAAGCAATTGAAACGTATTTGAACGTTGTAGAACGCGCTTTAAAAGAAAATCCTCGTGAAAATCATCGACATCGCATTGAACATGCTGGAATTTCAAGCCCCGATTTACAGCAACGAATGAAAGAGTTAAAGATGATTCCAATACCTAATCCACCATTTCCGTATGAATTTGGTGAAAGTTATTTAACGAATTACGGTGAACGTACGGACTTTATGTACCCTGCGCGAGACTTTATTGACCAAGGAATTATTACTGCTGCTGGGTCAGACTCACCAGTTACAACCTACAATCCGTTTATTGGAATTCACGAAGCGGTCAATCGACTCACTGCCAATGGAATTTCATTTGGCGGAAAACAAAAATTAGATGTTCTTGAAGCCATTCGTCTATATACCTATAACGGTGCATATGCAAGTTTTGACGAGGATATAAAGGGTAGTTTAGAACCCGGTAAATTAGCAGATATGATTGTACTTGATCGAAGTATTTTGAAAGCCCTTCCACAAGAATTAAAAGATATTCAAGTCGAATTAACAATACTAGATGGCGATATTCTTTTCGAACGCTCTAAAACGAAAACATACTGATGAGGATGGGGGACTCTTATGACAATAAAAATTTCAAGCTGTCAATTTGAATTGCAAAAAGTTGATAATTTCTCTACCTTTAAAGACCGAATTTTACATGCATTCAATGATGTGCCACTTACAAGTGATTATGTGCTCTTACCAGAGTTATTTACGATGTCTTTACTAACAACTTATAACAATTACAATCAATTCACAGAAAAAGATAATGAGAAATTAGGTTCCTTTTTAGATGACTACCTTGAATTTTTTAATAATCTTTCAAAGAAAAGAAAACAGATTATTATTGCAGGTTCAACAATTGAGCCCGCCTATGAAGGAAATTATAATACGACCTATATCTTTGATGGAGAGGGCAATGTATTAAAACATAGGAAGACACATATTTTTCCTGCTGAATCTGGTTGGAACACTATTGAGGGAAATGAATTAGAAGTTTTCAAAATTGGACCAGTAACATTTGGTATTGCAATTTGCTATGAAATAGAGATTCCAGAAATTGCACATATATACAGTCGAAAAGGTGCCGATATTATCTTTTGCCCTTCCTATACGTTCTCTGAATATGGTTTCTGGAGAGTTCGTCATTGTGCTCATGCACGAAGTATTGAAAACCAACTCTATGTCGTTCATTGCCCTACGATTGGCGAAATCCAAGGACCCATTCAAAATGGACTTGGGACAACCGCTATTATTGGCCCTGCTGACTTACCTTGGACAAAAAATGGCGTAATTGCAGAAACCACAAGTAAATCAAGTACAGTTGTTACAGCTGAACTATCTCTTGAAGATCTTTACGAAAATCGTAAAAATGGGGCTGCAACAACTTATAAAGATCGTATCCGTAGAAAAGACATTTATACATTATGAATCCGTGTTTTGAATTCCAAATTTCCAGGCTTATTCTCGTTAAACTGAGGTTTATACTCTTTTTGTGTACGATAAAAAGGAAATTCAAAGGAGGCTTATATGAAAAACATTAAACTGTTATTGATGATACCGTTTATTGGAATGTGCGTATGTTTGCCCTTTGCAAATAAAATAGAGCCTTATATCTTTGGCTTACCGTTTCTCCTGTTCTGGATTATCCTCTGGATGATTTTATCGTCATTAGTGTTAGCGATTGTGTATAAATTGGATCCTGAAAATCAAGGAGGAGATGAATAATGAATATTGCTTTACTGATTATCTTTGCATTTGCATTGATTGCTCTTTTCCTTGGTATTCGAGCAACACATGGGAAAAAAATGAATGTCGATGAATTTGCTGTTGGTAATAAGGGTTTTGGTACATTATTCATTTTCCTACTAATTGCAGGAGAAGTTTATACTACTTTTACATTCCTCGGTGGTAGCGGTTGGGCTTATTCGAATGGAGCCGCTGCTTTTTATGTACCTGCATATATTTGTTTAGCATATGTTTTATCGTATTGGATTGCACCTAAGATTTGGAACTATTCTAAAGATCACCATATTATTTCTCAACCAGAATATTTTGCTTCCCACTATAAAAGTCCGATATTAGGATTAGTTGTATCATTTTTGGGTGCTATCGCATTGATTCCATATATAGTTATACAATTAAAAGGGTTAGGTATTATTGTTTCGGAGGCTTCCTATGGAGGGATTAGCCCAATCATGGCTAGTACTATTGGTGCCGTAATTATTACAATTTATGTTACCATTTCAGGTATCCATGGCTCTGCTTGGACAGCTGTATTGAAGGATATCATGATATTAGGAGTCATTGTATTTTTAGGGATTTATATTCCATACCATTATTTTGGAGGCGTACAACCTCTATTTGAAGCTGTAGAAAAAATAAAACCGGAAAGCTTAACTCTCGCTAGTTCTGGATTAAGTATTTCTTGGTTTGTCTCAACCATTATATTAAATGCGTTCGGATTCTATTTATTACCCAACTCCTTTTCCGTATTATTATCATCTAAGAGTGCAAAAGCGTTGAAGAAAAATGCCATTACCTTACCTTTATACACTCTATTACTCTTATTTGCATTTTTCATTGGTTTTGCAGCCATTGTAGAGATTCCAGGATTACAAGGGGCTGAAGGAGATTTATCTTTACTTCGATTAACGATTCAAACATTTGATCCTTGGATAGTAGGCGTTGTCGGTGCTGCTGGTTTATTAACTGCTTTAGTACCTGCATCTGTTATGTTAATGTCTGCTTCAATAGGATTAATGACTGGATTTTACAAGCTTGTGAAACCAAAGGCAACAGATCGCCAGCAGTTATTTGCTTCAAAAATGTTTGTGTTTGCTATAATATTGGTTGCATTCATCTTCACGATTACTGGAGGGGATGCACTAGCAATCTTAAACATTATGTCATACAGCTTAATAACACAACTTGTTCCGGCGCTCCTATTTAGTTTCTATAAAAATCGCATTCTTAACAAAATCGGTACAATGGCAGGAATTTTAATTGGTGTAGGAATCGTATTTTATGGTGCCATAACATCACATAAACTAATTGACTTTTTCCCGAACATCCCACACGTAATTAATGACATCAGTACAGGAATGATTGCTGTTATTATTAACTTTGCAGTAGCTATTGTAGTAAGCCTTGCAACCAATCATTTAGTTGCGAAAGAGAAGGTCGATATTGATACACTTGTAGCATAAAAATGACTTAAAATGCTTAGGCTAACTTCTTTTTCTCAAAAATAGTATAGTGATTGTGATTTTTGTAGAGCGAAAAATATTGGTATCTATGCATTTAGCTCGGGGTTTAAAGTGAGATCTTTTCCTAAGTCTGTGAGACACTATAGTGTAAAATTATTTGAATAACTAGAAAACCTCTTTAACCTTTAAAAGGTGTAAAGAGGTTTTTGTGCTTGCATATGTAATTATGCAACGAAAGGTTTATTCATTTTCATTAAGCCGTTGTAGATTTTAAAAAAAATCAGTGTTTGAACAAGACAGCTTTATCAAAAAACTATAGTGGCTGGATTTTTGGTAAAAAGTCAAAAAACAACATATTCAAACGATTCAGCAGAAATATGGAAAATAATCGTATGATAAAAGGAGTTAGTAGACATGCCAATATACAACAAATTAGTACCTGACTACTCCCACAGCTAAAGCAGTGGGGTTCTTATGTACTTAAGAGAAGCGTTACAAAGCTCTCCACAGATGGTGTTGCCATGTCCTGTGTAC
>NZ_JBHJTF010000007.1:130085-184209 GCF_042267565.1 Lysinibacillus sp. NPDC056232 | reverse complement strand
CACCCTCTCAGGTCGGCTACGCATCGTCGCCTTGGTGAGCCGTTACCTCACCAACTAGCTAATGCGCCGCGGGCCCATCTTATAGCGACAGCCGAAACCGTCTTTCAGTATTTCACCATGAAGTGAAATAGATTATTCGGTATTAGCCCCGGTTTCCCGGAGTTATCCCAAACTATAAGGTAGGTTGCCCACGTGTTACTCACCCGTCCGCCGCTAACGTCAAAGGAGCAAGCTCCTTCTCTGTTCGCTCGACTTGCATGTATTAGGCACGCCGCCAGCGTTCGTCCTGAGCCAGGATCAAACTCTCCATAAAAAGAAATTTGATTAGCTCAAATTGTTTTGCTGGCATCATGTTTGATGTCCAAAATTTTGTTTCGTTCACCAACTCAAGGTTAGTTACTAAAAACTTTATTGATTACGTTTTGCTTGTTCAGTTTTCAAGGTTCATTTTGTCGCCGTTGTTTTTCAGCGACTTCTTTATATTAACATTTAACTCAATTCATGTCAACAACTTTTTTAAAAAGTTTTTTTCGTTCGTTGAGTTTTTCATTATGTCTTAGCGACAATTAATATAATACAATATCATCGAATTAAAAGTCAACAACTTTTTCATAAAAAATATCGAGGTATTTTTCATACCTCGATAACTAGCATACTACAGTCCTTGCTCCATTTCTAGAGCTTCTTTATTTACTTTATAATGACGGTGGAATATCATTTCACTTTTCGCAACGATCGGTTCAATTTGAATATAACCTTTGTCCACTAGATATTCTACAAATACTTCTAAATCTACCGAGTAATTCATGAGCTCATCATGATCATGCAATTCCTGAATAGTCCAAGTCTCCTTCGATTGCATTACTTCTAAAATATGTTGTGCGCCGTCTCGAGTACGTGAATGTATTAAAAACTCACTTGCTAAAAACAATAGCTCTAATCGTTTTTCTATCGGTTCAATACTTGTAACGAGCTCCTCGTATAATTTATAAATCGCTGGTTCTATTTTTTTCACTTGGGCCCAAACAGTTACTTCAGGATAAAGTCCACTATCAATAATGGACAAACGGCCCAAATGATGTAACGAATCTACTACATGATTATAAGCATCGAGATAGCTACCTTTATCAAAGTATTCTTTTCCTTCTAAGTAACGACGAATTAACTTTGAAAATTGAATGCCTGTTTTGATTTTACGACCACTAAACGGAAACTCCTGTAATTCAATTTTTAATTTATGAAGAAATTCATTACGATCAAATAATACTCGACCAAAGAAAATCCAATCGACTACTTTTTTATTTGAGCCTATAAGCAGCCATTTTCGTATTATTTTCTCAGTAACCGTATGTAATGCTACTTTATTTCCTTCATATAGATAATGTTTCGTAAAGACTGGTTGTTCTGCTTCCTTTACAATAATAAGTAAGATTGTATCAAATGTATCTGTAACATTACTTTGTTCCTCTCGTTTTCCCACTAAAATAACGCCTAATGTATTCGACTGACTTGCACGTTCCTGATATATCGGACGCAAAACTTGTTCCATGTTCAGTCCCCCTCTATTTACTTGTAACCTTTTATCTTCATTCAGTGGATGTGACGGATTTTCACCGAACTCAATTACGCCAAGGCGAAATTGAGTTCGTTAAAATTTCGACATACTCTAAAAGTATTCCTTCTTTCCACGTTATCAAAGCTAAAATACTTTGTTCTTATATGTTATAGTAGATTTTAGATTGGGAGGCAAGATGATAAATGAAACCTTACAAAAATAAAATTAATAAAATCCGTTCATTCGCATTAGCACTTATTTTTATCGGCTTTGTAGTTATGTATGGGGGAATCTTCTTTAAAAACAATCCTATTCTAGTATTAATTTTCATGACACTTGGTGTACTTTGTATTATTGGTAGTACAGTCGTATATGCATGGATTGGACTGCTCTCAACACGAGCTGTTCAAGTCGTATGCCCTAATTGCCATAAGTACACAAAAGTATTAGGCCGTGTAGATATGTGTATGTACTGCAATGAACCATTAACACTGGATCCAACTCTAGAAGGAAAAGAGTTCGACCAATCTTATAATAAGGCAAAAAAATCCTAGCCCTTCGATAAGAGCTAGGATTTTTTTATTGTACTTTTGCAGATACATCTTTACACGATGGACAAGTGCCGTAAATTTCTAAACGATGCGAATGCACATCAAAGCCTGTTACTTGTGATGCAAAATGTTCAATTTCGTCGAGACCCGGATAATGGAAGTCGACTATTTTTCCACAGCATTCACAAATCATATGATAATGATCGTTTGTAACGAAATCAAAGCGGCTTGAAGCATCACCAAAAGTTAGTTCTTTTACTAGACCAACCTCACGAAATACGCGAAGGTTATTATAGACGGTCGCTACACTCATATTTGGGAATTTCCCTTCAAGTGCTTTATAAATTTCATCGGCAGTTGGATGTGCCATTGTTTGAATTAAATATTCCAAAATAGCATGACGCTGAGGAGTAATACGAACACCAGTTGTTTTTAACGTGTCAAGTGCATCCTGTAAATGCGTTTCAGACATCGTCATGCACCTCTTCCATAAAGATTATTAATTTATAATTGTTATAATTAGTGTATCGAATTAAGCTTACTTCTGTCAACAATCATACACATTTCAGTTTAATTAGGATTAATTCAATAACCTCTTAATAAATCCATTATATTTTCTAAATCCGTTTCACCACGTAACCACTTCTCTAAACTAGGCTTAAAGATTTCTAAGCTGCGTTCAACATAGCGAGATGAGTGACTTGAAATATGCGGAGACACAATGACATTCGAAAAAGTCCATAAAGGATGATTCTCAGCTAAAGGCTCTTGTTCAAATACATCTAAAACAGCATAACCAATTTCACCTGCTTGAATGGCATGTATCAAAACATTTTCCTCTACTAAGTTTCCACGACCAAAATTCATGAAAATGGCATCATTTTTCATCGCTTTAAAATGTTGTTCTTTCAATAAATGTGTCGTCTCTTCTGTTTTAGGTAAAACTGAAATAACAATATCGGCCTTAGGTAAAGCTTCGATTAGTTGATCGAAACTCACCATCTCATTCATATAGGCCGCTTCGTTCCCTGAACGGTTACAGCCAATTGTCACAACACCAAATGCTTGCAATAAGCGACCTACTTCCGAGCCAATAGCTCCAGGTCCTAAAATAAGTGCTGTACTATCCCGCAACTCGGTTTGTTTCGCTTTTTTTGACCATTCGCTTTTCTTCTGCTGTTCATACATCCAAGGTAGTGCACGCTTAATCGCTAAAATATGTGCAAGCATTGATTCTGCCATTGGTGTTTTATGAATGCCACGCACATTCGAAACTAATATCCCTCGTTCAACAATGGCCTGTGCTGGCATTTTTTCGATCCCCGCTGAAGCGACAAATATCCATTTAAGCTTTGCCGCATACTGCATATTTTCATCATTTAAATCTTCACCATATGTGACAAGCACATCCGCTTGTTGTAACTCATCGTTTGATAAGCCATTTTCAAAAATAAAATCAACTTGTGGAAATTGTGCTACTAGTGGTTCACGTAAATTTGGTCTTGGTTCAAACGTAAAATAAATTCTCATTGTGTCACCTCCCATTCTGCTAAATATGTATATACTTCTTCAATATGATTTTTCACACGTACTTTACGCCAAGCCTTTATGAGATTTCCTTCTGTATCAATTAAAAATGTCGAACGTTCTATCCCCATATATTCACGTCCATACATCTTCTTCAGCACCCACACGCCATACGCTTCTGCTACGGCATGATCCTCATCCACTAATAGCGAGAATGGTAATCCATGCTTATCTATAAATTTGGTATGTTTTTTTGCTTCGTCAGGACTAATGCCAAGTACAACTGCATTTAATTTACTAAAATCCTCGTTCTTATCACGGAAGTCACAAGCCTCCGTCGTACAGCCTGGTGTCATATCTTTAGGATAAAAATATAAAATAACATTTTGTCCTTTGAAATCCGCTAACTTTACTATTTCTTCTTTTTCATTTATAAGGGAAAAATCAGGTGCTTTTTTACCTTCTATTAAAGCCATATCAATCTCCTCCTCTGTACGCTCTATTTTACTCTAAATAGTAAAACAAATCATATCCCTTAATTTCTTTGGATTTCTTGCACTGATAGGTCTACAATAGATGAAGTATAAAGATTTAGGAGGCAATATATATGAATCACACAAAATCTGAAGCAGTACACGCAGAAGCGCTACAGCATATCGTTGGTGGTGTAAATAGCCCTTCTCGTTCTTATAAAGCAGTTGGCGGAGGTTCACCTGTTGCAATGGCTCGTGGGAAAGGTGCTTATTTTTGGGATGTTGATGGCAACCGTTATATCGACTATCTAGCAGCTTACGGTCCAATCGTTACTGGTCACGGTCACCCACATATCGCAAAGGCTATTACACACGCAGCTGAAAATGGAACTTTGTTTGGGACTCCAACTGAATATGAGGTTACTTTTGCTAAAATGCTAAAAGAAGCAATCCCATCTATGGATAAAGTACGCTTTAATAACTCTGGTACAGAAGCTGTAATGACAACAATTCGTGTTGCACGTGCTTATACTGGTCGTACAAAAATTATGAAATTCGCTGGTTGCTACCATGGTCACTTTGACTTAGTACTAGTAGCTGCTGGTTCTGGTCCTGCAACATTAGGTACTCCAGACTCAGCTGGTGTTACAACTTCAACAGCAGCGGAAGTAATTACTGTACCATTTAACAACCCTGAAGCATTTACAGAAGCAATGGATAAATGGGGCGATCAAATCGCAGCTATTTTAATAGAGCCTATCGTTGGAAACTTCGGTATTGTAGAGCCTAACCCTGGCTTCCTAGAATTAGTTCATGCCACAGCAAAGGAAAAAGGTGCATTAACTATTTACGATGAAGTTATTACTGCTTTCCGCTTCCACTATGGTAGTGCTCAAACCTTATTAGGCTTAACACCAGACCTAACTGCACTTGGTAAAGTAATCGGCGGTGGTTTACCGATCGGTGCATACGGCGGTCGTAAAGAAATTATGGATACAGTTGCTCCACTTGGACCTGCCTATCAAGCAGGCACAATGGCAGGAAACCCTGCATCCATGCAAGCTGGTATTGCCTGCCTAGAAGTATTACAAACTCCAGGAATTTATGATGAAATGGACCGTCTTGGAGCTATTTTAGAAGAAGGTATCTTGGCTGCAGCCAAAAAACATGGTGTAACAATTACTGTTAATCGCCTTATAGGTGCTCTTACAATTTACTTTACAGATGTGACAGTAGAAAACTATGAGCAAGCTGAAAACTCAGACGGTGAGATCTTTGGGCGCTTCTTTAAATTAATGCTTGCACAAGGTATTAATTTAGCTCCATCAAAATATGAAGCTTGGTTCTTAACAACAGAGCATACAGAAGCAGATATTCTTGAAACAATTAAAGCGGTAGATAGTGCATTTTCACAATTGTAATTTGTAAATGTAAAGGCTAAACGCTTAGTGAGCAGTGCAATTTAGAACAGTGTCTAAGGTTAACTTTTAAAGACGACTCCCCTGTGAGTCGTCTTTTTCTGTAAATGACATACAAATCTATGTATTTTATGAGCACTTCCTTCTATAATGTAAGGAAGCTTAAAATTTTAGACAGAAAGGACATCCATTTTCTATGAAATTAGGTGCCCGTGTATTTAAAACTGGTGTCGCCATCGTGTTTGCACTATTTATTGCTGAGCTGCTAGAGCTACCTTCACCTGTTTTTGCAGGAATTGCAGCCATCTTTGCGATTCAGCCATCTATTTATCGCTCTTATCAAACAATTGTTGAGCAAATACAAGCCAATATTATAGGAGCTACCATCGCGGTCATTTTTGGCTTGCTTTTCAGCCACCATGTAGTAGCAATTGGCATTGCCGTCATTGTTGCGATCGGTATCATGTTGAAATTTAAACTTGAAAAATCATTGTCACTAGCACTTGTTACAGTTGTAGCTATTATGGAGTTTCAAGGAGATGATTTTCTTACATTTGGTCTTATTCGCTTTATTACCATATTAATTGGGGTGCTAGCAGCATTTGTTGTCAATCTGTTCTTCCTACCACCAAAATATGAAGTAAAGCTTTTCCGTAAGATTTACTTTTTACAGGATGATATTATCCGATGGACGCGACTTGCTGTTCGTCAAGCATCTGAGCATACTTCTACAAAAGAAGCATTAAGCAAATTTAAGTCTCGTATGCAACGAGTTGACACATTGTATGATTTTTATAAGGAAGAGCGTAATTACTTTAAAAATAAAAAGTTTGTTAAAGCACGTAAATTAGTTGTTTATCGTCAAATGATTACAACATCAAAGAAAAGTTTAGAGCTGCTTCATCGTCTTCATAATCATGAAAACGAATTAGCCCAGCTACCGACGCAATTTCATTTAATGATTCAAGAGCGACTTGATTTCCTGCTAACTTACCATGAACAGCTACTATTAAAATATACTGGGAAATTAAAGCCCGAACATTCCGAGTGGAGTAAACATAATGATTATGTTCAGCGTAACGAGTTAATGGAGATATTTATAAAACAAATAACTTATGCGCATGATGAAGGCGATACAGAATTCTCGAGTTATCACTTGCTTTATATTTTATCTCGTATTTTAGATTACGAAGAAAACCTAGAGCATTTAGATACGCTCATCGTGTCGTATCAGACTCATCATGGCCAAGAAATCAATGTGGAATTTGAAGAGGAATTTATTTAATCAAAAGAGCGAAGAGTTGGCTTGATATCCATCTCTTCGCCTTTTTTAGTTAGCTTTTCATTTTCGGGTCAAGCGCATCACGTAGACCGTCCCCCATTAGATTGAAACCGAGAACCGTTAACATAATAGCTAACCCTGGGAAAATCATCGTCCACGGCGCCTTTAATAAAAATACGCGGGCATCCGCCAGCATTTTTCCCCATTCTGGCGCAGGTGCTTGAGCTCCTAATCCCAGGAAACCTAGTGCTGCCGCTTCAATAATCGCTGTCGCTATTGCTAGCGTTCCTTGAACAATGATTGGTGTCATCGAGTTTGGCAAAATATGCGAGAATAAAATTCGTGAATCACGCATTCCAATCGCCTTTGCTGCTACGATATATTCCTCTTCTTTAACACTCAATACTTTCGAACGAATTAAGCGCCCGAAATTCGGCACGTTAATAATGGCTATAGCAATCAATGCATTTTGTAATGATGGCCCAAGTACTGCCACTACTGCAATTGCTAGTAAAATACTAGGGAATGCTAACATAATATCGAAAACACGCGAGATGATCGTATCAACCCATCTTCCGTAGTACCCCGCAATAATACCAAGTAAGCTACCTACAATTACAGAAAGAATAACTGAAAAAAATCCTACCCACAAAGAAATTCGAGCTCCATGTATAACTCTAGAGAAAATATCCCGACCAAAGTCATCTGTACCAAACCAATGCTCACTTGACGGTGCTAATAAACGCTTCGTAAAATTTTGTTCATTCATTCCTTCAGGAGCAATCATCGGGCCAAATATAGCAAGTATAATAAAAAATAGTACAATACCTGCACCTACCAGGGAGATTTTGCTCTTTTTAAAGCTACGCCAGCCTTCTCTCCAAGGACCTACCGCTCGTTCACGACTTGGTGCTACTTCTGTTTTTATATCCATCGCTCCAGTCATTATCGCTTCTCCCCTCTATTTGTATTTAATCCGTGGATCAATCACTGTATACAGTAAATCCACAATTAAGTTAATCATGATAAAAATAAAAGCAATTACTAAAATACCTGATTGAATAACAGGATAGTCTCGGAAGCCGATAGCATCATAAATATAACGCCCAATTCCAGGCCAGCTGAAAATTGTCTCTGTTAAAATGGCACCACCTAGCAGTAATCCTGTTTGCAAACCGATAACTGTTAACACTGGAATAACTGCATTTTTTAATGCATGCTTATAAACAACAATAAACATTTTTTGTCCCTTTGCTCTAGCGGTGCGTACATAGTCAGAGCGCATTACTTCAAGCATAGACGACCTAGTCATTCTTGCAATAATCGCCATTGGAATTGTCGCGAGAGCCATGCCCGGTAATACTAATCGCTTTAATACTTCTGTAAATTGATCAAAGCGGCCTTGTATGAGCGTATCCAGTAAATAAAAATGAGTAATGGCGGTTATTGGATCTCGCACGTTCTCTCGACCAGATGTTGGGAACCAGCCAAGCTGATTACTGAAAGCCCATTGTTCCATTAAACCGAGCCAGAAAACTGGTATGGACACCCCAACTAAGGCAACTACCATTGCTACATAGTCGAACCAAGAATTTTGGAACCACGCAGAAATAATGCCAGCATTTACGCCAACTATCACTGCAATAATCATGGCAAATAGCGCTAGTTCAGCCGTTGCCGCTAAATACGGAAAAATTTCCTCTGATACAGGTAATTTAGTACGTAATGATACTCCTAAATCACCCTGGAAAATCCCACCTAAGTAACTAAAATATTGTGTATACCATGGATTATTTAATCCTAAACTTGCGTTTAACGCTTCGACCGCTTCTTTCGTTGCCTGCTGTCCTAGAATTACTTGTGCTGGATTACCAGGAATTGCGCGAATTAACATGAAGACGATAAAAGTCATTCCAAGCAAAACTGGGATTAATTGAAACAAACGCCTTCCCATATAGTGAAGCATTTTCTTCACCCCTCTGTTATTTTCATAATATACTTTTTCATCAAAAGCATTGAAGTCTCTACGCATACTGTAGAAAGGGTCAGCCTTCACCAAACGGTTTTAACGATTGATGATTGGTCTTCCATACAGAAATAATCATTCAAACTGTAAAAAGAATCTGCGAGATTTCTACGGCTTACCCGCAGAAAGCAAGCAGATTCTTTAAAATAATTTCCTCTTATATTAAAACCTGTTACATGCCTACTTCATATCAACTGCATCTAAACGGTCAGAACCTGTCGGATGCGCAATATAGTTTGTAACTTTAGTGTTAGCAGCTAAAATTGGAGTAGAGTGAGCAATTGGAACCCATGGTGCATCATTAGAGATAATCTCTTGTGCCTGCTTGTAAAGGGCATTACGCTTGTCCTCATCCATTTCAGTTTGTGCTGCAACTAATAGTTTGTGCACTTCTTTGTTGTCATAGAATGTATAGTTGTTAGAATGAATATTATCTCCGTCTAATAAAGTGTAAAGGAAGTTATCCGCATCTCCGTTATCACCTGTCCAACCAAGTAAGAACGCATCCGCATCTCCATTTTCCGCCTTATCTAAATACGTAGCCCATTCAAACGTTACAATCTTAGATTTCATACCAACATCTGCTAAATTCTTCTGAATGGCTTCCGCAATTTTTTGACCATCAGGCATGTACGGACGTGGCACAGGCATTGCCCATAGCTCAATTTCTTTGCCATCGTAGCCAGCCTCAGCTAATAATGCTTTTGCTTTTTCTGGATCATAGTCATAGCCTTTAACCTCATCGTTGTAGCCTGCAATTAATGAAGGCATCGGATTTTTTGCTGGCTCGCCTAAGCCTTCATAAAATGCATCTACTAATGCTTGCTTATCGATTGCATAATTCACTGCTTGACGAACTTTTACATTATCGAACGGTGGACGGGTTACTGTTAATCCAAGATAACCAACATTCATAGATGGACGTTCGATTAATTGTAAATCTGCATTTGATTCGATTGAACCTTTATCAGATGGACTTAAGCCATCAACTACATCAACTTCATTGTTAGTTAATGCATTGAATCGTGCGGAGTTATCTGGAATAGAACGAAAAATAACTTTATCTAATTTCGGCAAATCTGCAATACGATAATCAGGGTTTTTCTCAATTGTGATAGAATCATTTCGTTTCCACTCTACAAATTTAAATGGACCAGTACCTACTGGATGATCTTTAAGTGCCTCATCATCTTTTTCAAATGCTGTTGGTGAAGCTATAGCAAATGGAGACATCGCTAAATTTTTCAAGAATGGTGCTTGTAGTTGAGAGAGTTTAAATATAACTTTATAATCACCATCAGCCGTAATTGACTCAATTACTTGCTTTCCACCTACCGTAAATTGAGAGGCGTAGTATGGGAATTTATCAGCACCACCAGCTTTCCAGCGCTCAAAATTTTTCACGACTGCTTCAGCATTAAAATCAGTCCCGTCATGGAACTTAACCCCTTCTTCAAGTTGCATCGTGTATGTTAGGCCATCTTCTGAAGGTTCCCAAGATTTTGCTAGCCCTGGATGCAATGTTACATCGTCCTCTCCAAAGTTAATTAGAGTCTCATAGATGTTAACCGTAACTTTAAACGATTCACCTTCTGTTACTGTCGCTGGATCAAGAGCAGTGGAATCACCACCACGACCATATACTAATGTTTTTGGTCCGCCACTGCTAGCTTTATCGCCACCACTTGAAGTATCTTTACTACCCGTATCCTTAGTATCCGAACCGCCACAAGCGGCTAAGATTGTCGAAAGAACAAGGATAAGCATTACACCCAAAGTCCAAAGCTTCTTTTTCTTCATTGAATTTCCCCCTAAGTTTTTTTATATCATTGAATGTTGGATTGCATCATATAGATGGCAAGCAACATAATGACCCGGTTTCACTTCTTGCATTTTTGGAACTACTTGAGAACATTCTTCTTTTTTAAAAGGACATCTTGTATGGAAAGTGCACCCACTTGGCGGATTCGAAGCACTTGGAATATCTCCGGAAATAATGAGCTGTTCACGTTCAAACGTAGGATCTGGAACAGGTACCGAGGATAGCAGTGCCTGTGTATATGGATGAAGTGGCTCAGCATATAAATCCTCACTTGCTGTCAACTCCACTAATTTCCCCAAATACATTACACCTACACGATTACTAATATGGCGTACAACCCCTAAATCGTGGGAGATAAAAATATAAGTTAGCTTTAAGTCCTTTTGTAAGTTTTGCAATAAATTCAATACTTGCGCCTGTATGGACACATCGAGTGCAGAAACAGGCTCGTCCGCAATAATCAAACGCGGATTCGTCATGAGAGCACGGGCAATGCCGATGCGCTGTCTTTGACCACCACTAAATTGGTGTGGATACCGTTTCACATGATATTCATTTAACCCAACAATTTCGAGAAGCTCTAATACCTTCTGTTTCCGTTCCTTTGCATTGCCCATTCCATGAACAATAAGAGGCTCCTCCAATATTTTTCCAATATTATGTCTTGGATTAAGAGAGGCATATGGATCTTGGAAAATCATTTGAATATCTCTACGGGCTTTGCGCATCTCGTTATTCGATAACTCTGAAATCACTTTACCTGCGAATTCAATCTCGCCCTCTGTTGGCTCAAGCAATCGCATTAAAAGTCGACCAGTCGTTGATTTACCACATCCGGACTCACCCACAATACCTAATGTTTCTCCTTCAAACACTTCAAAGGAAACATCATCCACTGCCTTTACGTCCCCAACCTGTGTGTTAAGGACCCCCTTCCGAATGGGAAAATATTTTTTCAAACCATCAACTTTCAACAACACTTTCGACATGTTGCTCCACCTCCTGTTTCTCTAGTAAAAAACATCTTGATTTATGCTGCTCTGCTGCTTCATATAAAGGTGGTGTTTCTTGTACACAGCGATCCATCGCAAATTCACAACGCGCTGCAAAACGACAGCCTTCCTGAATACTTCCCGGCTTCGGTACACTGCCTGGTATAGAGTAAAGATTGTCCTTTTTATAACGCATATCCGGTACAGATTTAATAAGCCCTTGTGTATAAGGGTGCTTTGGATTAACGAATATCTCCTGAATAGGTGCCTCCTCTACAATCTGACCTGCATACATCACAATAACTCGCTCGCATGTCTCTGCTACAACGCCTAAATCATGTGTAATTAATAACACAGCTGTATTTAAACGTTTATTTAAATCTTTCATAAGTTGCAAAATTTGAGCTTGAATCGTCACATCTAGTGCAGTAGTCGGCTCATCAGCAATTAGCACCTTCGGATCACAGGCAAGCGCCATTGCAATCATGACCCGTTGTCGCATTCCCCCAGATAGCTGATGCGGATAATCTTTTAATAATTCCTCAGCACGTGGTAGACCTACAAGCTTCATAATTTCAATTGCCCTTGCAGAGGCTTCTTTTTTCGACCATTTTGGATTATGAATTAAAATCGCTTCTTTTAGCTGATCTCCAATTGTAAACAAAGGATTTAAGGATGTCATAGGCTCCTGAAAAATCATCGCCACATCTTTCCCACGAATTTTCTGCATTTGTTTATCCGATAATGTGACGAGGTTTTTGCCATCTAATAGTATTTCTCCCCCTGTTATTTTTCCAGGTGGTGACGGTATTAATCCCATAATGGACAGTGATGTAACACTTTTTCCACTTCCCGATTCCCCTACAATCCCTAATATTTCTCCCTCATGAACAGAAAAATCGATATCATCTACGGCAGGAATTTGTCCATCATCTGTAAAAAAGGTTGTCTTTAAGCTTTTTATTTCTAGCAGCTTTTTTCTCATGATCAATCGCCCCATCCCACCCATTTTTTCACTCAATTACATTAACTATCACTCAATTCCCTATTTTCAGATAATTCTAACCAAAAAACATCGCTCTTTCAATCATTATTATTCTGCAATTAACATAGATTTTCTACATCGTTCGAGTTTCGTATTAATAATATCTTACTAATCAATAATATTTTATAAATAAGACAAAAAAATAGCCCTCCGTTTATGTTTGAACGGAAGGCTATTTTTAGATTATTGACTCATCAGTAAAATTTAGGTATGGAATTTGTTTGTGAATCAGATTTTTTCTGTTATACCGTGGTATATCAATCTAAATGTTGCACCTGGAATAAATTAAAGTAGGTTCCTTCTTTTTGCATTAATTGCTCATGTGTACCACTTTCAATTAATTGTCCATGATCTATAACCAAAATTTTATCTGCATGTGTAATCGTAGAAAGTCGGTGAGCAATTATAATGGTTGTGCGTTCATGTGCAAGTACATCCAATGATTCTTGAATAAGTGCCTCACTTTCTAAATCCAAAGCAGAGGTTGCTTCATCCAGTATTAAAATAGGTGGATTTTTTAAAAATACACGGGCGATCGCTACTCGCTGCTTTTGTCCACCTGATAACTTCACACCGCGCTCCCCGACCTTTGTGTCATAGCCATTTGGCAAGCTCATAATAAAATCATGTGCATTTGCCGCTTGTGCCGCAGCAATAACCTCTTCATCAGAAGCATCTGGCTTGCCCATTAAAATATTCTCTTTGACCGAATCACTGAACAAAATATTATCCTGTAGAACGATTCCAATTTGTGAGCGTAAAGAATGTAATGATACATCACGAACATCATAGTCATCAATACACACTGTGCCACTCGTTGTGTCATAAAAGCGAGGAATCAAACTAATGATCGTTGATTTTCCTCCACCACTCATTCCTACAAATGCAACTGTCTCTCCAGGATTAATCGTGAAATTGATGTTGTTTAAAATTTGTGAGCCATCTTCTTCATATTGAAAGTTCACATTGTCAAAGCGGACTTCACCCTTTACTTGAGGTAACTCTAACGCATTAGCCTTATTTTGTATTTCATAAGGCTCGTCTATTAATTCAAACATTCGATCCATTGATGCAATGGACTGTGTTAACATCGTTGATGAACTTACTAGACGACGAAGTGGACCGTAAAGTCGTTCAATATAGGCAATAAAGGCCACCATCGTTCCGACTGAAAGAGATCCATTAATCACCTGATAACCTGCATAAGCAATTACTAAGAGAGGTGCTACATCCGTGATTGTATTCACCACCGCAAAGGATTTAGCATTCCATTTCGTATGATCTAGTGCCTTTTCTAAAAATTCACCATTTGCTTCATCAAATAATTTTTGCTCATGCTTTTCTAGCGTGAAGCTTTTAATAATACTCATTCCAGCTACACGTTCATGTAAATAGCTTTGCACACCTGCTAGTGCTTGTGACCGTTTACGTGTTAAAGACCGAAGCTTGCCAAAGAAGAACTTTACGCTAAACGCATAGAATGGGAACGCAATCAATGCTACTAGCGTTAGCTTTACATCCATAGCAAACATAATACCGATTGCAATAACAATTGTCGCAAGGTCGAGCCAAACGTTCATCAAGCCTGTCATAATAAAGTTTTTTGTTTGTTCCACATCATTAATCACTCTTGAAATCACATCGCCAGCTCTTGTATTTGCATAGTATCTTAAACTTAGTCGCTGTAAATGTGCATATATTTGTTTTCGAATATCGAAAAGCACTTTGTTACTGACATGTTGAGCAAAATATTGACGGTAATACTCAATCGGTGGTCGAATAATAAAGAATACAATGATCGTGCCACCTAACCAATAAAACAGTTCTTTTGTCTTCTCTGCATCCGTTAGATGATCCGCAGCAATAATATCATCTAACACAATTTTTATGAGTAATGGAATAAATAACGGAATTGCAAATTTCACTATACCAATTAAAATCGTTAAAATTATTTCCCATGTATATGGTTTTACAAATTTCATATAACGCTTTATACTACCCAATTTATTATCACATCCTTATCAAAAAACCATATTTAGCAAATACAAGGGGAACCCCTTATATCACTTCGTACATAAAAAGAAACAGACATCCACAAAAAATGAATGCCCAAACGTATTATAGCAATATTTTGTTTTAAGTACAGTTAATTTAACTTTATCACGGACTATTTTATAATCCGATTGTTTAAGACATAAAAAAACACCTATTAGTAAAACTAATAGGTGCAACTAACAATCATCTGCTTGCATATCGAGCTGAAACTTATAACGATTTGTCCAGACATCGATGAAATCAGGTGCAAAGGGTCCTCTTTTTTGTTGAATCCAGCTAATTAATTTATCGACATTGCGCTTTAAAATTTTATCTATGACATCTGGATAAGACATTTCCTTACGATGTAGCTCATATTCATCCTCATCTAGGAGTGAATAAGACATATCAGGGAAAACTTTAATGTCTAAATCATAGTCAATATATTTAATGGCATTATTATCGAAAACAAATGGTGAGCTTAGATTACAATAATAATACACACCGTCTTCACGTAGCATGCAAATGATGTTAAACCAGTACTCCGCATGGAAATAACAAATAGAAGGCTCTCTCGTTAGCCACGTTCGACCATCGGATTCTGTCACAAGTGTCCGCTCATTCGCACCGATAATGATATTTTTTGTTCCTTTTAAAATCGTTGTTTCTTGCCAAACACGGTGGATACGGCCATTGTGTTTATAACTATGTATTTGTATCGTTTCTCCTTCTACCGGTATTGCCATCTTTGAAGCCCACCTTTTCGTCTATGCTACCTAAATCTAGCAGTCTCTAGTATATTATAGCAATGTGTACGCGAAAGGTGTAGTTAGAAAACCACAAATTTCCCTGCGCTCTTTTAATTTTGTACAAAATTTCGTTAATTTGAAGCGAATTTTATCATAACAACAACCCCATTGAAATTTTTTGTTATATTCATTTATCGGAGCGGGTCTTTCTCTTCTGTTTTCTTCGCATCGAAAGTGGTTTTATCGGCTACCCGAGCAACTCTCTCAACTTCCTGAGCAATCAGATTTTACTAAATAAAATTTAAAAGGAGCTGTCTTTTTTAAATCTTTTCGATTTTAGACAGCTCCTTAGAGGTAAATGCAATTATGCAATTACAAAGTGTTATTCACCAAGATCTTGGTTAGTTTTATTGAAGTTACCTGAAGCTTGAGCTTTGTTCTGCTCTGCTTTAGCATTTTGCTTTTGCACTTCATTAGCCTCTGTAACGTCTGTTTCATAACCAAATTCTTGACTTTGACGTTGCATGTTTTTATTCGGTTGTAAATTTTGATTGTTTTGCTTTTTCATTATTCATTCACCTCCACGTTCATTATTGTGTACCGAGGTGAATGGTTTTATGCTCATAAATTTTTATAAATATTATTTTCTTGATTAATCCTTAATTTCTTGCCAAATTTTCAGCATTGGAACGGGCATTGGTAATAATTCTATTTGTTCGCGAGTCAGCCATTCGCCCTTTACTGCTGAATTGCATTTCATAAAATAGCTATTTATATGCCATGTTAAATGTGAAAAAACATGTTTAAACGTTAACAATTCCTGTTGCGGTTGAACATTCATAGCATAATCATTAATAAAAGTATCTATTGAATCTTTACCGTGCTCAAGCATTGGAAACTGCCATAGATTAGCTAATAAACCCTCTTCTGGGCGCTGCTCCAATAAAATTCGACCTTTATCATCTTGACATACAAGCACATCGTATGTGATATGCTTCATCTTTACTTTTTTTGATTTGATAGGTAATTTTTCAGGCTCACCTTCATTAAAAGAGATACAGTATTCGCGAACTGGACATAATAAGCACTTTGGTGAAGTTGGCGTACAAATAAGTGCACCCAGCTCCATTAAGCCTTGATTGAAGGACGATGCATTTTCAGGATCGATCAGTTCTTCAACAGCCGCTTCGAAAATCTTTTTAGTCTTTGGAGCTGCTATATCATCATGAATAGTAAGCACACGACTTAAAACACGCATAACATTGCCATCAACTGCATGTTCGGGCTTATTATAGGCAATACTTAAAATAGCTCCAGCAGTATACGGACCTACGCCTTTTAATGTTGAAATCTCATGACGATTATCGGGTACTACCCCACCGTAGTTTTCTAAAACCTCGCGAACACCCGCTTGTAAGTTACGTGCACGGGAATAATAGCCAAGGCCCTCCCAATGCTTTAATAAGTATTCTTGTGGAGCTTCCGCGAGTAATTCTAATGTTGGAAAACTTTCCATGAAACGATTGTAATAAGGAATAACTGTGTCGACACGTGTTTGCTGTAGCATCACTTCCGATACCCAGATTTTATAAGGGTCCGTCGTATGTCTCCAAGGTAAATCACGCTTCTCAACATTAAACCATTCGACTAAAGATTGTCGAAATTCTGTTACATATGGATAATTCACAGTGACCTCCAGTGTTTTTACGATTTTATTTATAGTAAAAAGAGTATACAATTAAGAAAAGATATTTGTCTGAAACGACAAAAAGCGCCATTATTTTCTAGCTTCAAGATTTAGCACGACAGTCTTAATAGAGAAATATCAAAGTATTACGGATTATTGAAATATACATGTATGCAAATTGTACTCTATTTTGATGCATACAAGGAGTGGATATTCTTGGATTCAGGTACACATTTCGTTATGGGTATAGCCCTCGGTGGTCTTGCATTAGCGGATCCCGTTGTAGCAAATCATTCGATGACATTTACCGCAGTAATGGCAGGTACCATTATTGGCTCGCAGGCACCTGATGTCGATACCGTTTTAAAGCTGCGCAACAACGCTATTTATATTCGACATCATCGTGGAGTTACACATTCACTTCCAGCAGTAGCTATTTGGCCCATCTTAATTACAGCGGTTTTAGCACTTATTATTCAAGACGCAAATGTGTTTCATTTATGGCTTTGGACATTTTTAGCTGTAGCACTTCACGTCTTTGTTGATATCTTCAATGCATATGGTACACAAGCACTTCGACCATTTTCTAGAAGATGGGTTGCACTTGGTGTCATTAATACATTTGATCCTATTATTTTCACACTACACTGCCTCGGCATTTTACTTTGGGCATTTGGTGTCAATCCTGTTTGGACATTTAGTATCATGTATCTCATTATTATCGTTTACTACATTTTACGATTTGCAGTCCAAAAGGCTGTAAAGAAAGCTGTGCATAATACCATTCAGGATGAAGAGTATGTTATTGTAGCCCCTACAATGCGTTTCTTCCACTGGCGAATTGCAGCAAAATCCAAAACGCATTATTATGTTGGCCGTGCTTATGGTCGAGCTGTTAATATTTACGATAAATTCGAAATAAAACCTTTACCGAAAGCGCCTCTTATTGAAATAGCATTGAAAGATCCCAATCTCGCTGCATTCGTATCATTCTCACCATTGTATCGTTGGGAAATTTCAGAACTCGATAATGGCTTAACAGAAGTAAGATTAATTGATCTGCGTTACCGTAGTGATAATCGCTATCCTTTCGTTGCTGTCGCTCATTTAAACGAAGACAACGAGATTCTCACTTCATACACAGGCTGGATTTTTACAGAAGATAAACTCCAGAAAAAATTACAGGTTGGCGCAAGTAATTAAACATCAGTAAACCCTGACCAAATATATTGGCCAGGGTTTTGTTATTGTACCATATCATCACTAGCATCAAGTAGATGCGCGTATTTTGGGTTACGTCCCGCAAATGCATGCAGTTTATCACCATAGCTGGCAATTAATTGACGCACCAAATTTTCAGTGTATTCAACACCTCGATAAGCGTAGCCAGCTTTTGCAGAAGTTGATTCAAAATCACTCCATAGAAGCTCAATCCATACTCGTGCACGTCCTACTGACATTTCCGGGTTTTTTGCAAGTAACTCAGCAGTTAGCTTTTCAATTTTTTCATCCATTTATTTGCCCACCTTTACAGGAGATAGCATGGAAACAGGTAAAGCCTCTTGGTATTTTTCGCCCCCTAAGCGATGTCCCCATGCGAAGCGTCCTTTTAAATAATCCACTTGAAAAAATTCATTTTCAGAGCCGTCAATACGATACATTTCTCCAGGAATTATTGTATCCAAATCCACTAAATAAGCAGCTGCCATTAAAGCCTTGCGCTCGTATACTGCGAATTCATTGATAATGCCTAGCTGTTCCGCCTTACGTGCTTTTTCCTTTATCATAGCTATTTCTTCACGTAATTCATGCTCTGACATGGCAGCATAATTTTTTTCGTTCATTCCTCATTCTCCTTCTCTTCTATAAAACGATCTATAACTTCTATAGGAAAACCCTTTTGATAGAGCGCCTGCTTTATTTTCATTTTCAATTCATAACCAGTATACTTCGATGAATACTTTTTCCAAACTTTTTCGCCTTGTACATCAAGTAGCTGTTGCCATTCATCTTCCTCTTGCTCAATCTCTATTTGACTAAGCACCTCATCTATAACACTAAAAGAATAACCTTTTCGCATTAAAAAATCTTGAATTTTAGCTTTTATTTGTGTTGGCGTTTTCTTTTTTTCCGATCGAATGACCTTTTCAGCCAATTGTGTCGCCAGCTTTACCTGTTCCCCATGACTATATGTAGCAAGTACCTCATCCTGTAAGCTTTTATCGATCCCTTTTTTCATAAGATCTTGCCTAATTGCTTTGGGTCCCTTTTTCATCGTAGCTTTTTTCGTATTCAGCAACGCCTTGGAGTAAGTTTCATCATTTAAAAAGCCATACGATTTAAGCTTTTGTATAGCCTCTAAAATAACCGCTTCCCCAAATTCTAACGAGAGAAGCTTTTTCTTGACCTCATGCTCACTACGCATTTGATAAGATAAAAAATTTAACCCTTTATTAAAAGCTTTTCGAATCTCATCCTCATAAGCAATTTCCTGAATATCAAATTCCTCAAGCACTTTACCCTTCGTTAATTCAAATTGAATGAGAATTGCCTCATCTACAGGAAAAGCGTATTCTTCGTTCAAATATATATTATAACGTTCTGGATTGTTTTTTTGACGTGCAATCTTCGTAATAACACGCATTCGTAACACCTCACTATTAACCATTATAACATTTTTCGTGGGTGTTGCTTTTTAGGTGTTCCGGTGTTCGACTCCTCTTCCACGGGTATTTACTCGTTTCGCGGGTGTTCGCTTTTCTTCCGCGGGTATTTACTTCTCTTTCGCGGGTATTCGCCTCTCTTCCGCGGGTATTTACTTCTCCTCCGCGGGTATTCACTTCTCTTCAGCGAGTATTCGCTCGTTTCGCGGGTATTCGCCTCTCTTCCGCGGGTATTCACTCGTTTCGCGGGTGTTCGCTTTTCTTACGCGGGTATTTACTTCTCTTCCGCGGGTATTCACCTCTCTTCCGCGGGTATTCGCTTCTCTTCCGCGGGTATTCACTCCTCTTCCGCGGGTATTCGCTTCTCTTCCGCGGGTATTCACTTCTCTTCAGCGAGTATTCGCTCGTTTCGCGGGTATTCACTCCTCTTCCGCGGGTATTCGCTTCTCTTCCGCGGGTATTCACTCGTTTCGCGGGTGTTCGCTTTTCTTCCGCGGGTATTTACTTCTCTTTCGCGGGTATTCGCCTCTCTTCCGCGGATATTTACTTCTCTTCCGCGGGTATTCGCCTCTCTTTCGCGGGTATTCACCTCTCTTCCGCGGGTATTCGCCCTTTTAAGTATTAGAAGGTCAACATGTATAACCTACTGTTTTAGAAAAACATCATTCATATCAACTATGTCTCGGCATAATTGCGTTCAGAGGCTTTAATTTCTTTCAGCGAGTGTTTTTTTTTTCGTCCGCTGAAAGAAGTTAAATTCCTTCATTTAAAAGAAACACTTTTTGAATGAAATCAAGTAGGATAATTTTTTTAAAATTAACGCATTCTAATGAAAAAGAAAGGATGCGTTTTTATGTGGAAACAGCATATAGTAGGATCGGTAATTGCTACTTTTATTATTGCCGCGGCAATTAGCTTTAATCCATTTTCGGCCTCTGGCTCTGATGAATACAACTGGGGCTTTAAAAGAGCAAAAAACGGTGAACAAGCAGAAGCTGGTGCACAGCTTGATCAGATAGTTGAAAAATATGGTGCCATTTATAAAGGAAAGCCTGATAATAAAGTTGCTTATTTAACCTTTGATAACGGATATGAAAATGGGTTTACGGAAAGCATTTTGGATACGTTAAAGAAGGAGAACGCACCAGCTACCTTCTTTTTAACTGGTCATTATTTAGAAAGTGCCCCTGATTTAGTAAAACGCATGGTTAAAGATGGCCATATGATTGGCAACCATTCATGGGGGCATCCAAATATGGCGAGACTAACGCCCGATGGTATGCGTACAGAATGGAAAAAGCTTGATGATAAACTGCGTGAATTGACGGGTATTGAACGTACAACCTATGCTCGCCCTCCTGAAGGTACATTTAATGCGGAATTATTAGAGGTAGGCAACGCTGAAGGCTATCGTCATATTTTCTGGTCTATTGCCTTTAAGGATTGGGAAAGGGATGTGCGACGCGGCGCAGATTATGCGTATAATGCATTAATGGAACAGCTTCACCCCGGTGCCGTAATATTAATGCATACTGTTGCGCAGGATAACGCTGAAGCTCTTCCTAGGTTTATTGCCGAAGCGAAAAAACAAGGCTATACATTTTTATCCCTTAACGATTTAGTTTTAGAACATGAAGATTTCCCTGTCGCTTTGCAATCGTCTACTCCTTAGTTATAATGGGGAGATGATATTAAAAGAACAGGGACGTGGAACGCTTGACGCAACAAACAACAATGGAAGTAGGACAAAAATTTCCTCTAATAATAAAAAGACTAGGTATTAATGGTGAAGGCGTAGGCTTTTATAAGCGTAATGTCGTATTTGTAAAGGGTGCCATTCCTGGTGAAGAAATTACAGCACAAGTAACTAAAACACAGCGAAACTTTGCTGAAGCGGAAATAGTAACGATTCGCAAAGCTTCAAAACATCGTCAGGAAGCACCATGCCCGGTTTACAACGAATGTGGCGGCTGTCAGCTTCAGCATATGACATATGAAAAACAGCTAATTGAAAAGCGTGATATCGTCGTTCAAGCATTAGAACGTTATGCTAAACCTTTAGCTACTACAGTTGAAGTTCGTAAAACTCTAGGGATGGATAATCCATGGAATTATCGAAACAAAAGTCAATATCAAGTACGTAAAGACGGTAAGCGTGTCTATGCAGGGCTATTTGCAGAAGGTAGTAACAAGTTACTGAACATCAATGATTGCCTTGTTCAACATCCGATTACATCAAAAATTACAGTGGCAACACGTAAAATTTTACAAAAACTAAATATTACTATTTACGATGGTCGTACACTTGATGGCTTAGTGCGTACGATTGTTGTACGTACTGGGATTCGTACTGGTGAAACACAAGTCGTGCTCGTTACAACGCGTAAGGAAATTCCACATCAAGCGGAACTCATTGCTCGTATAAAAAAAATCGACCCAAGTATCGTATCGATCGCACAAAATATTAACCGTGAGAAAACATCGTTAATCTTTGGCGATGAGACGATTGTCCTCGATGGTAAGGAAACGATTCATGAGGAGCTTGGCGAATTAGCATTTGATTTATCAGCTCGCGCCTTTTTCCAACTAAATCCAACACAAACCGTTCATCTCTATGATGAAATCAAAAAAGCAGCAGCATTAACAGGCAAAGAAGCAGTTGTTGATGCTTACTGCGGTGTTGGAACAATCGGTTTATGGCTAGCTGACCAAGCTAAAGAAGTTCGTGGAATGGACGTTATTCCAGAAAGCATTCAGGATGCACGTAAAAACGCCCGAAACCATGGCTTCAAGCATACAAAATACGCAGTCGGTACAGCAGAAAGTGTCCTAGCAAAATGGCGTAAGGAAGGATTTACACCTGATGTTATTACAGTTGACCCACCACGCACAGGTCTAGCACCAGAGTTCATCCGCACTGTGTTGAAGCTAAAACCGAAGCGCTTTGTCTATACATCGTGTAATCCATCAACTTTGGCGAAGGATTTAAACGAATTATCGAAGTTTTATGATGTGGAGTATATTCAGCCGGTTGATATGTTTGCACAGACAGCGCAGGTGGAATGTGTGGCGAAGCTTGTGTTGAAAAATAAGTAATAAAAACGGGCGTCCTCAAAAAATGAGAGACGCCCTTTAAAAATTCTAAAAGAGAATTAAACAGAAAAAAGGCGTCTTCTAAAATTAAGAGACGCCTTATATGTACTGCACAGCTCCAGCTGCCTGGTGGATGACGGACGGCCCAGAAAAATCAACACCTTAACCAGTAGCCCAGGATTTAAAAGATTTTTATGCTTTAAGTTTTTAACTTTAATACGAAAGAACTTTGAAACGTAAACTTTGGACTTTTAACTTTAATCTTTGAGCTTTTATCTCCGATTATTTAAACTATCCATTGTAGTAAGACATGTTTCAGGTTTTAACTCGCACACATGTCTTGAAGCGCGAGCGACTTTTCGTTTTCCGTTTTCGCTAGGCCATGCATATTTAGTTAGGCTTGTACTTCAATAAATGTTGTTGCATTCGATTCCGATAATACAGCATCGACCTCTGATTCGAATTCTTCAATTCGATTACTTAATGCTTCAATTTTCTTTTTAACATTCATCGGATCAATTAACTCGTACTCGTTTCTTTTCATAAATGTGTCCGTATGTAATTTTACTTCTTCTGGAGATTGTTTATCTTTATTTCCTAATATATTAACTAAATACGTTTCTAGCTTTGCTGGCAAGGCATCATTTTCTTTTGCAACCGTATTTATCGCTGAACGATATTGCTGTTGCATGACTTCTAACAGTTCCTTTTCATATTGAATGGACTGTTTGCGTTCAATCGCTTCTGCTACAGTCATTTCTTCTTTTCCCACTATTACTTTTGTTTTAGCATTAGACTCTACAACTAGCGCCTTAATTCGGTTGCGATAGTCAACTAAGCTAACTACTTTATCGTATGAGGCTTGCATTTGCTTTTCATATTCTTGAATCTCTACTCCATTAATTTTGCTATTACTTTTGCGATTAGCTAACACTGAACTAACTTCATTCGTTGCTGCTTCGATGCGGTGATTTAGCATCTTTAATTCTGTTAATGCACGGTGAATCGATAATTTTTTATATTCTGCCATGTGTTAATCTCCTCATTATAAATAGTCATCTTAGTTAGTGTTCTTCTATTATATAGAGATAGAAATCCAAAGTCCAAATATTACTTATCTGCAAATATTATTTGATTTTATGTTCGCTTGTCTGTATAATACTATTTTAGGTGCCAAACCTATGTGACTTGGACGAAAAATCCTTGTCACGCAAAGAATGCCATAACAGCACGGATTTGCTGGGCATTTTTTGTTTTATGAGCGGGAGATGAGCCCCGCTCTTTTATTTTGCCCAAATTTCACATTATGAAAAAGCTGAGTAATTTACTCGAGCAATAACTTCCCCTACCTGATCAGTTCTTCTCTATACCCGAACGGTTGACGCTCTTCCTTCTACTTCAAAGTTGATTTCCAAAAGACAAAGCCTCTTACATCGACACTAATTGCTTATTTTTTTTCGTCCAAATACTAACAAAACAATAGTTACAGTTAGCAAAAGCATCGCAACTAATAAAAGGAAGCTGTAATTTACATATTCTAAATAAACGCCTCCTAAAAATGGCCCTGTTAAGCTACCGATACTAAGGGCAATGCCGCAAAGCAGATTTCCTGTTGGCAGTAGTTCCTTTGGTGTTAAGTCAGCCATAAAGGTAATACCTAATGAAAACATCGAACCGACTAATGTCCCTGTAAAGAAAAATGCTACGGCTACTGCCATTTGTGAATGCTCTACAAAGCTCGCAATGCCAAAAATAATAATCCCTCCAAATGAGCCTATCATTAAGACATTACGTCTTCCTACTTTATCCCCTATAGCTCCAAGTGGTACTTGTGTTAAAATCCCACCAAATGTAAAGACTGATAAAATAATAGGAATCATATTCACGTCGAAACCTTTACGCAAAGCATAAACTGGGAACAAAGCATTTAAAGAGGATTCTAAAAAACCGTAAACAAATGGCCCTAAAAAGGCAATCCATCCAAATACAATGGCCATTTTATAACGATGCCAGCCTCTTGCATGTAAGTCTCCCGTTAAACGTTCTGGTTTTTCATTTTGTAAGAGAAATACAAAAGATCACGCTAATAAGCACATAATTGAGGATACAATAAACGGTAATGCCTCTGAAATTTGTATAAGTTTTACCATTAATGGCCCAACAGCAAAGCCAGTGCTGAAGGACAAGCCGTAAATGGCCATACCTTTTCCTAAGCTTTTATGATCCGATGTGCTTGTAATCCACGTCTATGTTGCAAAGTGTAATGCATGATCACCTACCCCAATGAATAGGCGGAGAATAAACCAAAAGGTCACACTCTACTATAAAGGAAATGCTAACAGCGAAGCGAAGACAAGTGCACCGCCCATTAAAATAATGGGTTTGTAGCCCCATTTTCGTAATGGCTGTTCGATAAATGGGGTGATTAATAAAGTTCCTATGTATAGACCTGTTGCATTCAATCCGTTCAACGCGGAAGATACCCATCACGTTCGAAAATAATTGAAATTAGCGGTAAAAGCATCCCTTGTGAAAAGCCTGAAATAGATACAATTAACACTAGAATGGCAAATCTTTTTTTGCTGTAATCTGAGAAGTATGTCATCCTTTCCTCCAACATCAGGTCATTCTTCCAAAGAACAGCATACTAAAAAGCCTTAGCGCTCACCACATGTGATTTTACGCTAAGGCCTAACTAACACTTATCTCCATTTAATTGTATAAACACGAATTTCGGCTTTTACATTGGCCGAGTACTTGTTTAAACTCCCTCCTTTTCGAGTTAGAGTCTTTTTGGATTTTTTAAATCAGCTCCTTTACCTTTTCTTAATACTAATTTAACACACGATTTCATTATTGTAAATATTCTGTCTATTGTTTTTTTCAAAATAATCGCTTAGTCCTAGGCGTTTACCTAAACATTGAAATTTAGTCCCGAATCAGCTAAGATGAAGGGGACGAAATGAGGTGTATGTATGTCAAATCCAATCACTGATAAAAAACAGCAAATGAGTTACTTAAAAGAGCGTCTTGAAATGTTTTTAGAAGTTTTAGATGCCATTGATCCTGAAACAACTGAATTAGAGGATATTGATCGTTTAATTCAAATGATGGATGATTTAGAGGACAAAATGGAGCAATTTAATGCTCGTGAACAATAACTACTAATCAATTTCGCCTTGGCGTAATTGCGTCCGGAGGCTATATAAAAGCAAGTGGAAAGCTATATATCCACTTGCTTTTTTTCTTGGCCATTTCTGGCTAGTAGCAATCCCAATTATATAGAACTTTACTAAAATCCTTACGTTTCAGGTGAACAGCTCCTCGAAAGCATGCTCCCGTAAATCCTATAACCGATCAGGAAATCTTAATATATTGTTTATTACCCCGCTTCAATTTTCTTCTAACATCTTAACGATAAATAACATAATTTCACATTATAATTTCCTCTTTTTGAGAATAGACCTTTAATTCTGACCACAATGAGTTGAACTCTTTTTTTCATTAGTTGAAAAGAGTATAATGTAACGTGGAAATAATCAAATTTTCTATGGGGGGCAATATCAAATGAATATCCAAACTTTGGAGAAAAGTCTTTACGATTTAATTACTGAAACGTCTACAAATCTACCAAAAGACGTACGTCGTGCTATTAAGAAAGCTAAAGAAGCTGAGAATTCAGGTACTCGTGCTGCAATGAGCTTAGACACAATCTCAACTAATATTATTATGGCAGAAGATAATGTATCACCTATCTGTCAAGATACTGGTCTACCAACATTCAAAATTTATACTCCTGTTGGTGTAAACCAATTAGAAATTAAAGAAGCTATTAAAAAAGCTATTTGCGATACATCTGCCGATGCAAAATTACGTCCAAATGCGGTTGATTCATTAACAGGCGCAAACAGCGGTAACAACCTTGGTGACGGTCTTCCTGTTATGAAATTCGAACAATGGGAAAAAGACTACATTACAATTAAATTAATCCTTAAAGGTGGCGGCTGTGAAAATAAAAACATTCAGTATAGCCTACCATGTGAGATTGAAGGTCTTGGCCGCGCTGGTCGTGATTTAGATGGTATTCGTAAATGTATCATTCACTCAGTATACCAAGCACAAGGTCAAGGCTGTTCAGCTGGTTTCATCGGTGTAGGTATCGGTGGCGACCGTTCTTCTGGTTACGACTTAGCGAAAGAACAATTATTCCGTCATGTGGAAGATACAAATCCAAATGCTGATCTTGCTAAATTAGAAGAGTATGTAGTGAAAACTGCAAACACATTTGGTATCGGTACAATGGGCTTCGGTGGTGAAGCAACATTACTAGGCTGTAAAATTGGTGTTATGCACCGTATCCCTGCATCATTCTACGTATCAGTAGCTTATAACTGCTGGGCATACCGTCGTATGGCTGTGGACATCAATCCTCAAACTGGTGAAATTATTAACTGGCATTACCAAGAAGGCGAAAAAATTACATTTAAAGAAGATGAAGTTGCAGCAACAACAGAAGATACTACTACAGATGTAGTGGAACTTACTGCACCAATTACTGAAGAGCAAATTCGCGCTCTAAAAGTTGGTGACGTTGTTTCGATTACTGGTCGTATGTATACTGGCCGTGACGCAATTCACCATCACTTAATGAGCCATGATGCTCCAGTTGATCTTAATGGACAAGTTATTTATCACTGTGGCCCTGTAATGGCAAAAGACGAAGAAGGTAACTGGACAGTAAAAGCAGCTGGTCCAACTACTTCTATTCGTGAGGAGCCATATCAAGGTGACATCATGAAAAAATTCGGTATCCGCGCTGTAATTGGTAAAGGCGGTATGGGACCAAAAACACTTGCTGCATTAGAAGAGCACGGTGGCGTTTACTTAAATGCAATCGGTGGTGCTGCACAATACTACGCAGACTGCATTAAAGGAGTAGACGGTGTTGACTTAATGGAATTCGGTGTTCCAGAAGCTATGTGGCACTTGAACGTTGAGAAGTTCACAGCTGTTGTAACTATGGACTCTCATGGTAACTCACTACACGCAGACGTAGATAAATCATCTCTAGAAAAACTTGCGCTACATGCAGAACGTGTTTTCTAATAAAGAGTAATTTCATTTTATAACGTTACTTTTAAAAGTAGTAATAATTTTTTAGCTGTGGCGCAAGCATAGCGACAGCCACACTACAAAAATGGGTTTTTAGTTAAATAATTTATGGCTCATCACGTTTATTGTGATGAGCCATATTTATGCAGTAATTCCCAAACTTAAGGCATTTTCACTGCACAAATTTGAAAAGCACAGAATATTCCTATGAATAACTGTGCTTTTTCTTATGTTCAAAATTATTTCAAAATACCTCATAATTGCCCCCAACTCAATCCTGGACTACTTTTATCCCCTTTTATTAAAAATTCCTTCAAATTTCTTACTTTCTTTTTTAAAATTCCTTTGTTATAATAATTCTAAATTAGAAAGGAATTAATTGAAATCTATTTTCAATTAGAAATAGTTTATACTCATTGATTTATATAGGCTTTGATATTGATTTTCATTATCAGGAGGGATAAAGGTGGAGCACACTAATCGAGAAAATTTTAGTTTAATTGATAAAACAAAGGAACATGCTGAATTAATCGCTGCCCTTATTGCAGGTTTGTTTATTTTGCTTGCATGGCGTTTAGATATTAGCGGGCAAACAACAGCTTCTATTCTTTTATATATTGTCGCATTTTGCGTCGGTGGATTTGCTAAAGCAAAAGAAGGTATTGAAGAAACCATTGAAAATAAGGCGCTTAACGTTGAACTATTGATGGTATTAGCCGCAATCGGTTCAGCAGCAATCGGTTATTGGACGGAGGGTGCTATTCTAATTTTCATCTTTGCTGTGAGTGGCGCTCTTGAAACATATGCAATGAACAAAAGTCATCGTGAAATTTCTGCACTCATGAATTTACAACCTGAAGAGGCTTGGCTCGTTCGTGGTGGTTTTGAACCAATGAAAGTTGCTGTATCAACTCTACAAATTGGTGATCATCTACTTGTTAAGCCTGGTGAACGTGTACCAGCAGACGGTGTAATCTTTAAAGGACAGTCTTCTATCGATGAATCTGCTATTAGCGGTGAACCTCTTCCAGTGGCAAAACGTGAAGATGACGAGGTATTTGCCGGTACAGTGAACTTAAATGGTGCCATTACGATGGAAATGACAAAACCGAATTCCGAAACACTATTCCAAAAAATTATCCAGCTTGTACAAAGTGCTCAAAGTGAAAAATCTCCTTCTCAACAGTTTATAGAAAAATTCGAAGGTACTTACGTGAAATTTGCGCTACTTGCCGTTGCTCTAATGATGTTTTTACCTCACTTTGTACTCGGCTGGGACTGGACAACAACTTTCTATCGAGCAATGGTACTCTTAGTAGTTGCTTCTCCATGCGCACTTGTTGCAGCCATTATGCCAGCAACACTTGCAGGCATTTCAAATGGTGCAAAACACGGTGTACTATTCAAGGGAGGCCTACATTTAGAGCATCTAGGTGCATTACGTGCACTTGCAGTAGATAAAACAGGTACTTTAACACAAGGTAAACCAACCGTTACTGATTTTATTGTTCGTGAAGGATTAGAGCGCGAAAACGCAATGGCCATCCTTGCGGGTATTGAAGCACAATCGAACCATCCACTTGCTCAAGCCATTACTTTATTCGCTAGAAAAGAAGGGATCGCACAATTTCCACAAGCCACTATTGAAGATATTCCAGGTTGGGGTATTAAAGGTTACGTTAATGAAATAGAGTATCTTGTTGGTAAACCAGACTTCGTTGGACTAGATGAGGCAAATGAATTTGCAAATGGTATAGCAGAAAACCTTGCTTCAGAAGGAAAAAGTGTTATTTTCATTCGTGACAAAGATGGCATCGTCGCATTAGCAGCCTTAAAGGATACCGTTCGCAATGAAGCAAAAAAAGCAGTGTCATTATTAAAAGAGCTTGGTATTAATGTTGTTATGCTAACGGGCGACAACGAGAAGACAGCAAAGGTAATTGCCAAGGAAGCAGGCGTGACAGAATACGTCGCAGAATGTCTCCCTGAAACAAAAGTGACTGAGATGAAACGACTTCTTTCTGAACATAAATTTGTAGGGATGGTCGGTGACGGTATTAATGATGCACCTGCATTAGCAACTGCAACTACCGGAATTGCTATGGGAGAAGGAACAGATGTTGCTTTGGAAACAGCAGATGTCGTTTTAATGAAAAATGATTTATCAAAAATTGCCTATGCCGTACGTTTATCACGTAAAATGCAACGCATCGTCAAACAAAACATTTTCTTCTCAATCGGCGTTATCGTTTTATTAATTGCCTCAAACTTTTTACAAGTCGTCGATTTACCCCTAGGTGTAATCGGTCATGAAGGCAGCACCATTTTAGTTATTTTAAACGGCTTACGTATGCTTAATAAAAACGTCTAAAACAAACAGCCTCGTATCACAAAATGTGATATCGAGGCTGTCCTTTTTAATATTCCAAACTATTTGTTAAAGTCTCCTGCTTCTTAAGCTCTTTTTGCAATGCTTTTTTCTGCATCGTCGCATTTAAAACGCCACCAAAAATTAAAATAATCCCCGTGAAATATAGCCAAAGCATTAAAATAATGACGCCACCAATACTGCCATATGTAGCGGAATAATTCGCGAAATTATTAATATAAAAAGAAAAAACAAATGTAACTGCCTGCCAAGCCAAAGTCGAAAACAATGCCCCCGGCCAAACGCTCATTAACTTCAAACGAGGATTTGTATTCGGAACAAATCTATAGATCCCCATTAAAACAATAAAAATGAGTAGAGGTGGTATCGACCAGCGCATTCTATGCCAGATTATTTCAAACTGCTCCTCAATGCCAACAATCGAAAATAAGAAATGCCCCACCTGTTGCCCAAAAACCGGTAAAAGTAGAGCGACAGCAATAACAACGACAAACGCTATGGTGAAAACAAGGGATAACCCTCGATCCAATATACTCCCCCTAGTTTCTGTATCATAGGCCTTATTCAAGGCTCTAGTCAATGCATTAATCCCTTTAGAAGCAGACCAAATCGTTCCAAGCACCCCGATGGATAATAAACTACTATTACGGCTTGTTAAAATTTCATTTAATGTATTTTCAATAAGCCTATATACCTCGTCCGGCATAACATTCACTAGAAAGGAATACACTTGCGTCGTCTCTAAATTCAAATACGGTAGTAATGTAACTAGAAAAATTAGCAGTGGGAAAAAAGATAGTAAAAAGAAATAAGCCAATTCTGCTGCAAGAGCTGATATTTCCACTCGCTGGAAGCGTAATATTAAATCTTGCATAAAGCCTCTTGATGTCATCACATCTACAGTGTCTTCGTCTGGTGAGACAAATGATTTTACCCTACCGACAGCTGTATGTATCGATGCTTTTTTCTTTTCCATACAAATTTCCTCCTGTGCGAACAACTATTCTTTATCAGGTAAAGAAAAGGCTGATTTTGTGTCATTAATCATGCCTTCGATTGTGGATGGTAATTCTTTAAATTCATCCACTTTTTCAACAATCGCGTTGACATTTTCTGACACACCTTCACATAGCACTTTAGCGGACAATACTTTTTCCTCAACTAGCACTTGTAATTCCTCTCGATTGGCTGCATAATACGAGATTGCTTCTTTCATCTTTTTCGTTGTAGCTATTGTTTTTTCACGCGTTACACGGTCCAACATGCTTAATGCAGCACCAACTGTGGCACCAACTACGATGGATGCTAATAATTTACTTCGTCCCATATTAAATACCCCCTGCTTCAAATGTGTTTTAGAATAATGAATCAATTATACCTCGGCATACTTGCGTCCGGAGGCTTTAACTTCTCACTGCCCTTATTCTACCCAATAATAGTCTATTTTTAAAGCAATGCCCAAATACAGTGTTGACATTTTTTTTATTCAATGAAATGATATTTCCGAGGATTATGAAAGGTAGGTTTAAATAATGGATTTATCAGTACCGTCAAAAGAGAACGTTATTTATATTGTTGATCAAATGAAAGAAAAGCTTCGTATGGTAAATGTCGATGCAATGAAATCGGAAAATTTCGATGAAGCTAATTACGAAGACCTTGTCTATTTATACGAAATGGTCATGAAACGTAATGCATTTAGTCCGAGCGAGATGCAAGCCATCGTTGCTGAATTAGGAGCTTTACGTAAATAATTAAGCATTTTGTAAATAGAGATAAAAAGCTATTAGCATGACACTCAGTGCCTTTTGCTAATAGCTTTTTTCTATTGCGTTTTTTTGGCAGCAGATCCATCTTCTTCTACAAGTGGTAGAATTAATACTTCTACACGACGGTTTTTTGCACGCCCTTCAGTAGTATCGTTTGGTGCAATAGCACGATACTCTCCATAACCTTTAAAACTAAAGTTCGTAGGATCTAACTTCGAATTACTCATCAATAAAATATTAAGGAAGTTTATTGCTCGAACTCCTGACAGCTCAAAGTTAGACGAGAAGTCAGGTCCAGCTGGAACGTTGTCAGTATGACCAGTAATTACTATATTACGCGCCGGATCCGATTCTAATACGTCAGCAAGTTCCTTCGCAACAGGAACATATTCTGGTTTAATAGTTGCTTTCCCTGGATCAAACAGAAGACTATCACGAATTGTTACAAGTAAACCCTCATCAGTCATTGCTGTTGCAAACTGACCTTCCATCTCATTAACAGCGATAAAATTATCAACACTATCTTTAATTTCAGCCAACTCTTGCTGATCCTTTAAGTAAGCAGAATTTTGCTGTACTTGTTGTGGTGTTTGGTCACTTTCTGCATTCGGACTTTCGACCGGCGAAGGCTGCTCTAAAAAGCTTGTTCCACCATCAAATACTTGATTAAACACCGCTGACATTCTCTCTAGCTTTTCTTGGTCTACTGAACTTGATGCAAATAATATGATAAACACAGCTAATAGCAGTGTTAAAATATCTGCATACGGAACTAACCAAGACTCATCGATATGCTCATCATGCTTTTTTTTCTTAGCTTTCTTTGCCAAGGCCGTCCGCCCCGCTTTCATCAGAAATTTGACGACGTTCTTCCATTGTTAAGTAAGAAGATAGTTTTTGTTCGATAACACGTGGAGCTTCCCCTTCTAAGACAGAAAGGATGCCTTCAATCATCATTCTTTTTTGCTTAACTTCGATAGCAGATTTACGTTTTAATTTATTCGCAAACGGATGCCATAAAACATAACCTGTAAAAATACCTAGTAATGTAGCCATAAAAGCAGCTGAAATAGCATGTCCTAGCTTTTCTATGTCATTCATATCTGCTAATGCGGCGATTAAACCTACTACCGCACCGAGTACCCCTAAAGTCGGGGCATATGTACCAGCTTGCGTAAAGATTGCAGAACCACTAGCATGGCGTTCTTCCATTGCTTCGACTTCTTCTGTTAGGACGTCACGAATATAGTCCGCATTCTGACCATCAATTGCTAATGTAAGTCCATTTTTCAAAAATGGGTCTTCTATCTCAGAAGCTTTACTCTCAAGCGCTAATAGACCTTCACGGCGTGCTAAATCAGCCCATTGTGAAAACATCTTAATAATCTCAATATCATCTGCTAATTTTGTTTCTTTAAAAAGAATTTTAAATAGCTTTGGTACACGCTTTAACTCCTTCATTGGGAAGGCAATTGTTACTGCGGAAATAGTACCAAAGATGATAATTAGAATGGCAGCTGGGTTATAAAATGCACTTAAGCTTACACCCTTTAGCACCATTCCTGTTAATAGCGCTATAAACGCAAGTATTAACCCTACAATCGACGATATATCCATTCTAGAACCTCCAAATCTCCTATTTACCTTTATTTCGTCCTTTTTTTCCATATTTTAAATAAATACATAATATAGTATAAATGTATTTCACATTTTTTTCGATCTAATAAATACTTTTTATTCACTTTTCGACTATATTTGATTATATTGAATTAAGAATAATACACTAAATTGTCTTTATTTGAAATTAGTTAAGAATTTGTTATTACCCTTCGACACAAAATTATCAAAATATGCTAAACGAGTCGCAAAAGTAGGTGTAAATATCCAAAAATATCAATATCACTATATAAGCTATTCGACCGATAATCTAAAACCAGTTCGGATAATTACTAAAATTCCGTTAAAAAATAGTGTAAAACAGCTGTTTATCAATGTATCAGACGATATTTTTTTCACTCTCGTAATAAAAACGCTCCGAAAGACTCATTTAATTTCTTTCCCTATTTAATCAATTATACCTCGGCATAATCGCGTACGAATTCGGCTTTGTGCTTGGATAAAAAACTCCTTTTACCACCTAAAGACACGGAATCACCTATTTCACAGTCTTGTTTATTATTTTTGAGTCGCTTTAGAGAAATGCCTATTCTTTTCGTATTGAGGGTAGGAAATATCCTTTAGAAAGCTATTGAAGAATGAGCTAAATCACAGCATGGAACATGGCTTTATGATTAGTTTTGAGTAAATGAGTATAAATAACATGACAAATCATTGGTAAAAAAGAACTTATTCTCTGTAATAAAAACTAGGTATTTCAAGTATTTTATACCTACTAATTTTAGTCCAGACTAGGTATCTTATGGATGTCATAAATTCTCCTTAGATTTTCCTAGTAACCTATTGTATAATCACTATAGATAGTATTGTAGATTATTTAGTAGAGAGGAGCTTTCATTATGTTCATTACGACTGTACTTGGCTTTTCAGCCGTTTTACTAATTTCTCTAGCATTCTTCATCCACTACCTACAAGTTGGTTTAGATTCTAAATCTTCAGTAACTGTAGATCCAATGCCAAAAGAAAAATATTAATTTCATTAAAAAACAGCTACCATAACGTAGCTGTTTTTTATTTTTTTAAGTTATTTCGTTTCGCTAAATAAATTACTAAACTTCTTTTTTTTCGTAAAAATTGCGTGAATATTGTCATTATTGTTTGCATATTGATCATTTTGCTCTAAAATATTTCTGTAGGGAAGGGAGCAATCTTTCATGACAATGTTACAAGATATTCTTAAGTTTAATGAAGATTTCGTTCAAGAAAAAAAATATGAGCCTTTTATTACAACAAAGTATCCTGATAAACGCATCGTTGTGTTATCTTGTATGGATACTCGTCTTGTTGAGCTGTTACCTAAAGCTATGAATTTACGTAATGGCGATGTAAAAATCGTTAAAAGTGCTGGGGCATTAGTTAGTCACCCTTTTGGTGCAATTATGCGTAGTTTACTTGTAGCTGTTTATGAACTACAAGCGGATGAAGTGTATGTTGTTGGACATTACGACTGCGGTATGAGTGCAGTTGACCCAGAAGCAATGCTAAATAAAATGGTTGCTAGGGGAATTAACCCTGAAACTATCAAAACGGTAGAAAATTCAGGTCTTGATTTAAAAAAGTTTTTACGTGGCTTTGGCGACGTAAAAACAAGTGTTAAGAAAAGCGTAGATACAATTCGCAATCACCCGTTAATGGTGAAAGATGTACCTGTTCATGGATTAGTAGTTGATCCAAATACAGGTCGCCTTGATTTAATCATTGACGGTAGTAAACAATAGTAAAAATAAAAAGCGTCTATCCTTCATTGTTTGAAAGATAGACGCTTCTTTTTATTCGTTCTCTAAACGTGCATACATATAATGATCCACCCATTGGCCATTAATGTACAGTAGCTTTCTCAAAAGACCTTCCTGCTGAAATCCAGACTTTTCTAAGACTCGGATAGAAGCATTATTTTGTGTTGAAACATAAGCCTCTACACGATGTAAGCCTACTTGCTCGAACGCAAATTGCACGACCATATTTACTGCTTCTGTCACGATCCCTTTTCCTACATAAATTTCATCCATCGCATAACCAACAAATGCACTGGAATACGGTAAACGTTTTACTGCATAAAGAGCAATATGTCCAATTAGATTATTTGTACCTGGCTCAAAAATACCGAAAGTAAATTCCCTCTTTGAGTCCATTAAGTATAAGCTTTCTTGAATTTTTTTATATTGAGCATTAATTGTATAATATTCGGGTCGTTGTAACGGTTCGTATGTAGACCAAAAATATTTATTGCGACTTACGAGATCAGTTAAACTTTGTGCATCTTTTTCATAAAATGTGCGAATGTAGCATTTCCCTCCCTGAATCGATACCACATTTTCACCCTTTTTCCTCAATAGATTCCAAATTTTAAGCACCATTTTTCCACACTAACCTTCCGATAATTGTCAATACATTTTAATGCCTGCGTTCATTTTCGATAGATAAAAAATCCAATTACATGAAGTATTACTGCACTCCGCTTAACGGTCAGTAAAAGGCCTTTCCTAGTTTTAATTGAGCTTCAGTCAATATAGCGGACTCTTAACTGACCGTAAAGCGCCAGGCAAAACATGAGAATAGATGATAAACTAACCATAATAATTCACTAACAATTTGTGGGGAAACACCCACTGAATTGAAGTTTTACTTTATTGTATGTAAAAAAAGATGCTGCTACAACTAAAACATTTCGTCTTGTTGTTACAGCATCAATAACATTATTTCATTTTTTGTTTTTGTTTTTTAGGCTTCTCTTCTAGCAATTCAAGGCTAGACGATTCTGCATCTTCTAAATGCGCTTTATCTAAGACATTCGTTAAATAAAGGCCACGTTTTTTTGCCTCACGTTCAATATGTGCTAATGTTTCTTGCAACACCTGTACACGAGCATATTGTTTATCGTCACCTGGTACTAGAACCCATGGCGCACTTTTCTTATCGGTCTTCTCAAACATTTCATTCGCAGCTTCTATATACTGAGGTGTTTTTTCACGATTTCGCCAGTCTTCATCTGTTAGCTTCCAAGACTTATACGGATCTTGCTCACGTTCTTTAAAACGATTAAGCTGCTCTTCATCTGATACTTGAAGCCAGAACTTAATAACAATATAATCTCCTGCAGTTAAAATCTTTTCAAAATTATTAATTTCCTCGTATGCACGAGACCACTCTTCATTTGTTGCAAATCCTTCAATACGCTCAACTAATACACGACCATACCACGAGCGATCAAAAATAGCGATTTGTCCATGTTGTGGCAGCTTTCTCCAAAAGCGTTGTAAATAATTGTAGCGCAGTTCATGAGGCTGAGGTGCTGAAATGGGGTGTACGACATAACCACGTGGATCAACACGTTCAATTAGACGCTTAATAGCGCCACCCTTACCAGCAGCATCCATACCTTCAAATACTAAAATTAACCCTATTTTATTGTTTAATAAAAACTGTTGAGCATTTAACATTTCATACTGGAGTACTTTTAATTTCTTTTTATACATTTTCTTATCCAGATTAACTGATAAATCTAGATCATTTAAATTTTGAGTCATTAAAACTTCACTCCTTACATTTGTATACTCCCATTGTACTAAAGAAATATATGAATGCCTATGCAAATGGTAAATTGTAGATAATTTTAGCGAAACAACACGATACATTGTTGGAAATTTCCGTTATAATGAAAATATAACGTATCAGTCCTATACTTATTTGTCTTTTCCCTATACAATTTAACACGAAGGGAGAGGAAAACATGCCTCGATTTTTTTTGATGACAATCACTTACATTGTCTCACTTATCCTAACCTTTTCATCCTATTTCATGAAAATAAACGGTCAATCTTCCTTAGAGATCTCAAATCGTTTTCCAGTAATATTTGCACCTTTTAATGTAAGTTATGTGATTTGGATTGTGGTTTACATGTTACTTGGTTATTGGTTAGTCATGAATCTAAAAAAGACATCTATTAAACAGACTGTTCTCTTTAGTAGCATATGTATCATGCAGGCGTTAGCAATTGTTGTTTGGCATCACGAACTTTTTATCGTGTCAATTGTCAGTACGTTTATTTTAGTACTGTATTTATCTAAGTTGTACAAAACGTACCCTCTCAGCAATAATTCACTCACGGGTCGTCTGCCCTTTTCGATTTATTTCGGATGGGTTACATTTAGCCTGATGACAAATATAAGCTTTACGCTAACATCTTATCAGTGGAATGGTTTTGGGCTTAGCAACCCCCTTTGGGCAGTTATTTTACTGACATTCGGGGTAGCAATAGCGCTACATATTCGATTCCATTATTTTGATATTATCTTTCCAAGTGTATTTATCTGGTCCTATATGGGGGTCGCATTACATAATGGTTTTGATGAGCTACTTGTGTCAACGGCAGCCTTGTTTTTATGTGGCGTGCTACTTGTCGGTATATTATTTATTAAAAAAAATCCTGCCTACCAAAAATAAATTGGTTAGCAGGATTTTAGCTTTTTTATTGTTCATCAAGCGAAGTTAAAATAATTGGTTTATCTTTTGTAACGATAATTGAATGCTCAATTTGCGCAACTAATGTTTTGTCTGGCGTAACGAATGTCCAGCCATCACCAGATTCCACAATATGCTCTGCTTTCGCTGAGATAAATGGCTCGACGGCAAGTACCATGCCCTCTTTCATAATTGTAGAGTCCCATGCATCATAATAGTTTAAAATATGATTTGGCTCATCATGTAATGAACGACCTAAACCATGACCTGTTAGGTTCATAATCACTGTTAAATCATTGGCATATGCTTCACGCTCAACAGCTTTTCCGATTTGGTTTAATTTTGATCCAGCTTTTACTTTTGTCATTGCACGGTCGAAAGCACTTTTAGCTACGCGACATAACTTTTCTTTATCCTCATATCCTTCACCGACTACAAATGAAATGCCTGTATCCGCAAAGTAACCATTTAATGAACCAGATACATCTATATTAACGATATCTCCCTCATTAATGACACGTTTACCTGGAATACCATGTGCGACTTCCTCATTAACACTAATACATGTGTATCCTGGGAAATCATACTCCCCTTTAGGGCCAGAAACTGCTCCTGCTTCAGCAAACATACGACCTGCAATTTCATCTAGTTCAAGTGTTGTTACACCTGGTTTTGTAGCAGCCTTCATGGCTTCACGAATTTCAGCACAAATACGGCCGATTTTTTTAAAGGCTTCAATCTCTTCTTGCGTTTTTACAATCATTTTTAACGTCCCTTTCATCTAATATCTACTACTTAATATAACATAACTTTTTATACATAAAACGCTAAACGCTTTAAATATTATATGCCATCATAGAGTGTAAAGTGCTGAAAACAGGCTCATCACCATAACGTGAGGTTGATTTCCGTTCCGGCTGGTCACTTTGTCTCTGACGCTTCGCTTTCGCGCAGAGAATGATACCTTCCTCAAAAGCTTAAGTAAACCTTTAAGGATGTCTAAAATTTTACTTTGAGCGTAAAATTTGTGATATCGCGAATACAGCTATACTTGTGCTTACTGCCGAAACCATATAAACAACAGGATCAAAGGTAAGATCCCCCATATAAAACGTTACAATTCCCACAACTAAAAAAAGCAAAGATAAATATAAGCAATGAAACACGATACCAATCGAACACTCCTAGTTCAAGGAGATCAAATCTCTTATGTAGAAAATAATGCAATCGTGACAACCCAAGGAAGCGTGTGTGTTGTTTCATTTATGAGTTGCCTCTTAGATTGTCTAGGATGTACTAGTGTTCCAACATGTGCAATTCTTACCGGTGCATGTATAAGTTCTTGTTGTTCTTGCGCTACAATTATTGGATGTTTAGGCTGTTATACTTGCGCTTTTTCGGTTGGTTGGTGTTCAGCTAAATGCGCTAGTTAATTAGGGTATTAGTTTTCTTAAGAAGACTAATTAACCCCCCGACAAAAATTCAATTTATTGAATTTGTCGGGGGGGGTTTTTACTTAGCCATTAGTCATCAAATTTATAAAAGCTTAACTATTTATTGGGGTCTCGTCAGATTTATTCGGATTTACAACGTTAAGGAAAGAATTGTTACCAAACGACGCTTTTGGAACTTGTTTTTCATAAGAATGTAAAGTACACTTTACTTAAAGTAAAACTAACTTTACATTAAAGGGGGCTTTACTATCAAAAATAATATTAAGGTTTTACGAGCTCAACATAATATGACGCAGGACCAATTAGCAGAAAAACTTTCTGTTTCTAGACAAACCATCATTTCACTTGAAAAAGAGAAATATAACCCGTCTATTATTTTAGCCTTTAAATTAGCAGAAATTTTCAACTGTAAGATTGAAGATATATTTATATATGAGGGGGGATTTTGAATGAATAAAGCACGTAAAAATCAGTTGGCATTCTTATTTTTAGCTATTATTATGATTCCAATGGGGATTTATCTAAATTACTCAGATATTGTAAATGGTCAATTTTCAGAAGCCATTATGTGTTTTTTCTTAGGAACAAGTGCATTAATGATGTCATATTTATCACCACATTTATATCCAAAAGATGAGCGTACAAAAGAAATTATAGGCAAGAGTATGACAGCAAATTATTTTACGTTATTTGCGGCAATTACAATTCTATTTCTAATAGTTGGAGCACTAGAACCTAACACTTTAAGTGCCACACAAGTTTTAACTATTTTATTTTGTATTATGGTTACATCAATCCCATTAACAATGGTTATTTATTCGAAACTGATTTAATGATTAATCTATACAAAAACATACAAATAACGTTCCCAAATGAAAGTTTAGAAACGAACGTTGTGAAATCAACGTTTTGTGGCTTTTCTTATGAACATTGTTTTATAAGAGCCTTGCTACATCTAGTGTAGTAAGGCTCTTATAAGTTGATGAATTTCTATACATTTAAAAGGTATTTGTACTTAAAAATCATTAATAAAGTTGTTTGATTCTTATTGAACTAAAGCCTTCGTAGCCAATAAAGATTTCTTATTTTTTCAATTCTTCACTCTTTGAAATCTTTAAATAAAAATCATATAAATCTCTTGCCGTTTGTTGGATAAATTCATCGTCGCCACTTCCATTTATTGCAGTATCCAGTTTTCCATACGTAATTAATAAAAGAGCTTTAGCTTCTGATTCACTTAATTGTTGAATCCCTTTCTTCACTTTCTCAATTTCTAACAATAAAATAAAACCCTCCACTCGTGTGAAGATCAAAATAGTTATGATTTTCGTTGCATTAATTGAGGGGCTGCCGTAAATAACAGAACACCGACAATTGCTGTTAAAATCGTTGCTGGTAGCATATATGTTCCATTATAGATAATTGAATAAATCCATGCGTTTTGATCGCCAGCATATTCTGCGAAAAATACGGCGCCTCCAATAGTATGTGCTGCATAACGTAAAAAGCCCGCTAATACAGTTCCTAAAATAATATAAAGCGCCATTTTCTTTTTGTTTAAATCTTTTGCAGCCTCAAGCACTGGTCCACGCACAACGGCCGCCAAGCCTACTACTGTAAAGGCAACACCATAATCAAGTGTTCCTTGAAGCCAATGTATAATATAGGCACCAAACATTGTTTGCATAACACCAATGAGTAAACCTGTTGTCATGCCTGGAATAAGGCCCCAGCGGAATGCTATTAAAATTATTGGCACCATCACTAGACTAACAGAGCCTCCTTGTGCCCATACTTTAAAGGAAACCTGATCAAGCACAAGACCAATCGCTGCGAATATCGCAATCTCCACAAGCATTAAAAGTTTTTTATTGTCCATCATTATTCTCTCCTTTGTTCCGATGTAGGATACAAGAGCAGGAATAGAAATCAGTGAGCAAATATGTCCCTGTCTGGCGTCATAAAGATAAAAAAACGATGCCAGGACAGAGCCTCACATCGTCAAAGTGTCGGTTTCTATCCACATCCCTACGCAAGCGTTAACTTACAGGTTCAAAGAGTCAAGGCATTACGTGCCCAGTCTCAGCTGACATCATCAGCTCCCCTTGTGGTCGTTACATCTTAATTTTGTTGAACAACCTCATTGTACGCAAACACTGTAACGATTACAACCTCTTCTACATTAATTTTTTGAAACTTTGCTGTTTTTCATGCGTAAATATTAAAAAAGGAGGTACAACTATGGAGAACCAAAAAATTTTATCTGCCTTTAGTTATCTCAGTATTTTATTCGCACCCTTTATTGTGCCATTAGTCGTTTACTTTGTTACAAAAGATAGCGACGTAAAGAGTCACTCTATTCGAGCACTAATATCACATTTAATCCCAGTAGCGTTTGGAATTATATTTTTTGCAGTCTTTATTTTCTCAACTTTATCATTCAACACTTTTGAACCAGATTCAGGTAGCAGTAATTTTCTTATCATTTGGTTAGGTTCATTCGCAATTTACATTCTTGTTTCAATAGGTATCGTCATTTGGAATATTATTCAAGCTGTTCGCGTTATCCGATAAGTTTTCATTCAACCTTGGACAGATAGTACTAAAAGGAGCTGTTATTTTGTGAAAGTATCTAAAGTTGTCAAAACCGCCGTTAAATTAGCACCTATCGTTATTCCAATTGTAAAAAGAGTAATCGCTGCAAAAAAAGGAGCAAATCCTAACGTAACTAAAAAGTGATAAAAGGCGTATTTCCCATACAACGGAAATACGCCTCTTTTTTATTTCACTTCAAAATATGTTTGACTATGACCGTTCATTGTTTTTTCAACATGCAACACTGCAGGCATTGTAGCTTTTAACTCTGCAACGTGTGAAATGACGCCAATCATGCGTCCGGAATCCTGTAAATCAATAAGCGTATCAATCGCCTTATTTAACGCTTCTTCATCGAGAGAACCAAAGCCCTCATCAATAAACATTGTTTCAATGCGGATATTACCTTGAAAACTTTGAATGACATCTGCCATACCAAGGGCAAGACTTAAAGACGCATTAAACTTTTCTCCCCCTGATAATGTTTTCACATCTCGTAATTGATCCGTATAGGCATCATACACATCTAGCCCAAGCCCACTTTGCTTAGCATGCTTTTCTAATCGATCTGAACGTCGGAGCTCAAATTGACCATTAGATAAATGATAAAGCCGGACATTCGCTGCCTCTGTAATTTTATCTAAATAATTGATTTGAATATAACGTTCAAAGGACAGTTTTTTCGCATTTTGTCCATTTAACATTGCATAAAGTTCCTTAACTTGTCCCGCTTCTTTTTCAAGTAAGCGTATTTCCAGCTCCGCTTCCTCTACTTTTTCGATAAAGTCTGCGCAAGCTTTCGCAAATCCTTCGATCTGTTGCAATATTTTAAAGGCTTCCTCATATGTGACACGAAGCATCTCTAACTTTTCTTCCATCGCCGTTAAATCTTGCTTCTCTTGTCCTTTAAGATGCTTCGTTCCCTCAGCAATTTGTACTTGTAATGTGTGGATTTGCAATGCATAATCACTGCAAGCCTTCCGTAAAGCTTCTATTTGCAACACGCTACGCTTCCCAGTAGCAAATTCTTCATAGCTTTCAAAGCCTGCTTCCGTCATACTTACTGAAAATTGCTCGCGCTTTTCATCCATTTTCAGCTTTAATTCCTCAAAAGCCTGTTTCGCAATTTCTACGGTCATTCTAGCATTATTTGCTGCTTCCTTAGCAGATTGCAGATTTTGTTGACTGAGATTCCATGCAGTTTGTAAGGCAACCTTTTGTGAACCTATATCAGCTATCGCCTGCTTCAATGCTTGAAGCGTCTTAAGATTTTCTGGAATATGCTTTTGCTGCTCTTCCACAATTGCTTGTTGCTTAGTCAATTCCTTCGCCTTTTCAGCTAAATATTGCTCTAGTTTTATGTGCTTTTCTTGTACCTGCTCCAGTCGTGCACGATGATCCTTTTGTTGCAAGCGTACATCAGATAATTGATTGCTCACTACTTTTAAGATTGTAATTTGTTGTTCTATATTTTGTAAGGAAGCTACAATTTGTGCTTGATTCGATCGATCGATTTCATTCGTCTCTAACTGTTCTAGCGCCTCTTGTAGAAGATGCTTAGTAGAATTCAATAAAGCTTCTTTCTCTAAAAACTTGCGCTCATCAGTAGTAGCGTTTCCTCGTAAAGTTTCTACTTGTGCTAATTCGATCATCTCTAATTGCTCAGAATGTGTTTCGAGATGTGTTGTACTACCGCATACTGGGCAAGGCTCTCCGTCCTTAAGCTGCTGTGCTAAAATACTTGCCTGACTCGCAATCCATTGCTGCTCCAGCTTTTGAAGAGCCTGCTTACTTTCTTGATAACGGACATTAGTAATGGCTACATCTTGCTCCGTCGTTTCAACTGCTCTCGTGTATTTTTCAACTTGTGCTAGTAATGATACTTGCTCTTTCAGCTTCGGTAGCTGTTCTAAATAACTTTCATATGGCTCAAGTTGTTTTTCATATTGATCAATTGTTTTTGCTAGTTGCTGAACTTGCATTTGTCCTGTTTCTACGATTTTACTATTATCGTCTACTGCTAGCTTTGCTGTTGCAACATATTGTTCAGCTATTTGCATTTGCTGCAGATTGTTCTCATACGCCTCGAATGTTGGTAATAATGCTTGCAGCTGTATCTCCTGTTGTAGAACGTGTTGACGTTCAGGTTCTTTCGCCTCTTCAACGTTAAACTTTTCCTGTGCTATCTTTAACTGAGCTTCTGCGTTTTGCAGCTCTGTCATTGCTTGCTGAAAAGATTGTTCTTTACGATTTTGCTCAGCACGTAAATCGATGCATTGTTGCTCAAGTATGACAAGACGTTCTGCTTTCTCTGCTAATGCAATTTCACGTTCTTTTGCGCTATATACATCTTGTTCTTGTAACAATGCTTGCAGACGGTTTTGACGATTCGTTTGCTCATCAAATTGCTCATTCAATGTTTTCGCCATACTATAAAACTCTTGCTCTTTTTGATGATGCGCATAAGCTTCTTTATAGCGTTGCTGTTCCAATTGTATGCACTCAGTATAGTAGGTCTGCTCTTCTTCCAGAGCCTTCTTTAGCTGATGCATATTTTCGGTATTGTTAGTAATGCACGTAAATAAAGATGACGAACGCTGTGGCAAAGCCCCCGCAATTTGGCCAAGAAGATGCTCCTTTAATTGTTTCGCACGTAGTAGATCACTTTCCGCTTCTTTTCGTTTCGCATCAAGTCTTTTTGTCATTACACCAAAACGGTCTGTTTTAAAAATCTTGCGCAAAATGACTTCTTTATTCGTAGAATCTGAGGTTAATAGCTTGCGAAATTCACCTTGTGGCAGCATAACAATTTGACTAAATTGGTCCTTTGTGAGGCCTATTATTTCCTGTAGCTTTTTATCTACCTCAAGCGTTTGCTGCTTTTCTACAATACTATAATCAAGTGTGTCTCCTTTGATTTCAGCCAGTTCTATTTTCTTACCAGTAACACTTTTGTTCTTTTCTTTAATATGACCTGGCTGACGTAAAATTTGATAGACCCTATCATGCATTTCAAAAACGAGTTCCACCGCAGTATACGCATCATCATCTGCAAACCCACTTCGTAGCATAGCAGTATCCTGACGATCTTCACCGCTACCCGCTCCGTAAAGTGCATAGCATATAGCATCAAAAATCGTCGTTTTCCCTGCACCTGTTTTTCCGGAAATCGCAAATAGGCGATGCTCACCAAGCTGTTGAAAATCAATAACCTCTGTATTTTTATACGGACCGAATGCAGTAATCGTTAACTTTAAAGGCTTCATTTTACTGTCTCCCGCTCTTCATCTAATAATTCTTGCAGCATCTCTGTAAATAGACGCTCTGTATCTTGATCTGGCTGTACGCCAATAATATCTGTAAAAAATGATCGGAATAAATCGATGTCTTCTATCTTCTCTGTCTCAACCACTTGAATTTCATGTGGTACTTCTTGGTGTATTGCTTTACGCTCGATATGCATCGCATGAGGAAACACTGTACGAATACGTTCCATCGGCGAAGTTACTGGCGTAGTATCTGATAAGCGTACAAATACATAATCATCACTCTGTGGTAATTGCAATAAATCATCCATTAAACCCTCTACCACACGTAAATCTCGTCTCGCTAAAAACTTTCGCTTTGTGACAGTGATTTCTCCCTGTGCATCTAGCTCAACTATTAAAAAGCCCTTCTCATGTAGGTGCTCAGATAATGAATACTTCAATGGAGAACCGGCATATCGAATCGTTTCATTCAACACAAAATGCGCTTTATGCAAATGTCCAAGTGCAGTGTAATGAAAAGACTTAAACAACGATGCATTTACGCAATCCGAGCCCCCTATTGATAAAGGTCGCTCTGATTCACTCGTATTCGCTTCCTCTTCCCCATACTTCGTCACAAAGGCATGTCCAACAAAAACGTTGCGTTTTGTTGGATCTAAACTTTGCCCAATATGTTCGATAATTTTTTCCATCGCCTCTTGATGCGAACGAATGGAATCATCCTCTAAGATAGTCCGTACTGAAGCTGGCTCTGCATATGGTACGAGATGAAAATGTACTTCGCCATACTCATCATGCAAAACGATCGGTGCATGGTCTTTCGTAAACTGGCCTTTAATATATAATCCACTATCACTCATTAAACTACTGCCAAAGTTCAATCGACCTGCACTATCATGGTTCCCAGCAACTGCTATCACAGGGATTTTTTTATCAAGCACAATTTCCGCTAAAATATCATTTAGTAAATTCACTGCCTCAATCGGGGGCATCGAACGGTCATATAAATCACCTGCTATAACGATAACATCCGGTTTTTCTTCATCTATGGCTAGCATAAATTGCTGTAAAATATAATGTTGATCCTCGGTCATGTAGACGCCTTGTACAAGCTTCCCTAAATGCCAATCTGCTGTATGAAATATTTTCATTCTGTGCGCCTCCTGTCTATTTCATTTTATCATGGCTGTTGGATTGTTTGTTTTTCCTTTTATTAGTTTGAAAATTATAATAAGGTTTCTCAGCATAACGTGGGGAGCTGAGGTGTCGGGGTATCCGTCGCTTCGGGGGTTCTTTCCGTCGCTCCAGGGATTCTTTCCGTCACTCCGACAATTCTATCCGTCGCTTCGGTTCTTTCCGTCGCTCTGACGATTCCTTCCGTCGCATCGACCGTTCTTTCCGTCGCTCTGACGATTCCTTCCGTCGCATCGACCGTTCTTTCCGTCGCTCCGGGGGTTCTTTCCGTCACTCCGACAATTCCTTCCGTCACTCGGGTTCTTTCCGTCGCTCTGACGATTCCATCCGTCGCATCGACTGTTCTTTCCGTCGCTCCGGGGGTTCTTTCCGTCACTTCGACAATTCTATCCGTCGCTTCGGTTCTTTCCGTCGCTCTGACGATTCCTTCCGTCGCATCGACCGTTCTTTCCGTCGCTCAGGGGTTCTTTCCGTCACTCCGACAATTCTATCCGTCGCTTCGGTTCTTTCCGTCGCTCCAGGGATTCTTTCCGTCGCTCTGACGATTCCATTCGTCGCATCGACTGTTCTTTCCGTCGCTTCGACAATTCCTTCCGTCACTCGGGTTCTTTCCGTCGCTCTGACGATTCCATCCGTCGCATCGACCGTTCTTTCCATCGCTCCGGGGGTTCTTTCCGTCACTCCGACAATTCCCTCCGTCGCCCCGAGAGTTCTATCCGTCACTTATATTTTGATATATATTTAACATAAAAAAGAGCATCACTGTCGATGCCCTGTTACAAATAGTTATGATTAAAATGTTTCTTAGCTTTTCCTTCTCCATAAAAGCCGTATCCTGTAAAACCTTGAATGGCACGCGCATTAGGGCTTGGCTTGGATTGGCTTTTCTTTTCTTCTCGTGTCTGCTCTACCTTCGCTAGTTGTTTTAAAATCTGCTCAAATGAAGTAGGGTTAGGCTTTGGCAATTCGTTTGAAGAAATGGCTAGAGCTTTACTTCCACTATATTCATGTAAAAATACATTTGCCATTATAGAAACTCAATTGCCTAGTCATTCCTAATTTCATGGCGATTAAATCACTGTAGCCTGTATCAATCTGTTGATAAGGCGTTTGACCAGCCGCCAAGGAATTTCCAATCGACAGGTAGTTTTCAGACTGAGCAAAAGCAGATGAAACACCAAATGCCATCATGAGTATAGCTGCACCCATAAAGCTTAGGTATCATTTCATCTGCTCAGCTCCCTTCTTTCCAACAAGAACTTAAAATGCCCAGCTACCTTTGCGGAAAATTGGCTCTACAGTTCCATCTGGTAAAATACCGTCGATGTCCATCTCACCGCTGCCAATCATAAAGTCCTCATGAGTAACTGAAATATTTGCACCTAATGCTTCAAGCTGACCGTTTTCTAAATCTCTTCCACCCTCTAAACAAGTTGGATAAGCTTCACCAATCGCTAAATGGTTCGATGCATTTTCATCAAACAATGTATTAAAATATAAAATTCCCGATGCTGAAATTGGTGATTCATGCGGTACAAGTGCTACCTCGCCTAAATAGCAAGAGCCTTCATCTACATTAATAAGCTCCTTTAATAAATCATGGCCTACTTGTGCTTCAGCCTTAACAATTTTTCCTTCTTCAAATGTCAGTTTGAAGCTATCGATAATATTCCCTTGATAAACTAATGGTTTTGTATTGCTTACATAGCCATTTACACCTTGTTTCATCGGTAACGTATAAACCTCTTCTGTCGGCATATTAGCAATAAAGATCGTATCATCAGGCGTTTTACTACCTCCAGTAAGCCATTTATGCTGTGGTGCTAATGCAATTGTTAAATCAGTACCTGGCGCTGTATAGTGAAGCTTCGCATATTTTTTATTGTTCAGTAGAACCGCACGAGATTCTAAATTTGTTACGTGTTCACGCCAGTTTTCAACAGCATTGCCTTCACCGATACGAACAGTTTTAAAAATGGCCTCCCATAATGCTGGTACTTGTTCCCCAGCTGCTAAGTTCGGGAATACTTTCGATGCCCACTTTGGTGAAGGGACGGCAACGATCGACCAAGCGATTAAATCCTTCATGACGGCGTTGCGATAGTTTTTCAGAGCAGCTCCTGATACCTTTTGATGGGTAGCTAGACGATCTGCTGAAATACCTGCTAATTTATCAGGGTCTGCAGCATCAATCCATAATAGGGCTCCTTTACGTTCGATCACCTCATCACGCATTTTAACTACCCATTCTGGGAAACGATTAAATTCTTCATCTGAGGCATGCTCAAAGTAAGCACGATCCATTTCATCATCTGAAAAATTAACATGAACACGTCCTGCACCAGCCTTATAAGCCTCTTTCACAACTAAACGGGCAAAATCCAGTGCATCCACTGATGTATTAACTAATAAGTATTGCCCTGGTTGAATATTGACACCGACTTTTACCGCAAGTTCTGCATATGCTTGTAATTTTTCTTCAAACGTCATATTATTTACCTCGCTTTTGTCCAATTGTTTTTGAATTACCCTCCACTAGCTTGCCTTCATGCCATACTTTCTGTACAGGTTTCGCAGAAATTTCTCTTGTCCATTTTTTATACGTTTTTTCATCACGATACGATAATAACGTTAATACTTCACCATCTGCTCCAGCACGACCTGTACGACCAGAACGATGCAAATACTGCTCAATTGTTCTTGGGACATCGACATGAATAACATGTGTTAAACCTTCAATATCTAAACCACGTGCTGCAATATCTGTCGCAATTAAAATACGCGCATCACCTTTACGGAATGCATCTAACGCCTTTTTACGTTCTTCCTTCTTCATGTCAGAATGTAATGTCACAATCGGTGCCGTACGATATTGTAATTTCGTTTCCTTCATCAGCAATTGATCGATATTGTTGACGAAAGCCAACCCACGTAATCCTTCTATATGTGATAGTCGGCGTAAGAAATCAGTTTTATCACGCTCCTCCACTTTCACGAAAGAGTGTACAACTTTACCAACCTTTAACATATCCTCAGGTTTAATTTTGAAACGTACCGGCTCGAACATCATGCGACTAGCCACTAATTCAATTTCCTCCGTAATTGTTGCTGAAACAACAACTACTTGTCGCCCAAATGCTGCACTTTCGATAAAGGATTTTACGACAACACGATATTCACGACTTAGTAACTGATCACATTCATCTAAAATAACTGTTTCAATTTCTTTTAGCTTTAATTTTCCAGCACGTGCTAATTCATTTAATCGTCCTGGTGTTCCTACAACTATCGTCGGTTTTTTCTTTAACTTCTCGATTTGACGTGCAGAGTTTGCGCCACCAATTAGTTGTTGAACCGTAATATCAGAACCTGCTGTCCATTCACGGATAACCTCAACAATTTGCATTGCTAGCTCCTGTGATGGGGCTACGATAAGTCCTTGTGTTTGTTTTTTTGAACCGTTTACTTTATTTAGTAATGGAAGTACATAAGCTAACGTCTTCCCTGATCCTGTCGGCGATTCAGCTACAATATCCTTGCCCTCAAGCATTGCTGGAATCATTTCTTCTTGAATTTTCATTGGCTCTTCAAACTTCCATTTTGCTTGTAAATCTTCATTTAATAAATTTATTACTGACATGTAATTTCCCACCTTCTATCTACTTGACACTAGTTTAACACACTAATCATTTTCCTACTTCATATGTACATAAACCATTGTATAATCTCTCCTAACGAATTTTGAAGTGGGAGTCTTCCTGTACAATAATGCGGATAAAAAAATCTGCACGATTCATGCACGGGATTTGTAAGCCTTCAAGCCCTCATAGACACCGGAGCTTCTGTGAAGGTTTACAGCTTACCCGCGAAGAGCGAGCAGATTTTTATTTGGTTTATTCAATTGTTAACCTACTATTTCATAGCCACATACTTCTATAGCACGTTCTGCTAAAACAATTAATGAGTCGATATATGTGTCACTTAATTTTAAATCTCGATTGACAATAGATAATTCTGTACATCCTAATACGATACGATCACAACTAAGTGCAAGCATTGCCTCTTCTATCGGTTGCCAATCCTCTTGAGAGACATCTTTCCCAGCCTTTACATAATCATAAATAATAGACATGACTTTTTCTTTCATCACATCATCCGGGACAACTGGTGTTATACCAAATTCTTCCAACGCATCTTGATACATGCGTGAAGTTATTGTACCCGTTGTCGCTAAAATACCTACACGCTCTGCCCCTAAATCAGAGGCACGCTTTGCTGTTTCCCTTATCATATGTAATACAGGAACTGGAGAACCTTCAACAATCTCATCATAAAAGGTATGGGCTGTATTACATGGAATAGCAATCATATCTGCTCCAACAGATGCAAGCTTTTTAGCATCTGCGACTATTACTGGTACAGGATTTTCCTTTGTACTATCTAAAATAAAGGCAGTACGATCAGGGATATTCGTATCATTATCAATGATTGTATGTAGATGCTCCTGATCCTTCGTTGCCTTCGTACGTCTTACAATCATTTCACCGATAAACATCGTTGCAAGTGGGCCTACGCCACCTATTATACCTAAAGTTTGTTTTTTCATTAGTTTGACAGACCTTTGTTGTTAAAATATTTCTTATATTGGCGATAAAAGTTTAAATTATCTAGCGTTATATTCAACCAACGCTTCGCATTCATATCCTTATAATTAAAGATGGAATCCGTAGACATTCCTTGGCGAATAAGGCTCTTCGCTTCAATTACTAGCTGTTCATTTTGTACATATTTAAAGAGGACACCATTTGGCACAATCGTCCAAAGATGTTTATTCTGAACATATGTTAACTGTTGCTTGCTTCCCCGAATAAAATCATCCGCAACATATTGCATTAAATTATAACCACTTGCTGTCACATAATAATTGGAAAGTTCATTATGTAATTCAATACTTAATAACTTATATTGATCGTCTCGTTCATCATACTTCATATCCAACGTGGCAAAGCCTTGGAATCGAATCTCCTCTAGAAACAATTTCACACGATCCATTAAGTCTTGATCATATGCTGTCATTATGGCTACATAGCGACCAATCCCCTCTGGAGAATGCTCCTCTAAAATTGGGTTACCTACAGAAAGCAGCTTTACCTTACTGTCTTGCCCAACATAAGCATTGACGACGCACATATGAGCGTCATCGCCAGGTATATATTGCTGTACCATTATATCATCTCGGTATGCAGATTCCTTATAAATGGCGTGGAAAATAGCTTCCTTTTCGTCGTTATCTTTTGCAATATACACTTTTTTCTTACCTGGGAAAATACATGTAGCATACTTTGTCATATTCAGAGGTTTAATGACAACTGGATAGTCAAAAGGGATGTCAAATTCATCATAGTCATTGACAGTGCAAACATGCATTGCCGGATAATGAAAGCCGAACTTCGCACAAAGTTCATACATGCTCTCGCGTGTTAATAGCTCTTTAGCAAGGTGTGCATCCACATAAGGAACTTCAAAATACTCTGCTAGTTCCTCTTTATGTTGCACAATTTTTTTTACGTAAAATTCATCGCAGGCTAATAAAAGCAATTTTTTACCTGTAAATTCCTCTGCAATTGCCTTTAACGCAACGACAAAACGATCTTCAATATAGAGTCTTGGAACTTCACGAAACGTTAATAAATCACTCTGCTGTATTTTCTCCATATTCGTATGATTTAATGCAAGTGGTTTAACGCCATAGGACTCGTAAAATGCTCTTGCCATGCCGTAAGCATTCATTTCATCTCCTAATAAAACCGGTAAAAAAGCGTGCTCAATGGCCATTCTACTCAACTCACTTTAGCTTTTTTTAGGCTTATCACCATAACGTGGGGTTGATTTCCGTTCCAGCTAGGCGCTTTCCTGGGGGCGTCGTGGCCCCAAGGAGTCGATCCGCCATAATGAAGATCAACTTATATAAATGGACTTTTTATCGAATGTCATCCTTATTACTTGGTGATGAGGCTTTTTTTATAAGTGTAACATACTTTCCTTGTACTCCTTCTACCTCTTCTTTGAATCATTTATGAACGGCTACAGCTTGTTCACCTAAGTCTCTATAACTTTTAAAAAACTGATCCACATTATATGTGACAAAGCCTTTTAATGGGTCCATGACAACTACTTTATCGCCTAAATGCCCAGTTAAAACAACAGCATGTAAGTTCATATACGCTTTCTGTGGCACCGTTTCACCTTCATAGATCCAGCCCTTTTCTGAATTTCTCTTTGGCTCTGATAAATCCAATGTAACCCATGTCACAACAGGGACTCCCTCTCGAACAAGCTGTAAAATCTCATCCTGCGAGGCACCGCTCTTATTTGTCACTCGTAAGTCTGCCTGTTTATCCGCTATGACTGCCTCTGCTGCTTTGACAATCGGAGCTGCAAAGACATACATTCCATGTGTTTTATCACGAGGATTACCTGCAAAAGCCTGATCTGGGTTTGGACCAAATCGTTGACCGTTGACAGTACTTATTGTTTGCTTTGGTAAATAGTGATCAGCCATTTCCAGCTTCGTAACATCCAGCCCATAATAATTTAAGACAGCTGTTAACGATGTAATTTCACAGCCATGTGGGAGTTCAGGATTTTGCATAACAACTGGTACATCCAGCTCTTGCTCGTCCCTTGAAAAATGTGTCTCCAATCGATAATACGGCTTTGTCGCATCATATGTAAAATTTTCAATTGTCGTATAACCATCGTTTGTCGTACTATTTTCAAGTGTAGTTGCAGCTATCGCATATTCCTGTCCCTCTGTAAGTTTCGAAAATGTTGCTTCGCCCTCTTCAGAGCCAACCGCATCCTCCACTACCTTACCTGTCTTTACATCTGTAGCAGTGATATAAAGGTTAGGTATTGGTGCACCACTATTAAACTCTACTGTTAACACAGTTAATCTTTTGTTTTGCGTTTCCTGCTGCGAAAACGGATTGCAACTCGAAAGTAGCATGATGATCATAATACCTATTAGTAAAAGGCGTTTATACCTCGTCCACAAGACAAATTCCGCTCCTATCTTGTTTGAAGACAATAACTTCAATTCTATTATATTATTTCAATTTGTCGCAGACTCTATTATACGCTAATTTCATAGACGTTCCTATTTTAACCTCTTTCAGTGGTTGTCCAAACATCCAGTGAAATAGAGGAACTCAGTCTAAGAACGCCACGTCCTGTGGCAATTTATCTGTGCAAAAGCGCAGCGGCAGCAACACGGTTTTAACTGT
>NZ_JBHJTF010000007.1:0-129985 GCF_042267565.1 Lysinibacillus sp. NPDC056232 | reverse complement strand
GCGAAAGCGAAGCGACAGCAACATGGTTTTATCTGTGCGAAAGCGAAGCGACAGCAACATGGTTTTATCTGTGCGAAAGCGAAGCGACAGCAACATGGTTTTATCTGTGCGAAAGCGAAGCGACAGCAACAAATATTTTCTGTGCGAAAGCGCAGCGGCAGCAACAAATATTTTCTGTGCGAAAGCGCAGCGGCAGCAACATGGTTTTATCTGTGCGAAAGCGCAGCGGCAGCAACAACAACAACAACAACAACAACAACACACGACTGAGTGATCAACTTCACGTTGGCCAAAAGCCTCGGACGCAATTGCGCAGAGGCCTAATTGATCTTTATATACCCGCTATATGCGACACAATAACATCTCTAAATTCAGCGTACGTCCGATCAAGGTATTACTATATTTGCTACTTTCAAGTTTTACTTTTCTACACTTTATTTTTATGTTGTGCTTACTTTTGGACGTAACGTATGCTTCAAAACCTTACCAGAAGCATTACGTGGCAATTCAGTTAAAAATTCAATTTCATATGGCACTTTATATTTTGCAAGTTGAGTCCTACAATAAGCCAATATCGCCTCTTCATCGGTGGACTCCCCTTCCTTCAATACGACAAATGCTTTCGGAACTTCGCCATATACTTCATGCGGTAAACCTACAACAGCTGCCTCTAAAACTTCTGGCAGTTGATATAAAACCTCTTCTACCTCGATCGGATAAATATTTTCGCCACCTCGAATGATCATATCCTTTTTACGATCTACAATATAGAGGTAACCTTCCTCATCAAAACGCCCTAAATCTCCTGAATAGAGCCAGCTATCTTTAATTGTTCTAGCTGTTTCTTCAGGACTACGTAAATAGCCTTTCATGACTTGTGGTCCTTTGACACATATTTCTCCTACCTCACCCGTTGGCACAGTTTCACCAAAGCTATCAACAACACGGACGTCTGTTTGTGCTAATGGTTTTCCTACTGATCCAATTTTCGTTAATGCATCGGCATCTAAAAGGGAAGAAGTAGCAGGCGAATTTTCAGTTTGTCCATACAGGTTTTGTACTTTTACATTAAGAAAAGTCTCTTTCACTTGCTTAACAAGCTCATAAGGCATTGGTGCCGCCCCGTAACATAATAAACGTAAATCTTTAAATGTATGTTCCTTAAAGTTAGGTGTGTTTAAAATTATTGTATACATTGCCGGAACACCAAAGAAAATTGTCGCTGCTGTAGCGGCAAGCTGTTCTAATGTATTTGTCGAAGAAAACGCCTCTTCTATAACCATCGTACCGCCTTTATAAAACATCGGCATCGCAAATACATGAAGACCTGCACAATGAAATAAAGGCGTACAAATAAACATGCGATCCTCTTTGGTCATATCCATTGATGAAGACCATATATCCGCAGTTGACACAATATTTTGATGAGTTAGCATTACTCCTTTTGGTTTTCCCGTCGTACCAGAAGTATACATAACAACAGCAGTATCATGAGGCTCCAATTTGATCGCTTTTCTTTGACCTGGATAATTTTTTAAAATATCTTTCATTTCATTGAGCCCTACAATAAGTTGAAACGGATATGCAATAGTTGCAAGTACATCCTCTAATCTTTCATCATAAATAAGTCCTTTAGCTTCTGAATGATTAAAAATAAATTCGACCTCTGGAGCTGCTAATTTTGTATTAATGGGCATGACAACGTAGCCAGCTAACTGAACACCGATATAAGCGATTAAAAACAAATCTGAATTGAGCGTATATAATGCAATTACATCATCTTTTTCAAAGCCTTGCTCTTGTAAATATGCTGCGAATTTTTCTGCACTTTTATAAAATTCACTATAGGATAGCTCTGTCCCATCGTATATCGTTGCAATCCCTTTTGGTTGCTGCATAGCATAGTTTTGTAGAATGTCTGTCATTAACATCGTCATTATAAGCCCCCCAAATCTTTCATATTCATTACCCTCACACCGTATAAAATTAAATAACACTAAGAAAATTCAGAAAATTACAATTATATTTTATCAGTCTATGAAAAGGTTGGCAATTTTTCTTCACATAAAAATATGAGATCTAGAGCGAAAGCTTGGAAAGCTCCCAGTTGGAACGAAAATTTGCTCCACGTTATAGTGATGGACCAAAATATGTAACTAAATATACACATTCATTTTACTTTTCTATCAATTTCTGTTAGGTGTATGATATTTGTATAATGATTAACTTCTTTCAGTAAGTGTTTTGGTAGCGAAAGTGAAACGGCAGTTACAAATGTTTTATGTAACGTAAGTGCAACGGCAGTTACAAATGTCTTTTGTACCGAAAGCGTAGCGACAGGTACAAGTTTGGACACCCGCTGAAAGAGAGGAACTCAAGCTAAGAACTTCACATCCTATGAAAACGCCTGAGTGACCAACATCGTGTTTGCCCAAAGCCTCCGGCGGATGTCACGGAATTATGCCGAGGCAAATTGATTTTAAGAAAGGCCTGATTAAAATGCTATACGCACTTTTAGGAGATTTACATTCTAATATAGAAGATACAAAGGCAGTTCTAACCCATATTCAGCACACTGCGAAAGATGCAAAGGTATTGGGATTAGGTGATTTATACGAATGTACTGTAAGTAAGAAAAAGGCACAAACAATGTCGGGTTTACCGCTACAAAAAGCTGCGATAGTGGAGAATGATTTTGAAAATTTACTAACATTCCCCTCTATTCGTGGCAATCAGGAGGAGCGTATTACTCGTGTAACTGGCATCGAACGTTTTGCAGAGCTACCTGAAACAATGGAGATTGATGGTGCAACACTTATCCATGGACATCAATTTCAATGGAGTGTGAAATGGCAGCCTACATTTCCACCATTCAAAAAATCGCTTCTTTTCTTCGGACATAGTCATGAATCCGGTCTTTATCATCGCAATAAAAAGTTACCTATTCGTATTCGATTTGGCCAACCAATTCTATTACAAGAAAAGCAGTACGGTATCAATGTTGGATCAGTTGTCGATCATCGTGAGTGGTGTCTCTACGATAGTAATAAACGAACAGTCACATTTATGTGCGCTTCATCTGTTGAGAATGCTTGATTATTTTTTATCCGAGGTAAGCCTCACTCAGCAGTTTCGCTGATATACATAGCAGTCACAAAAAAACGCTAAAATCTACTTCGACTTTAGCGTTTTTCCCCTATATCAATTTCGCCTTGACGTAATTGTTGTTGTTGTTGTTGTTGTTGTTGTTGTTGTTGCTGCCGCTTCGCTTTCGCACAGAAAACATTTGTTGCTGTCGCTTCGCTTTCGCACAGATAAAACCATGTTGCTGACACTTTGCTTTCGCTACAAAAAGATTTGCTGAATGAGTTCTTTGTTACACTAGCAATTCTCGCAAGGCTTTAAAGCATCAAGTAATTTTTCCATTTCGCAAATACGATCGCACATAGTTTGAATCATATTTCGAAGGATTGGTATTAATTCTTGGCAAGTACAGAACCTTAAAACGTTTTGCGCTAGTCGAACGCCTCCTTGATGGTGAACAATCATTTCGCGAAGAAAGTTTATATTAATATTATTAGAAACTGGTGGTAAACTCATTGCTTGGAACATAGCCCCGGTAATTTCTTTATACGCACACATATATTCGTACAATTCACATTCCGAATTTTGTACGATACAGCATCTATTTTGTATCGCTTCTAGGCATTCAACAGTCTCCGTACTTGTTGCTATTATTTCTAATGCGAGATTTTGCACAAGTATATTAGTGGTGTATCGCAAAACATTTTCCGACATTTTAATAGCAGCTAATTGATGCGGTAAGATTTGCTTAATAAAATTTTCTGAAATACTACATGTTAATGTCACATACGTCATGCCCTGCATCATTTTATCGAGGATCCTTTGGTAATCCTCTAAATATGCCTTTGTTACATTACTAAGTACAATGGTTTTAGTCATTAGACACACTCCTTTCAGAGTAATATATGTCCGATAGGTTGTTGTGCGGTAGACAATTGTACCAAATATCTTGATTGTTTCGTAACAGCTATTAAAGTATTTTTAAAGCCTAAAATAAACGATTAATCTTTTTGATATGTATCCAAGCATTTTTGACAAATACATTGCTCTTTAGGTACCGCTTCAAGAATTTCTTTAGGAAAACTCTCTGTCATACACCAGCAATCCTTTTGCCCCTTTACTATCCCACAATGATTTTCTTGCCCACATAACGGACAACGTTTTTCCTTCATTCGTACACCACCTTTCATTTACTTTACATTGTAAAATAAAGTGAAACTTTAATCAGTGATTTTTTCATCCCAATCGGGCTTTACGGAATAAAAAATGGAGGAGTACTTCATTTCGTACTCCTCCCAAGCTAACTTATTGCTTTTCCCCACGAATCTCTTGTTTTACTTCTTCAACATCTGTATCACTATATATTCCCGTTCCAACCCCACCTCTTTGGGCTAACAGTTTTTTCACTTCATTGTAAGATAAACCACTTTCCGCATTTTGTCTTTTTACTTCATTAATATTCGTTCCAGCAGAAGTAAACTGCGCTTCGTTATGATCAGTCATGAAAATCCCTACCTTCTATAATTCATCAGGCTGTAATTCGATCAATTCATCGCCTTCTCGTTCTACTTTTTTATTGAGCTCCTTAACCGGTATAGCATCAACCGTTTGCATGTCTTCGTGTAAATCGAAAAGACTTATAGTATCTGATTCAACCATGTCTGGTTTATTCTTACTTGCTAAGTTCATAAATATCTTTTTCTCATGTGGTATGTTTTCTATGTCCATCATTGCTCACTCCTTTACCTATAGCATGTGCAATGTTGGACAAATCATGTACCTTTCGTTTTCGAACTTTTATCGATGCGATGATATTCAGATATTTGAATGACCCGAACATTTCTTGTATGCAGCTCATGATACATCCCTCTACTATCTGTAAAGGATATATATTGATCTCGTTCGCTTCGAACTAATGCCTCTGCTTTTTCCTGTGATTCTATATGGATAAATCTCCGTATATAATGCATTTCATCAAAGAAATAAGTAATTTTAAATTCTTTCATAATAACTCCTCGATTACTGGATATGGTTGTTTACTACTTATCCTATCCAACTAACTGCAGTTGCTATTCTCTTAAAAATATTAAAGGTAGCTTCGGCATAACCTGTATTAAAGCAACCACTTTATAGGAGGTGATGAATTTGATCCATACAGTTAGCGTAGGCGAAACCTTGTCCCAAATAGCTAGAAATTATCGTACATCTTTATCGTCCATAATTGCTGCTAATCCAGGGTTAGATCCGAATGTACTTTATATAGGACAACAAATTGTTATACCTGGATTTCCTAATCCAAATACTATCCCTTATAGAATAGATATTTCTATTGAAAATCGATGGCTACGGTTATATAAAGATAATGTTCTTCAGAAGCAATACCCAATAGCAGTCGGTAGGATGTTACATGATACACCTACTGGCCATTTTATAATCATTAATAAGGATCCAAATCCTGGTGGTCCGTTTGGGACAATGTGGATGAGTTTATCTAAAGAACATTACGGTATTCACGGAACTAATAATCCTAGCTCTATCGGTCACGCCGTTTCACGTGGCTGTATTCGCATGCATAATAAGGATGTCGAAGAGCTCGCAAGCATTGTCCCAATCGGCACTGGCGTTTTTATTCATCCCTAAAATAGCCTCCAGACTAAAAACATTCCTAAAATTTTATCGGAATGTTTTTTAGTTTTATCGGAACATTATGTAGATTTATCGGAATGTTTTCCAATTTTATCGGTATATTATGCTGATTTATCGGAATAAAAAAGGCAACCTGATATCAAACCTCAGATTGCCATCACTTCCTTCAGGTGCAAATTAACCTTCACCTTTAGATTGTGCAAGCTTCGATAAATAGTATTGCTCCTCTCTTAGCATATGATCCGCCATTAGAGCTGTAAACGTTCCTAAAACTTCTGCACTTAACTCCATTTCCTCTAACTCGCGTAAAAAAGTTTTGAATAATTTCATTTCTATATCTACATCTTGATTAAAGCGAGTTAATGCAGGGAAAGAGTCTATATTTGAACGTAAATATCCTGTAAGCTCCACTGCTTTTAAATAAAATTGTTCAAAATGTTGGGCAAAGGTAGTACTTTTTTGTCTCATTCTCCTTTCTACGCCATCCAAATCGTCGTGAATGATACCTGCATGTCCTGAAGCATCTAAAAGCCAGAGTAAGTGATGATGTAGCTCATGAAAGATTGGTGGGACTTCTCCCTTCTTCAGATAATTAAGTACATTTTGATACTCCTCCAGTTCATTCACCATGTGATTAATAAAGGAAGGTGATAAATGAATATTAATATTTCCCGTTAATTGCTTTCGAAGGATAAAAAATTTAAATTGCTTTAGTTGTTCTACAGCTTCATCGACAGTAAGTGAAAAGGAAACCGCATTATTGGCATCGATTGAATTAACATAGACAAGAAGCTGAGAAAATTGATGAATAAATGAATTTGCTCTTTTAATATCCTCTGTTTCCGATGGATACAATGAATCATGAATAAATTGAGAATGATCTTTTAAGATCCTTAGCCAAAACCTATGTTCAAACATCGCATGCTGTAAGTAATTCGACAACCAGTCACATCCCCTTTATTCTCTACGTTCCTCTATTCTATTCTTCTTGAAAACCTAATATTAGTACTTAATCTCAAATGGTTTTTTCGTATAGGATGAAACGCTTAAAGCTATACTACATAATGCTGAAGTAACGAAACCAATCACATCCAGAGTACCTGAAAAATTAGGAGGGGATATACTTGTCCACAAAAGACAATACATTATCGATTTTCGCCTTAGGTGGCATTAATGAGATTGGCAAAAATATGTATGTAGTACAGTATGGAAATGATATTTTAATTATTGACTGTGGCGCTAAATTTCCAGACGAAAGCTTATTAGGTATCGATTTAATTATCCCTGATATTACGTACCTATTGGAAAATAGAGGGAAAATAAAAGCATTAATTGTGACACATGGTCATGAGGATCATATTGGCGGTATCCCTTATTTGCTAAAAAAAATAAATGTCCCTATTTATGCGACACGTTTTACTCTTGGGTTAATCCAGCTAAAGCTGAAAGAACATAAGCTTTTAAGAGAGACAGAATTAATAGAAATTCATTCCGATTCATCTTTAAATTTCGGTCAAGTTGATGTTAGTTTCTTTAGAACAAACCATAGTATACCTGATTGCCTAGGCATCGTTATGAATACACCTGAAGGAAATGTAGTACACACTGGTGATTTTAAATTTGATTTAACGCCTGTTAATAATCAGTTTGCTGATATTCATAAGATGGCTGATATAGGATCAGATGGCGTACTAGTACTGATCTCTGAAAGTACGAATGCCGAACGACCTGGTTTAACTCCTTCAGAGAAGCTTGTCGGTAATCATATTGAAGATGCATTTTTACATGCTGAGCGTAAAATCGTTATCTCTACTTTCGCTTCAAATGTTAATCGCATACAGCAAATTGTAGATGCAACGATTACTACAAATCGAAAACTTGCATTACTTGGCCGTAGTATGGTGAATGTTGTCGATGTTGCACTAGAGCGAGGCTATTTAGACGTTCCAGAGGATTTGTTAATTGACGCGCGTGAGGTGAAATATCTCCCTCCTGAAGAAGTTGTTGTACTATGTACGGGTAGTCAAGGAGAGCCATTAGCTGCACTTTCTCGCTTAGCAAGCGGCAATCATCGCGAAGTGAAAATTTTACCTGATGACACAGTTATTTTAGCTTCATCCCCTATTCCCGGGAATGAAAAGGGTGTTTCACGGATCGTCGATAATTTGTTCCAGCTAGGTGCGAAGGTTATTTATGGCTCGGCTAGTCATACAGGTATGCACGTTTCAGGTCATGGCTACCAGGAAGATTTAAAACTAATGCTGACGCTAATGAAGCCCCAATTCTTCATTCCGATTCATGGTGAATTCCGTATGTTACATCAGCATCGTTTGTTAGCCGAGTCCGTTGGTGTCAAAAGAGGACATACGTTTATTATGAAAAACGGGGATGTTGTTGATATTGAAAATGCAATGGCTAGGCAAACACGTAAAATTCCTTCCGGTGATACGTATGTCGACGGTATCGGTATCGGGGAAGTCGAAGGAATTGTTTTACGAGATCGTAAACAGCTATCTGAAGACGGAATGCTTGTTATCGTTATAACACTTAATAAAGTAGATGGAACCTTTATTTCAGAACCAGATACAATTTCACGAGGCTTTGTTTATGCCAAAGACTTTGAGGAGCTTTTAAAGAAAGTAAATATTCTCGTTAAAGAAACGGTAAATGAGCTTCAGGAAGAAAGTAAGCAACAAATACATGTCTTAAAAAGAGAAATCAAAAGGGCTGTCGGTCAGTATCTATTTTCACAAACAAAAAGAAAACCAATGATTTTACCTATAATTATCGAAATTTAAAAAAGTCGGTGTGAAAGGTTTTAACCTTTACACCGACTAAATTTATTTTATCTGATTCCAGCGAGGATGAAGAACTGTTTATGGATTGTGCAATTTTATTTAAGCTCACCCTTAAAAATTTTATGTAGCATATCATCGTATAGATTCTGAGCCTGATGAAACCCATGATGTAAACTTTTTGAGTGATTTTCTATTTGCAGCGAAAAATTATCAAAATGCTGTGGTAGCCCCTCTACTACTGTCAGCAACGGCTCTTTATTTTTTAATAAAAGCTGAATCGTATTTAAAATTCGCACCATTTTGTATTGGATATCTATCATCGGAATATCAATCGGTATATGGTACAAATGATGCCATTCATTATTCATTTCATGCCATCTAAGAAAGTGAAATAAATAATCACTTAAAATAATTGTTTCATTTGGAATAATCGCGACGATATCGTTTGCAATCCATATTTCAGTTTCACATTGATAAATATATTTATTTTTGTCCTTCAAGTTAGCTTTAGTAAGAATGATGGTTTTAGCTGGTACTGGTGCACACTCAAAATGTTTTTTAAATGTAATATTAACTTTTGGTAATTGTTCAATATCACCATTTAGCATTAACTTTTTTAAATCTTCTGCTGTAATTAGGGGTACTCCGACGTTCGTAAAATACTTTTCCCACGGTACTATTTCCCCCTCTTTTATTATAGCAACCTCATCTAATCGATAACGCTTTACCATGCCTGAATCCTCCAATCCTTAACTTAATTAGTTATACCCTAAAACAAGCTACTGGAATCATCAACACTATTTTTCATAAGTCTTTTTTCTCAATAAAAACTTACTACCAATCATTGTACCATTTTAATGTAACATTATCTCTATTATACCACTATAATGGTATAGGCATTTTTAATGTTTTTCACTAGCTTTTTACATAGAGGTGAATCATATGTCAGACTTTTTAAAGCTAGTAGGCGAACAACTCCGCATTATTAGGGTTTCCAAGGGGCTTAGTCAGGAAGAAGTAGCAGAAAAAACGGGGAAACTAGGTTTTAGTAAAGGACGAATCTCAAACATTGAACACGGGCAATCTAATATTACATTAAGCACTTTAGAAACGCTGATGAAAGCTTTAGATATTGCACCTGAGGAGCTTTTTAATTTTCAAAAATTATCTGGTGTTACTGATATTGAAGAAAAGAACATTATGCTTGATATACATCGTTCAGTATTAAGGGAGCGCAATTTAGACGAGGTGAAATACGTAGTACGCATTACGAAGGATTTTTTAAATACTATAGATTCACAATCAAAGAAAAATAGCTCCAATGGTCAATAACGTTGGAGCTATTTTTAACAAGAAAGTTCTGGATACACGGCTTAATGTGTAGAGCATTCGATGAGCCGCTTCGCTCACCTTTGCTTGTCAATCAACGCAGATGTCTGAACAAGTGCCCCCATTTTTTGATGAGGAATCACCCATTCTCTAATATAGGGAAATTCCCCATATAAAAAAATCCATTTAGTCTACAACCAAATGGATCTGATTATTACATCCCAAACTTTTGACGATAGCCACATTTTCTACATAGCTCTTCGACTGCTTCCCTACGTGAAAATCCGTCGACAATATTATTTGCACGTTCACCTTGAACAATGTCTGTGAAGGATTTCTCGTTCACATTCCCCAAATTAATGACGCCCTCACCATCAAGACAGCACGGCACTACTGTACCATCCACTAAAATAGCGGCTTGACTTCGAAGTGCATGGCAAAAGCCTTTTCCTTCATCCTCAGGCTCCAGTAAACTTGGCCACTTGAATTCATGATCCTGATTTATATAAATATTATTAGCAATCTTTACACCTTTACCTGGTTGCACTTTTTCTTCGATGCGATAATCAAGATTATATTCATTTTCTAGAATTTCGAGCGTTTCACGATTTCTTCGTGCCGCAATATCCGATACTTGATCCCTTTGTAAATTCCATAAACGATATGAAATAATCGTATTATAATCTTTTGAATCACGCACAAAGTCTAATATATCCCCTAAGTATTTCTCACGATTTTCCGATCCCTCATGACCGTCGAAACTATGCAATGAAAAATTGATTTGGCGTAAGGCTGGTTTCCCTAATATCTTTTCACGATTCTTTTTAATCAGTGTACCGTTCGTTGTAATATTAACTTTAAAACCTTTCTCATGTGCTGCGTCAAGCAACTGATCAATACGAGGGTGTAAAAGTGGCTCTCCTTTTACATGTAAATAAATATATTTCGTATGAGGACGTATTTCATCCAATATTTTATTAAATTGTTCTACTTTAATAAGTCCCTTTGCACGAGCAGTTGGAGGACAAAAGCTACATGCTAAATTACAGACGCTCGTTATTTCTATATAAACCTTTTTAAATGTTCTCAACGTCGATTCACCGTTCCAGTTCTTCATATATTCAAATCCTATTCATTTTAACAAATTTTACGATAAGGAACAGTTTTTCAGTCTCCATCCCCTCACATTATTTATCAACTTAGGGCTACATGAACAAGTAAGCTTGAGAAAAATTAATAACTTAATAATAATGCTGAAAAAAGGAGGTGAAAACTATGTCTGACTATAAACCTGATAATGAACGTTCAAAGGATCCATCTAGAAATCATATTACTATCCATTTAACTTTTAATATTGGCAATACTGATATCCATTTTGAACAAAGGGCTGAAGGTGGCGGACAAATAAATAAAGATGTAGGTACTAATGCCAACCAAGGAGGTCAAAACGCAATAAACGGCAGTACTAGAAATGTAAACTCCCAATTCGCCGATGGAAATGGCAGAAGCGGTATTGCTGGTGACAATAATGATGAAGCTGGTGGACAACAAGGAATTAAAGTAAGGGACAGCTTAGTAATCGACAGCGATATCCATTCATCTTCGAATCATAGTGAAAGTAGTGAAGATGAAAATGAGTCCTCTCCATTGTTAGATGAAGATAAAAACGAATAATAAAATTTTAGTTGCAAGTGTGTTTATTAACCATTTTTATCCACTCTAATTAATTAGAAGGCTCTGATTTCCGCTACGGGCTACTCGCTTTGTAGCTGCCGCTTTGCTTTCACTACAGAAAACATTTGTAGCTGCCGCTTTGCTTTCGCTACAGAAAACATTGTCGCTGACGCTTCGCTTTCGCGCAGAGCAAGGCTTCCTGCGGGCGAGCGTCGAGCCGCTTCCTCCGCTGCGCTCCGTGCAGGGTCTCGTCTGTCTCGCTTTCCCGCGGGAGTCGAGTAGCCCTACGCTACAAATCAGAAAAAATGGACGTACATTAGCAAAATATCAAAAAAATCCTTTTATCAGCCAATAATAAACCTATATTTTCCTAATCAATACGTCTGATTTAGTTGATACTCAAAAAAACTTCTATCTGTTAAAATAGTTCATACCAACAGATAGAAGTTTTTGTTTTGATTATCCACCAAGGAATCACGCCTCACACATTCCGTTTATAATTTTTTGTACCATCATATGAATAAAGCATTGGCTTCCCATCCACATAGGTTTCTAAATGAACAGGACGACCCCATAGCTGATAAATATATGGCAAAACGTTCTCTAAATAGTGCGGATCGAGCTCCATTCCCTCAAAGCCATGCACTAAATAAAGCTCTCCGTTGCGAAGGTAATCTCCATTTTTAACGACGATATATGGGAATCCCCCGTTTACACGCATCGATATGAGCTGATCACGTACCATTTCATGATCCTTATCTGTAATACGGTATTCATTGCCCTTTTTCTGGAACAAATAAAGATCCTCTCGCTTTGCTAAATCCTTCGTTAAATAGTTGCGGATAAAGGATATATCCGACTCTATCTCTCTAACCTCAAACATTTTCTCCCGCCCAGAGTTCGGTTGTACGCCTAGCTTTCTCATCTCTTCCGTTGGATGATTATAACGCTCTTCAATGTCCTCAAATATTTTCACACCAAGGTAATAAGGATTAATAGTTGTCTTTGAAGGCTGCACAACACCTGCATTTAACTTCGCAAATTCGATCGTTTCCGCTGATGTTAGCTTAAGCTCACGCATAATACGTTGATGCCAAAAGGAAGCCCAGCCCTCATTCATAATTTTCGTCTCTAATTGTGGCCAAAAATAAAGCATTTCCTCACGCATCATCGTTAATACATCTCGCTGCCAGTCCTCGAGCTCTCGACTATGCTCCTCTAAAAATAGCAGTAAATCTTTTTCTGGCTTTGGGGGGAAGTTCTTTATTTTTCGCCTTACCGATTTATACTCTTTTTCCTTATCATCTAAACGCCATAGATCATCATATGGCGTTTTTGCTTGATAATTCTCCTCTTCAAGTTCATCCTCCGTATTCCAAGCCAATTTTGGTCGTAAAAGAGATGGATCGATATGCTCCTGAATCGCTAAAACCGCATCTAAAAACTGCTCGACCTCATCCTTTCCATATTCCCTTTCATAACCAGCTATCCTTTCAGCTGTTGCCGTCATGCTCTCCACCATATCTCTTCTAGTATTGGAGAAGCGTACATTATTTTTAAAGAAATCACAGTGCGCCAATACATGCGCAATAATTAATTTATTTTGTGTTAACGTATTTGTATCAAGTAAAAATGCATAACATGGATTTGAGTTAATCACTAGCTCATAGATTTGACTTAGCCCTAAATCATATTGAAGCTTCATTTTATGGAATTGTTTACCGAAGCTCCAATGTGAAAATCGAGTAGGCATACCATATGCGCCAAATGTATAAATAATATCTGCCGGACAAATTTCATAGCGCATTGGAAAATAATCTAAGCCAAAGCTTGAGGCAATTTCTGTAATTTCATCAATCGCTCGTTCAAGCTCTTTCATCTCCACTTTTTAAGTCCCCTCCTTTGAACATGGTTTAAGTTTCACTTTTTTTGAAAAAGCTCTTTAAGGCATCGTACACATCGCCTTTTTTTCTCAAAATATGATATCTAAACTTAGGATCATCTACTTTTTTATATGTGTACATAAGTGTAGAAAAGCGGTTATGCTGATTGACTTCTCCATATCCAAACATGCTCGATACTTCCATTAACTCCCCTACTAGCTTCAAGCACTTTTCATTATCCATTGATATATTTTCACCATCTGAAAAATGTACTGGATAAATATTGTAGCGAGAAGGATTATACTTTTCCCGAATTAGTTCCAATGCCTTTATATAGGCAGATGAACAAATCGTTCCACCACTTTCTCCCTTCGTGAAAAATTCTTCCTCTGTCACTACTTTTGCCTCTGTATGATGCGCAATAAACTCAATTTCCACGGTTTCATACTTGGAGCGCAAAAATTTTGTCATCCAAAAGAAGAAGCTCCTAGCGCAATATTTTTCGAAGGAGCCCATCGAGCCACTTGTATCCATCATGGCAAGAACCACTGCCTTCGATTCAGGTTTTTCCACTTCATCCCACGTTTTAAAACGCAGATCATCATTATGAATCGGCGTAATTTCTGGTTTTCCTTTCATCGCATTACGCTTTAACGCATTAAGAATGGTGCGCTTTTTATCGACATTTCCCATTAAACCTTTTTTCCGAATATCGTTAAACTCAATTTTTTCCGTTTTAATATCCGCTTTTTCTTTCTGCTGCAGGTTTGGTAGCTCAAGCTCGTTAAATAACACATTTTGAACCTCTTCAATGCTTACTTCAGCTTCATAATAATCATGGCCTGGCTTGTCACCAGCTTCTTTTCCTTTACCATTAGCCTGATTGCCTTTACTAGCATCACGCGCAACCACATCACCTACATTACTGTCTCCTTGCCCCTGCCCAACATGCTTGGAGTTATCATAGTTATATCGAATTTTATATTCATCAAGTGAACGTATAGGGATTTTTATAACCTCGCGACCATTGGACATGACAATACTTTCTTCACTTACTAAATCGGGTAAATTATTCTTAATAGCATCTTTTACTTTTTCCATATGCCGTTGCTGGTCCTGGTGCCCTTTACGATGGAGGGACCAATTTTCCTGAGAAATGGCAAAACGTTTATTTTCGTTTTCAGTCATTTTTATCCTCACCCATCTATCAAATTCGCTTTTTCTATACTATGCTAGTGATTCGCTTTCTTGAACTTTTTTAGAGAAATCAATTACACTTCGTGGTTACTTCACCTATGGCAACAATAAGTGAATGAAGATCAATTTCGCCTTGGCATAATTGTTGTTGTTGCTGTCGCACAGTTAAAACCTTGTTGTTGCTGTCGCTTCGCTTTCGCACAGTTAAAACCTTGTTGTTGCTGTCGCTTCGCTTTCGCACAGTTAAAACCTTGTTGCTGTCGCTTCGCTTTCGCAACAGAAAACCTTTGCAGCTGTCGCACAGATAAATTGCCACAGGACGTGGCGAGTGTTTGGACACCCACTGAATGAAGATAAAAGGAGTGCCCTAAAATGGACACTCCTATTCACTCCTATCAATAGTCTTATAGTTTCCACTGAATAGGTCAAAGTCATTATCGATTTAACAGACTACCTACATACTGCAATAATTCATTAGCAGATGTTGGATTATAGCCATGTTCATCAACAAGTCTCGCTACAACCTCATTAATCTTCTTCAGCTGTGATTCATCCGGCATTTTTGAAGATGTTGTAATCTTCACGACATCCTTGAGATCTGCAAATAGTTTCTTCTGTATTGCTTCTCGTAATCTTTCATGAGAATTATAGTCAAAACGCTTACCTTTTCGAGCATAAGCAGAAATACGAATGAGTATCTCCTCACGGAATGCTTTTTTCGCATTTTCCGAAATGCCAATTTGCTCCTCAATAGAGCGCATTAATTTTTCATCTGGATTCATTTCCTCACCAGTCAATGGATCGAAAATTTTGTTTTTATTACAAAATGCTTCTACATTATCAAGATAATTATTCATCAATGTTTTTGCAGACTCTTCATACGAATACACGAAAGCTTTTTGCACTTCATTCTTGGCAATATCATCATACTCTCTTCGAGCAACTGCAATATAGTTCATATATTTTTCTCGATCTTCCTGAGAAATTGAAGCATGCTGGTCAAGCCCATCCTTTAGTGCACGCAGAACATCTAACGCATTAATAGATGGTACCTCTTTTCGGATAATAGCAGAAGAAATACGATTAATAATATACCGTGGATCAATACCGTTCATGCCTTCATTAGGAAACTCTTTTTTCAGCTCCTCTAAGTCAACGGAATTAAATCCCTCCACATTTTCTCCGTCGTACAGTCGCATTTTTTTAATAAGATCCACACCTTGTTTTTTCGGTACTTCCAGTCTTGTTAGAACCGAAAAGATTGCTGCGGCCTTTAATGCATGTGGCGCAATATGAACATGTGACATATCGCTTTCTTTAATCATTTTTTCGTAAATCAATTCTTCCTGACTAACTCTTAAGTTATACGGAATCGGCATCACAATAATACGTGAATGTAATGCTTCATTCTTTTTATTTGAAATAAATGAGCGATACTCCGTTTCGTTTGTATGCGCAACAATTAACTCATCTGCACTAATTAATGCAAATCGACCTGCTTTAAAATTACCTTCCTGCGTTAAAGACAATAAATTCCACAAGAATTTTTCATCAAGCTTTAACATTTCCTGGAATTCCATCATACCTCTGTTTGCCTTATTTAGCTCACCGTCAAAACGATATGCACGAGGGTCAGATTCTGAACCAAATTCTCCAATTGTTGAAAAATCGATACTACCTGTTAAATCAGCAATATCTTGCGATTTTGGATCTGATGGCGTAAATGTACCTATGCCCACACGTTTGTCTTCAGAAAAAGTAATACGTTCAATCATCACATTTTCAATGCGTCCATCGTACTCTTTTTCAAGACGCATCGTATTTAAAGGCGATAAACTTCCTTCAATTCGTATACCATACTCCTCGTAAAATTCATTACGCAAATGATGTGGAATTAAATGTAGAGGATCTTCATGCATTGGACATCCTTTAATTGCGAAAACTGCGCCTTCATCTGTTCGCGAAAATTGCTCAAGTCCGCGCTTCAACAAGGTCACTATTGTTGATTTACCACCACTTACCGGTCCCATTAATAACAAAATACGTTTTCTAACATCCAATCTTCGTGCTGCTGGATGGAAATATTCCTCCACCAGTCTTTCAATTGCTGTTTCAAGCCCAAAAATTTCTTGCCCAAAAAATTCATACATTTTTTGCCCATCGCGTTCCTCTACACCAGCATTTTTTACCATATTGTAGACGCGTGAATGGGCTGTTTGAGCAACTTCAGGTCTTTCCTTGATGATGTTTAAGTAATCTGCAAATGTACCTTCCCACTTTAGCCGATTTTCTTCTTCGCGATAGCTTTTCACTTTATCTAAAATGTTGATAGCCTTCCCTCCATTCAGGGCTTGATTTATAACATAGTATGAAGGAAATGGCATTATGATACCCAATACTTTTTCTTTGTCGAAGTTTCTTCTTATTGACAATAATTTTCTTCCTACAGAATAAAGGAATTCAAAGTCAAACAAAAAGAATGTTTTAAACTTACTCGTTTCACCTGACATTTTATTGTTTCATCACTAAAGTTAGGATGACATTTGTTAAAAGATACTCCTTAAGAATAAGTTGATTGAAGTGGAGACTGGGCGACTCCTCGGGGATCAGCGATAGAGGAACGAAGGCTAAAAGCATCACATCCTGTGATAACGCCTTCGTGACCAACATCGGTGCTGCTGCCGCTTCGCTTTCGCGCAAAAAACATCTGTTGGCCCGAGACCCTGCAGCGAAGCGAAGCGGCTCATAGGACGCCCCCAGGAAGCTTTGCTCTGTGCGAAAGCGAAGCGACAGCAATTGTTTTATCTGTGCGAAAGCGTAGCGACAGCAACAACAAATGTTTTATCTGCGCGAAAGCGAAGCGTCAGCGACAAATGTTTTATCTGCGCGAAAGCGAAGCGTCAGCGACAAAGCGCCCAGTCGGAACGGAAATCCCCCTCATTTTGCCGGAGGGTCATCTGAATTGACACCTCTGACAGTATATTTTTATAGAAAAATTAAAAATACCCCATTAGAAAAGCGCGAGAAAATCAACTTTTCTAAAATTGATTTCTCGCGCTTTTTAAGACTTTGACAAGTTTTGTCCCAGCCTCTCTTTTTAGTTTATTTATCAAATTGTGCTTAGGCCTGCACGAGGGCCGACACGAGGTCGGTCATTTCGGTAATGCCACAGGACGTGGCGTTCTTACCGATGCAGGTCAGTTAGCCGTTATCGCATGGATGCGATGATTTTAGGCTAACATCCTCTGTGAACTCCTTTCCGATTCCGTGACATCCGCCGGGGGCTTTGGGCCAACGTGATGTTGGTCACTCAGTCGTTGTCACAGGACGTGGCGTTCTTAGACTGCGTTCCTCTATTTCATCGGATGTTTGGACACCCGATGAAAGAAGTTAAAAACCATACTTTTCTTTCAAAGCTTCTACAACACAAGCAGGAACAAGCTCGCTGACATCACTACCGTATTTCGCAACCTCTTTGACAATGCTTGAGCTTAAGAATGAATATTGATTTTTTGTCATGATGAAAAACGTTTCAATGTTTTTATCAAGAAAACGGTTCATTGAAGTAATTTGCATTTCGTATTCAAAATCCGAAACAGCTCGTAAACCACGGACAATCGCTTTTGCTTTTTTTTCCTTAGCATAGTCTATTAATAGCCCCGATGAACTTTCAATACGTACATTAGGCAATGTTTTAGTCACTTCAGCCATTAATGCCATACGCTCTTCTACTGAAAATAACGGCTGCTTGGATGAATTATTTAAAACAGCAACATAAACTGTGTCAAATACATCTGCCGCCCGTTTAATAATATCTAAGTGACCATATGTCACCGGATCAAAACTTCCAGGAACTACAGCAATTTTCTCTGACAACCTATTCTCCCTCTTTCTTTTGCATAACGATCCATTTCACCTTGGTAGCAAGATGTTGGCCACTCTGGCATTTTCACTGGTTGTGAAGTTCTTAGCCTGAGTTTCTCTATTCAGTGGGTATTGGGACACCCAAAGAATGAAGATAAACGGATATAATCGTTCCGCCATATGTTTCTTGTCTTTTTAATACAAAGTCCCCAAACCTCTGTGGTAATTCTACTTCTTTTGCATGCTCACATAAAATAGCACCATCATGTTGAATTTTATCATTGTCGACAAGAATCTGCACTAAGTCATAATATTCTTTGTGATGATACGGCGGGTCTAAAAATGCTAATTTAAACGTAATATCACGTTTTAATAGCGCTTTCACCGCACGCTTCGCATCTATACGAAATAGCTCAGAACAATCCTCGTAACGACATTTCTTTATGTTTTCCTGTAGTACTTGGAACGCCTTTGCATCCTTTTCAATAAAAACGGCGTGCTCAGCTCCTCTACTTAAAGATTCGATACCTAAGCCACCGCTCCCCGCAAATAAATCGAGCGCTATACCTCCATCAAAGAATGGACCAATAATATTAAATATGGATTCCTTAACTTTATCAGTTGTAGGTCTCGTCGTATTCCCCACAATCGCCTTCAGTGGCATCCCTTTACGTTCTCCTGCTACAACTCTCATAGGCAAATCACCGTACTTTCTTATTGCATATAACAATTTCGCCTTGGCGTAATTGTTATTGTTTATTGTTGTTGTTGTTGCTGTCGCTTCGCTTTCGCACAGATAAAACATTGTTGCTGTCGCTTCGCTTTCGCACAGATAAAACATTGTTGCTGTCGCTTCGCTTTCGCACAGATAAATTGCCACAGGACGTGGCGTTCTTAGACTGAGTTCCTTTATGTCAGCGGGTGTTTAGCACCCGCTGAAAGAAGTTAAAAGTATTTTTGCAGCGAAAGACGAACCTCCGCTGCAAAAAATTTATTCTTGTTCTTGTGTTAACATCTTGATATTGATACGACCATCACTTTTTTGTAATTCTACTAAAAATAATCGTTGTAGCCAAGCTTCTTCAACATAATAATGATTGGCAATTTTAATGATTGGTTCTGAAATAGTAGAATATCTACGTTGATTAAATACATAAAATCCAGGCTCTTTCGGGAATCGGAAGGTGCGATTATCATTATTGATATAATATCCATTTTTACCTTCGCCAACAGTATATCCTAGATATGGCAACAATGTATCAGCAGTATACAAAACTTGTCCTTCATTAAGAATCACTTGAACATCATCTCTCAAAGCGTCATTAACGTAAACATTTCGATCATCCTCAAATAAAAGTGGATATGTGCCATTTTCTTGGGCAGCATTCAACTTAAAATAAGACGTTTTTGCATCTAATACCTTTGATAAAAGATCGTCCATTGATGCAGGGGAAATCTGCTCTTCACCTAGCTTATCCAAAGCTTCCTGCCATGCCGACTCTTGATTTGCTGTCATATATTCTTTTAACGTCTTCACGATTTTCTTTGCTTTATCTGAACCAATCGTATCCTTCACTAAATAGGATGCCACAACTTCCGGCAACCATGTTGGTGAATCTTCAAACTTATATTGTGACTTTATTTGTGACATGATAACTTCCTGTTCAACTGCTTGTTCAGTTAGCTCAGGCAAAAATAAGAGTCGATCATCATGTTCTTTTACTGGATTCTTTTCTTGAATAATAGCAACGTGTTGATCATTCAAAAACTTGGCGTTTTCCAATGATTTCAAGAAATCCTTCGAAATAGCTCCCTGGGCATAAATAGATAACACAGGGGTTTGCTCTTGTACTTTTAAATTACCCTTTTGCCAATAAATATCACGAACTGTACCATATCCACTAAACATTGTATAGTTAACAAGTGATAATTTTTGCTGACCTACTAAAGGCAATCCCGTGATCCACTGACCAACAATTTTACTATCAGTTGAAATATGTACTACTGAATAAGATGCTTCACCATTCGTTAATGTAGCGAAAACATTTTGGATGAGCATTTTATCTTTTAAGCCACCCTCAATCGGAATTATGTATGAAACAGATTGTGATTTAGTCTCTCCTTTTTTAAAATAGGAGACTTCTTTTGATAAGCGCTCACAGCTTTTTTCGTTATCGATAAAGCAACTAGGATTTACTGCATCTTCCGGCCACTTTATTTTCACTTTTTGGTTGGGTAAATTTTTAAAATGTTGACGAATATCTAAGCTATTTTCTCGATAGACAATTTCTATCTCTTGTGAAAAAAGGAATTCGCCATTGCCTGTTTCTAAATCAGACGAATAAGCATGGTACTGAAAAAATAATGTTCCGGTAATGATTAGTGCTAAAATGGAAAAAAAACTCATTGCAAATTTCATGTGCTTGACCTCCCGCAGCATGATACTATGTGTATTGGAAAGGATGTGCAATTTTTATGCCACAACAATTTATAGAATTAGGTGAGGGCTATGGTGATGTTTATGAGCTACTTGAAATAGTGAGAACCAATCAAGATCGCTTCCACCAAGCCTTTATACTAACATCCACTAAAGAAGAAAAAAAGGTTGCCTCTTTAGCAGTCGCTTTAAAACCAGTCGGTGAAAGTAAATTCATGCCGATTTATATTTGTCGAGAAGGCATCCCTTATAATGAAGAGCAGCCTTCACAGCGACAAAAAATATTTGAAGAAAGTATTAAACGACTAGATAGAAAAGCGGTTGTTGTAGAAATAAAGCACTCTTCTATATTTTCGGAACCAAAACTATTTTATCAATACTTAATTGGAATAATGAGACTTCATCACTATATTCCAGCGTTGACATAATATTATAGACCTGCTTTATAGTCATATTCTTTCGCTTTATCTGGTTTTGCATTTTCAAACTCAGTTTTAACAAATGGACGATAAGACTTTACAACGTTTTTCACGAATGGAAGGCGTTGTAGTTTTGTTGTCAGTGATTCAATTTCTTCTCGCTCGCAATAAAGCACTACATATTTTTGCCTCCGAGAAATATAAAGAACATGACCATATTTTCGAAGAGACTTCGCATGTTTTAATTGATGGACGTATACGATTAGTCCTTGTCGTTCGTTCATAGTATTCCCCTCATTTCTTATATAAAAGAATACCATAGACCGGAAAATGATAGCAACAGAGTTTAGCTGACAGAACGCTCAATTTTCCGTTATAATGGAAAAGCATACAACGTTGACTAAGAGTTTTACCATTCACTTATGCAAGTTATTAGAATACTAATTTAAGTTAGAACTTCTCGCTCACTATTTATATTATTTTAATTGTTAAGGAGGACGAATATGGGTAAGAAAACAAAGATTGCGCTTGCAATCGCAGCGGCAAGTGCAGCTGCTTGGGCAGGTAGTAAAGCTATTTCAAAACCTCAACAACGAGAAGGTAAACAAGCATTACAATTTGATCACCCAATTATTCTCGCACATCGTGGCGGTGCTCATTTAGCACCTGAGCATACAATGCCTGCTTTTGAAAATGCCGTGCAGTTAGGTGTTAACGGCTTTGAAATAGATATTCGCTTAACCAAAGATGAGGAAATTATCGTTTTCCATGATGATACTGTTGATCGCACAACAGATGGCTATGGACTTGTTGCAGACATGACTTTAGCAGAAATAAATGCATTAAACCACGGTTATCAATTTGAAGATTTGGATGGGGAATTTCCTTATCGAGATGAAAAAATAGACGTTGTAACTTTACGTGAACTACTAGAATCTTATCCAAATATGTTAGTAAATATTGATATTAAAGATGCACCAGATACGTATGAAGGAAGTTTAATGCCTTCTAAACTATGGCGTTTAATTGAAGAGCTTGGTGCTGAGAATCGAGTAGTTGTCACAAGCTTTTACGGTGAACAGATCGATCGCTTTAATTTATATGCGCAAAATCAAGTAGCACTCGGTGCGGGTGAATCAGATGTTCGTAAAGCATTCGCTTCTTTCTCAAGTCAATTCGGACATTTATATCATCCAAAGGTAGATGTATTCCAAATACCACCTAAATCAGGAGTAATTACTCTAGATTCTCCGAAGTTTATCCAGTTTTTAAGCAATTTAAATATCCCTGTTCATTATTGGACTATCAATGACATAGCAACAATGAATAAATTAATTCACAACGGTGCAAAAGGTATTGTTACAGATCGACCTGATATTGCTGTAGAATTACTACAAAAATAAGAAAATGGAATGAAGCTTAACTTCCATTTTAAATTAGGTTAACACATTGATTGGTAAGGGCTACTTTCTAACAGCCCTTACCTTTTGTTTTTATATTTTATTAAATTTTCTACCTATAAAATTAGCAGGTACTGGGGATAAATTTAATTCTCTCGCCCACACAGAAAGCTGCCCAATATGATGAATTTCATGTGCAATAATATGGTGTAAAATTTCGTTTTTTGTATAAGTATTTGTATCCCAAGAAACCTTTACAATCTCACCGCTAACATTCGCATTATGCTTCAAAAATTCAATAATTTCCTCACGTAATTCAATTGAGAGATTTTTTATCTTTTCAAGCTTTTCACATTCACGAAAATCAAATATTCTGTCTCTTTCACCTTTTATGCCACGAATCCAGCTATATTCAACATCAATAATATGAAACAGAGTATACAGAATACTACCTACTCCACCACTTCGCTTCTGCAACAATTCCTCTATACTTAGCTGATTACACCACTCAAACCATTCGTCTCTTACTTGCCAGTTATACTCAAAGAATTTGATCATTTAGCCCTTCACCCCTCAGATTTTTTCAGCGAATTTCATCCCGCATTAACGCCCAGCGAAAACTAATAAACAGCAGGGCTAAGAAAACCCCCACTGTTTAAAATTCCACTTTATTGTAAATGATGCAATACCGCATCCGTTACATCACGTAATGTCGCTGTTCCTCCCAAATCACCTGTTTTAATACCTTGTGCCAATGTTGCTTCCATTGCATTCAGCACTTTTGTACCAAGCTCATGATAGCCTAAAAAATCAAGCATCATTTTACCTGTCCAAATTTGTCCAAGCGGATTTGCTATCCCTTGTCCTGCAATGTCAGGAGCAGAGCCATGGACTGGTTCAAACATAGATGGATATTGTCGCTCTATATTTAAATTTGCAGCTGGAGCAATTCCGATACTTCCCATAATTGCACCACCTAAGTCAGTTAAAATATCCCCAAATAAATTTGATGCAACAATTACATCAAAGTTTTCTGGCTTCATCACTAAAAAGGCAGCTAAAGCATCAATATGATTAGATACTTGTCCTATGTCCTCATAATCTTTACCTACTTGCGCAAATACTTCATCCCAAAAAGGCATACTGTATGTAATTCCATTAGATTTTGTGGCACTTGTAACATGCTGGTGTCGAGTTTTCGCCATTTCAAATGCATATCGCATTGCACGCTCTGTTCCCTTCCTCGTAAAAATAGCATTTTGGATAGCAACTTCATCCTGTCCACTATGTATTCTGCCACCACTCTCAGCATACTCTCCTTCTGAGTTTTCACGTACAACTACAAAATCAAAGCCATTTGGGTTACGTAAAGGTGAAGGCAAACCTTGAAGTAGCTTTGCCGGACGCACATTAATAGATTGCTTCATCTCGCGGCGGATTTTAATAAGTAGCCCCCATAATGAAATGTGATCTGGTACTAAATCAGGCATGCCTACAGCGCCTAAAAAGATTTGATCATAACCTTTTAAAATTTCAATACCATTATCAGGCATCATTTTACCTGTCTCTAAATAATAATCACAGCCCCATGGGAATGTTGTCCATTCAAATTGAAAGCTGCCATCTAATTGGGCGGCTTTATTCAGCACTTCTATCGCCGCTGGTACAACCTCTTTACCAATCCCATCTCCTGGTACAACGGCAATTCGATAAGTCTTCATCTGTTAATCCTCCTATAATTTCTATATTGCCTATTCAATTACTATACAATTTTTCTGCCATGATTACATCCTGATGTTTTATGGCTGTCACTACAGTAGCATAGTAACCAATTATGCCTCGGCATAATTGCGTCCGGAGGCTTTGTGCCAACGTGATGTTGGTCACTCAGTCGTGTGTTGTTGTTGTTGCTGTCGCTTCGCTTTCGCACAGATAAAACCATGTTGCTGTCGCTTCGCTTTCGCACAGTTAAAACCGTGTTGCTGTCGCTTCGCTTTCGCACAGATAAATTGCCACAGGACGTGGCGTTCTTAGACTGAGTTTCTATAATTCAGCGGATGATGTTTGGACACCCGCTTAAAAGTGGCTTAAAACCGCATTCAGGTGGGAGACTTCTGTAGCTGACGCTTTGCTTTCGCTACTAAAATAATTGCTGAAAGAAATTAAAAAAGACTATATACAAACTCACTCGAGTTTTGTATACAGTCTAAGAAAAAGTATTACCTTGTTTATGCAGAGCAAGAGCAAGAACCGCCTGAGCCACATCCTCCACCACATGAAGAACCTGAGGAAAAGAACGGATTACTTACAGGAACTTTTACCGCTTCAGAAACAGTTTTTCCTATAAGTAAGCTTATTTGGTCAAGCAAATCTTGAAAATCGTTCTCGGCAATTTTTAAAGCCGAAACCTTTTCATTTAAATCGAGTGCGCGCTTTTGCTGACGAATCGATTTCATAATTGTATGATAGTCCGGATGGTATTTTCCGAAACGTTGTACATCTTCGTACTGCTCTTTCATGCGATTAAATGCGTAAATATCTTCCACCAATTGGACGTCACTATACACATCATCATACGCTTGTTGCAGCGCTTTCGCAGGCTCAGAGGAAAGAATCATCTCGCAAAGCGCATCGGCCTCATCCAAAATGATTGCCCAGTCAGAGGTTATCATCATTTTTAATTCCCCCAATCTCTTTCCCATCATAACAGATTTTATGGTAATTTTACATTAATGATATTTTTAAATGAAGGAGTTTTTAAATTGGTACCATCATCTAAAGAACAAATAGAACAATTACTTGCAGAGATTTTACAACATAATACAGCTGAAGATGAGGAAGTATTACTACATTTATTGTCTGGACTTCGCGATAAACAACAAGGTATTCACCGACGTTATATTAATGCTGCCTTACATATGGTTGGCAAATTTGAACCCGAAGTTAGTGAAGTTCGTATTCCCATTACACCCGTTATCCATAATACCATTAAGGTACCACACGGTGGGATTATTGCAACCATTGCAGATGCCGCAATGGGCGGACTTGCTTCGCGTTCGGTGCCAGAAGGCTTTAATGTTGTCACAACAAATATGAATATCTCTTATATTGCTACAACAACCAACAAGGAACTAATCGCTCGTGGACGTTTCGTACATAAAGGGCGCCAGACACTTGTGATGGAATGTGATATCGAGGATGAGACTGGACGAAGACTTGCTATTGCGACTGGTTCTTTCTTTGTTATTCAACGCCGTCCTTAGACATAAGATTTAAAAAGTAATCTCGAATACATTGTTGATCGGAAAAAGGGAATTTTTGATTTTTTATTTGTTGGGTCTGTTCATGCCCTTTTCCGGCAACAAGTACAATATCGCCTTTTTCTGCCTTTGTTAGTGCTTGATGAATAGCAACTTTTCGGTCTAGATAGATTTCATAATATTGCTGCTCAGTAAATCCAGCAATAATACTTTCATTAATTAAAATAGGGTCTTCATCACGTGGATTATCAGTTGTTAAAAAAATGACATCCGCATACTTACTAGCTACTGCTCCCATCGCAAAACGTTTCGCTTTATCTCGATTTCCCCCACAGCTAAATACAAGGTAAAGGGTTTTGGATCGATCCAAAGTTTGCAAAACAGCCTGTAATGCCTCTGCAGTATGTGCGTAATCTACGTACACCTCAACCCCAAATGGATTGTCTATTTTCTCAAGCCTTCCTTCAGGTAGCCTTAGCAACCACATATGCTCCGCTAAATCTTCAATTGAAAAACCTAGGCGCCATAAAGTCATTAACGCAGCTACAGCATTTTGCACATGATATTTACCGATAAAAGGGATTTCCACAATATGCTCGCTCGATGACGTTTGTAAACAAAGTACCGTTTTTCCAATTGATTCACTGACAATTTGGATATGTAAATCATTATGATTATCAAAACCGAATGAGCAGGATTTTTTCTTATCATAAATACCGACGGAACGGCAAAAATTATCATCCCCATTTAGCACTAGCTTTTTCGACAAATCTGCCAACCTTTTTTTCGCACGCTTATATGCCTCAAGTCCTCCGTGATCTTCTAAATGGTCCTCTGTTAAATTTAAAAAAACACCACAATCGATATCACAATGATCAAGTCTATGTTGCTGTAAGCCCATTGACGAAGCTTCTAAAACAACATGTGTAACACCATTTCGTACACATTGCTTTAAAATTGGATGTAACTCTTTTGCCTGTAATGTCGTTAATTGCTCATGCACTGATTGTTGTTTCTGTTCATTGATGAAAAATCCTACAGTTCCAATAACTGCAACGTTTTTATGTAGGGCTCTTAGCAATTGGCTCACAAAATGACTTACTGTTGTTTTACCATTTGTACCTGTAATCGCAATGACGGTTAATGCTTCCGCCGGAAACGCTGAAAGCTTTGCACTCGCATACGATAAAAATAGGGATGTATTTGGAACCCAAACAAAAGGAATATTTTGATCAGTAATAGGTAGTGAAATACTTTCCTCTGATACTATAGCGGCTGCACCCCGAGCTAATGCTTCTTTTACAAAACGACTTCCCGATGTTTTCTTACCCTTACGTACAATGAAAATATCCCCGGGTTTTACTGCCTGAGCATAATCCTCAACACCTGTAATATTTGTGCGAATAGATCCTCCAGTTACACTACACGGCCAGTCTTTTAATAGCTCAGCTAATTGCAAGCTTCATTCCCCCTTTCGGTTCTCTATCATATGATGGCGTATATAACGGTGTGACGAAAATTGTAGGTGGTCATTGTGCTTTTCTTTTTCGCATCAAATAAAAAGACTGAAGATAAACTTGATTTTGCCAAGTTTATCTTCAGTCTTTGATTTCTATATTTTCCCGCATTTATCGTGATGATTCATCAATATTTTCTACTTGTTCCTCAGAGTCTTTATTCTCACTATCCAGCTCCTGAGAAGAAGATTCTAACAATATTTGCGTATAATAGTTTAAAAATACGCCAGATCCCACTGTAGTATATAGATCATTTAAAATGACTTTTCGATGCTCAGATGAATTAAGCCAGCCATGCATTGCTTCGATCGCATCAAAATAATCAGTCGCAAGATTTTCATTCGCCTCACTATATTCGATTCCCTGTGTTTCTAATCTCTTTTTTAAATCTCCATTTGTTGGTGATTCATGACCAAGGAAATTTTGAACCTTCATATCTTCACTATGCACTTTTGCAACTTCTTCTATTGATTCATCAATAGTTAATGGATATAAATCATGTTGAACTCTTGTTACATTTATTAAATCGTCAAGCTGTGCAGCACTTGCTTCATTAATTTCCTTCTGTAAAAAAGAAGAAGGTGGTGTTGGTATAACTAGCTCGCCTTGATAAGTCATTTCATAAGGTTGATGAAGAACAAGTGTTTTACTATTAGTAAAGCGTACTCCTTGTAGCTCACCCGTTTCTCTATCGAGATAGAGTTGTGCAAAAAGCCCATCGAATTTCACAAGTAATCGTGTCTGCATATCTTCTTCACTCATCGAGAAAACGAAAATATTTTTATCAACATTCGCCGTGACTTCATAATCAATGATAGTCATTCGGTATATATCATCGCGCTTCTGACCAACCTTAAAAGGAGAAGCATCTAAATCTTCACCAGCTATATAAACTTGTGTAACAATATTATTTTCAACGCCTACCATAAAAAATTTGGAAGCATTTGCATTATAGATCCACCAATCATACCCAAAGGATGATGGTTCCTTTCGAACTGGTTCACCATATTTATCCGAAACTTCCTTTATTCCTTTACCGATTAATGTCGACATCCCACTTTTCGGACGTGGCATTGCCCCCATTTCAGGTTGCTTTAACTCGGTTTTGGGAATGATATTTGAATTGGCATTCGGACCTTTTAGTGGCTCGTTTTCACGTGGTGTATTAAAAAACATAAAGCCAATCAACGCAATTGCAGCACATGCCATAAAAATGCGAAATAAAGCTTTCATACATGACTCCTTCTTATCACGATTATTCTAAAATTATTATATCAATTGTAGTTGGGTTGACACAATGTTGTCATTGCAACAATGTCGAATATGCTCTATTATAAAAATGAGCGTATACTTTGTACGAGAACCTAAAGGAGGATTAGAGATGTATTTTGAAAATACTAACCTTGAAAATTTAACAGCTGATCAAGAACTTATTGTAAGCGTCATGAAAAAAAATGGTTTAGAATGTGATGGCGGCTGGGACTACGAACGTATGACATTTGATAAGCGTTTCGATACTCGTGAGGGACGTTATTACCTACGTGTATTCTCATATGCTAAATCAGGTGATGTTGGTGCACACGATGCAATCCTAACATTAATGAAACCAGCACTTGGTAAGTACTACTATCCACACGGCGTTGAGTATGGTGATGATGAAGTTTATCCAGCTCATCTTGTAAAAAAATGTGAAGAAATCTTAAAAAAAGTTAAATTAGACTTACAAGCTTTTGAAATTCATGCATAATTTTAGATAGTTATTTCACGGTGCATACATGTCGGTTAAACATCGAAATCATTTTATTATTTTATCAGGTAACAGTAACGGCAATAGCATGCAGTGCAATAGCTAAACTAAAAAGACTGGTGGTCCAGTCTTTTTTATTTTGAGTAAAAATTTTATTTCTTCTCATACTAACTATATCTTTTACATGATGTAGGTGAGATAAATGTTACAATTTTTCAAACACCCCTTTTTTCGCCATCCGATAATCGTTATTGCGATCGGAGTTGCAATTCTCTGGTTTATATCCCTGTCATTCCCCATACTGCTTGCCTACGTAACTGCATTATTATTGGAACCTGTCATCATACGAATTAGTAAACGGTTCCGAAAAAAACGTAAAATAGTCGCATCCATTTTTTTTATGTTCTTTTCAAGTGTGACATTATTATTATGTATTCTCATCATATTTATAAGCTGGAAACAATTTTCAATATTTATCATTGATATTCCAGAGTATCTCAATCAGCTATCAGCACTATGGATTCAAATACAATCCAAGCTTTCCAACTATACCTATCATTTACCCTTAGATCTTGTTATACAAATTCAACTTATGATAGCACGGGCTCTATCTTCAATCGAGAAATATGCTCTTTCTTTAACAAATGTGAATGTTTGGTCATCTTTACTTACGTATATGTCCTCACGTTTGTTTGATATTTTTGTTTATTGGATTGTGTTATATATGTTTCTTTTAGAATTACCGAATATTAACCGTAAAATATTAGCACCTATTCCGTTCCACTACCACCAAAAAATACTATTTATTGGACAGCGTGTGAAACTTGCTTTATTTGGTTTTGTGAAAGCACAATTTTTAGTTGGTGTTTGTATTTTCGCTATAGCTTTTGGAACCTTTTATTTTCTTAAAACACCATTCCCACTTATTTTATCACTCTTACTAGTCATTTTAGATTTCATTCCCTTTTTAGACTCATTTATTTTGCTTCTTCCTTGGGCAATATACAAAGCCTTTACAGGTGAATATATCTATGCTGTTATGTTAGTCGTACTAACGATCGTACAATTTTTAGTTCGACGTATGATTGAGCCTAGAGTTATTGGAAATAAGGTTGGGCTCTCCTCACTAACAACTTTTATTGCAATGTTTATCGGTTTTGAAATATTTGGATTTTCCGGCATTTTAATTGGTCCTTTACTCGTTGTTGTTGTTCTTTCCCTATTTAATCAAACATCTATAAAAAATCTCCCTCCTTCTCAAAAATAAGGAGGGAGATTTTATATTCTATTATGCCTTGGCATAATTGCGTCAGCGAATGTTTGGACACCCACTGAAAGAAGTTAAAAGCCTAAAATAGCTTTAATGACAGATGTTGTTTCACCTGGTTCAAACATTACATATAGTAACATGTATACTAAAACTCCGGTAATAGCTACGAAAAACCAAATAATACTTGTGATCGGTCCAATACGACGGTGAAGCTTAAGATTAGTCTTCAAACCAGAGATGATACTAACAATACCAAATACTGCTCCAGTTGTCGCAAGCGTAATATGGAAAATTAAGAAAAATGTATAATATGGCTTTAAATCTTCTCCTCCACCAAACGCCGTGTTACCAATAAAGACTGTACGTGAAGCGTAAATAATAAAGAAGATAAGTGCTGCAACTCCTGCTGCAAGCATTACTTTTTTATGAGCTTCTACTTTCTTTTTTATAATTAAGCCCCAACCAATAGCTACAAGTACAGCACTAATAACGATGAATGTTGTACTTATAGTAGGCAAAATTTGCAATTCCATTGACAAAACCCCTTATACAAATTAAAGTTTCTTTTTATAACTGATGTTGATGTTGGCTTTCCCATTTCTTTTGATGTTCTTTTAACGCATCAGCAGTAATTTTATCAGGATCCTTTTGTTCTGAACGATACCATTTAATAAAGATTGCTCCTAGTAATACACCAAAAATAAGCTCTTGTAAAATCTTCATTAATACACCGCCTAGTTGCTGATCGGCAACAGCTGACATATTTGTAAAGAGCTCTGGTCCGGAAAGAGATAAACTAGATAATGTGGAAACTGGTACACAAAGTTCCATTGCCTTTAGCCATGCATCACCATTTGTATATGTTTCATACATAGCGTTTGGTGCAAAAATTATTAACGCACACGCAGGTGTAATTAATACCGCATTAGCAATGATATAGCCTAATTTATACAAAGGTTTCATTTGCGGACGATTAGGCATCTTTTGAATCAAAGGCCAGTACATTAAAACTGCAGAAACAAATAATACAAACGTATATGTACCATGTAAAGTTTCGTTTAATTTAATGTAGTCTAATACTGCAGGTAAGTGGTAAAAAGAAAATAAACCAATAAACACAAATACCGCAACGACAGGGATTGTAAATGTTTTAAATAATGATCTAACTACCGGTGCTTCAATCGCAACTTTCCATACCCACCAAGGAATCCCCTTAATTAAGAAAATCGGTACAAGTAACAATAAAATAGCCATTTGCACCATATGCATCGTAAACATAATGTGCGCCATTAAATCTATTGGAGATCCTTTAATAATATAAATCGTTACCATTGCCAGTACAAAATAAATAGCCTCTTCCTTTTTCAAAGGCTCACTTACTTTAAAATCCTTGCGCCACTTTGTTGTGACTAGAAAATAGATGAGTGTTATAAAAACAAGAACCCCTATTAAGTATGGGCTCCATAAAGCTTGGAAACCAAATATACTAAGTGGCATACAGAACGCACTCCTTTAACTTCAGTACTCCTATTATAGAACGCTTACACTTATTCTGCAATGAACGAAAGGTGAACAAATTACTATCTATCGTTTACCTTTCTTACAGGATTATTGTATCTATAGAAAAAATATTCAAAGTATAAAAACCCAACATGAATTATATTACTTTTTTCTAGCTCATCATCATAACGTGGGGTTGATTTCCGTTCCGACTGGGCGCTTTGCCGCTGACGCTTCGCTTTCGCGCAGAGCAGAGCTTCCTGGGGGCGTCCGATGAGCTGCTTCACTGCGCTCCAGGGTCTCGGGCCAACAGGATGTTGGTCACGAAGGCGTTATCACAGGATGTGATGGTTTTAGCCTTCGTTCCTCTAACGCTGATCCCCGAGGAGTCGCCCAGTCTCCACTCCAATCAACTGATTCACACAGCACGTATTCTCTTAATTTAAATGAAAACGTATCTTTAGCAAAAGGGTTTGTCTGTGTAAAACCAACAGCAATGTACAATTACGTCACTGTTACAAGTCTATTCTGTTCATTATGGTGTGTTATCCATAGCGTCCACTATTGAAATGAATAAAATTTATAAAAATTCTATGCTATCGCTGATTGGAGTGGAAGGCTACTCGACTCCCGTGGGAAAGCGAGACAGGCGAGACCCTGCACGGAGCGGATGTTTTCTGTGCGAAAGCGTAGTGCTAACGTAGCGGCAGCAAATGTTTTATCTGTGCGAAAGCGTAGCGACAGCAACAACAACAGCGAAAGAAGCGGCTCGACGCTCGCCCACAGGAACGCGAGTAGCCTGGAACGGAAATCATTCTCACATGAATTATATTAATTCTTACCGGCTCATTCACTTAAACGAGAATAGAACCCAAAAAGAAAAGCACGTTCCTACTGAAAGTAGAGAACGTGCTTTTTTGGTGATTACCACCAAATAATTGTTAAAAATGCTAAGAAGAATGTAAATGCGATTAAAATACCCATCCACATGAAGAAGCCAATTACACCACCGAAGTGTGTTTTTTTGTCTTCTAAGTGCATGAAAGCGTAAAGTTGAAGAACAACTTGAACACCAGCAAGCAATAAAATAAGCGGTAATATTAAGTATTTAGAAAAATCAGCTGCAACTACTGCGAATGCGATAAACGTAAAGAAAATCATAATCGCAAAGTTGATAACTTGTTTACGCATATGAACGGCATTATGATGACGATCATACTCGTATTGTGCCTGAGACTTAGCAACTATAGGTGTATCGTGTGAAGACATATTATCCGATCACTCCCATCAAGTATACTACCGTAAAGATGAATACCCAAACTACGTCGATAAAGTGCCAGTATAAAGCAGCCACGAAGAATTTAGGTGCATTGTATAAGTTAAGACCACGCTTAGCATTACGAAGCATTAACGTAGCAAACCACACAAGACCTAATGTTACGTGGAAACCATGTGTACCAACTAATGAATAAAACGCAGTTGAGAATGCAGATTGGTCAAATGTAAAACCAAGACCTACATAATGATTGAATTCATAGATTTCAAGACCTAAGAATCCAAGACCTAAAAGTAATGTTATACCAAACCAAGTTTGCATAGCTTTAAAGTTAAAGTTACGCATATGGTAAATGGCATAAACAGATGTTAGTGAAGATGTTAATAATAACATCGTCATAGCGAAAGCTAAAGGTAATTCAAATAAATCTTGTGTTGTGAACTCCATGCCAGCAGGCCCTTTGTTCTTAAGTGCTAGGTAAGTAGCGAATAAACTTGCGAAAAGTACAACTTCACAGGCAAGGAAAATCCAGAAACCAACAACTTTATTTTTCCCTTCCATCGTCGCTTGTTCAGGATGATCTGGCCAAGTATGAGGAGTAAATTTTGTATTGAAATCCATTATTTATTTCCTCCTTTGCCGTAAAGTTGTTCTTCAATTTCAAGAATTTCTTCTTTGTGTAAGTGGAAACCGTGATCGTCCTTAACAGAACGGAAAATCATAGCACCAAATGTAATTGCAAGACCACCAATTAAAATATAAATTGACCATGGTTTATCTGCATCTTGATTATAAAGAGCACCGAATGCTGCGATAAACAAGCCCATAGAAATAACAAATGGGATAGCTGAGTTGTTTGGCATATGAATATCACCGATTGGCTCAGCAAATGTAACTTCTTTATTACCTTCTTGCTTTTCGATCCACCATGGATCTAAACCACGAACAAGTGGTGTTTGACGGAAGTTATAGAATGGGATTGGTTGTGGAATTGACCATTCTAATGTACGTCCATCGCCCCATGGATCGCGACCTGCTGGTTTGCCTTTGATAGACATTAAGCAGTTGATTACCATTAAGATAACCCCTACACCCATCATTAATGCACCGATTGTAGAGATATAGTTGAACTGATCCCAACCTTGACCTTCCATGTAAGTGAATACGCGACGTGGCATACCCATTAAACCTAAGAAGTGTTGAACGAAGAACGTTAAATGGAATCCAATAAAGAATACCCAGAAAGTAATTTTACCAAGCGTTTCGTTTAACATACGGTTGAAGAAAATTGGCCAGTAGAAGTGCGCTGAACCAAATAATGCTGTTACGATACCACCAACGATTACGTAGTGGAAGTGAGCAACGATAAAGTAAGAATCGTGTAATTGGTAGTCAAGAGGCGCAGATGCTTGCATTACCCCTGTAACACCACCCGCAACGAATGACGGGATGAAACCAAGTGCATAAAGCATTGGTGTTGTAACTTTAATAGATCCGCCCCAAATAGTTAAGATCCAGTTGAATACTTTCATACCTGTTGGAACGGCAATTGCCATTGTTGCAACAGCAAAGATTGCGTTTGCTGTTGGCCCAAGACCAACTGTAAACATGTGGTGAGCCCAAACCATGAACCCTAAGAAACCGATTAAAATTGTTGCGAATACCATTGAAGAGTATCCGAATAAACGTTTACGAGAGAACGCTGGAATAATCTCAGAGAATAAACCGAACGCCGGTAATACTAAGATATAAACCTCTGGATGTCCGAAGATCCAGAATAAGTGTTCCCAAATAATTGTATTACCACCCATTAAATGGTCAAAGAAGTTACCACCGAACATACGGTCAAATAACATCATTAATAAACCAATTGTTAGTGGAGGGAATGCGAATAGGATTAATGCACTTGATACAAGCGCAGTCCAAGTGAATAATGGCATACGCATGAATGTCATACCTGGAGCACGCATAGTAATAATCGTAACGATAAAGTTAAGACCTGAAATTAACGTACCTGCCCCTGATATTTGTAAACCGAGAACATAGAAGTCAATACCATGTCCAGGAGAATATAAAGATAATGATGCATAAGAAGTCCAGCCCGCATCAGGAGCGCCACCCATAAAGAATGACAGGTGAAGGAATACTGCACCTAGGAAGAATAACCAGAACCCTAAAGAGTTAAGGAACGGGAATGCTACGTCACGCGCACCAATTTGTAATGGTACAAGCATGTTCATAAATGCGAATAGTAATGGAGTCGCAGCTAAGAATAACATTGTTGTTCCGTGCATTGTTAATAGTTGATTGAAAAAACCAGCTGAGACGAAATCGTTATTTGGTTTCATTAATTGAATACGCATTAATACCGCTTCAAAACCAGCGATAGCGAAGAACAATGTACCGGCTAATAAATACAATATTGCTAACTTTTTATGGTCAACAGTTGTAATGTATTCCCAGACAGTTGCTCCTAAGCCCTTTTTCTGTGTGTATGAGCTCACAACTTTTACCTCCCTCAAAGTTTGTTACATAAAACTTAAAATTATTTCTCAACAGATAAGCCCATGATATACGTTGCAAGAGCTTGAATTTCTTCGTCAGTTAAGTCGCCATAAATTGGCGCAGTACCCTCTGCATTCATCATTAAGTTACCTGGTTTAAATTTGCCAGGATCCTGAATCCAAGCTTTTAAGTTTTCTTCATTATGTTCTAAGAAACCAGCAACACGGTTACGGTCACCAAAAGCAGTTAAGTTAGGACCTGGTGTACCTGCACCACTTGTACCAGATACAGCATGACAACCCATACAGCTTTGAGCAAATGTTGCTTCCCCAAGATCTGTTGAAGCTTTGTCAGCTTTTTTCCCATCTGTTGCTTTCATTGAAGCTACCCATGTATCGAATGCATCTGGGCTTAATGCTTTAACTTTGAAGTCCATTAATGCATGTGAAGGACCACATAACTCAGCACATTTACCATAGAATACGCCATCTTTAAGGTCTTTTGATTCTTTATCGAATTCTAGATAGAACTTGTTTAAGTTATCTACGTTCGTATCCATTTTACCGCCTATAGCAGGAATCCAGAATGAGTGCTTAACATCGGCAGCTTTTAAGTTAAAGTAAACTTTTTGACCTGTTGGTACAACTAATTCTTGTGCAGTTACAATACCTTGGTTAGGGTATTCAAACTCCCACCAGTATAATTTCGCAGTTACATTTACTGTAAGTGCTGTTTTGTCACCGTTTTCATCTACTTCGTCCATCGCAGCAACATCTGCAAATTTGTAAGTAGCCGTAACAACTGGTACAGCTAAGATTAATAATAAAATAATTGGGATAACTGTCCAAATTATTTCAAGAGTGTGACTTCCTTCTACTTGCTTAGGAATAACGTTTTCGCCAACTTTTGAACGGCGGAATTTTAAGAATGCAAGTAAATAGACAACGGATACTACTACTACAACCAACGTCATAATTCCAGTAGCTAACATTAATAGGTTGAATTGTTCTTTACCTACTTGACCAGATGGTTTCAGTGCAGAAATATAATCTTCACCACAACCAGAAAGGAAAACCATCATCACTGCTAGTAGTGAAAAAAGACGCCACTTTTTAAGCCCTTTCATCATAGCTTAATTAAACCCCTCTTTCTTTGTTGTATTTTCATGTGTACCTAGGACATTAGTTCTGTCTATATGAATTCTTTAAGAAAAGAAAGAATTCCTAAATTTAGCTAAACAACGCAAAAATTATGATGGATACAAATAGTATGGTCATATGATTCAAAGAATAGATAAACATTTTATTCGCCCATTTCATATCATCTTTTGTAGTAAAGCCTTTAAAAGCTAGAATCAACCAGCCCAAGTTCAATGCAGTCGCAAGAATTAAGAAGCCAATCCCAAGCTCTGGTAAAAGGAAAGGTAACGGTAATAATAAAAGAATCCAGAATATCATCGAGTACTTCGTTCGTTTAAACCCTTTTACTACAGGTAGCATTGGTATATTAGCTGCACGATATTCCTCAGTACGTTTCATAGCAAGCGCATAAAAATGCGGTGGTTGCCATGCAAACATGATTAGAAATAAGGCAAGTGCTCCAGGACCTAATGCAGGTTCAACAGCTGCAAACCCAATAACTGGTGGGATCGCCCCTGAAATACTTCCTACAACCGTGTTACTAACATGCTTCCTCTTTGACCACATTGAGTACAGAACAACATAAGCAAATATTCCTACAAGTCCCCACATGCCGGCCGCAAACGATGCCGCAAATAACAAAATTTCACCTACAATTAAAAATGAGAGGGCAATGGTCAATACAAAATTCGGCTTAAATCTACCCGTTACTGTCGGTCTTGCCTTCGTTCTTTTCATGATTGGGTCAATATCCTGATCAATAAAGTTATTCATTGCGCCTGAGCCACCTATAATCAATGCTGCACCCAGCATGGTGAACAATATGACATCAAGCTCTTGCAAGAAGTGTCTATTAGTAAATTGAAATGCCAGCCACATCCCTGTAAACGTTGTGACAAGATTCGAGTTTACGATGCCAATTTTTATTAGTGCTAAGAAATCTTTTACAACAGATGTTGATTCTGGTCCACCATTTCTAGTAGCCGTCAGTGCACGACCGTTTGACATGATACCTCTCCTTTCATTTTTGTAAGCATATTCCGCTACCAATTACTATAGCGAAATTTGCGATTGATTTCTAGACATTAAGTGAAATTTAGATGAAGTTGTAAAAATTAGCTTTGTCTAGAAAAATAATTAAAAACAACATATCTATAGTAAAACATTTTCTAAAATGAATTGTGAAGGTTAGAGTACGAAATTATGAACAATTTGTGAAATGGAATCGACATCTAATACTCCCTACTCTTTACAAGTTGTTTTTTACCTGTATTTTCGATATCATCTAGTAGCAGAAACATTACTTTCATGTAATGTTCATAGACAAAGTAGGTGACTCATTTTATGCAACACAACAGGTATATGAAATGGTTTGCTGTTGCCGCTACAGTTGGAATGCTCCTTATTTTACTAGGTGGAGCACTTGTTACCAAAACAGATAGTGGCTTAGGCTGTGGTCGAAACTGGCCTGATTGCAATGGTTCTCTTATTCCAAAAGAAATTACACCAGCAGTCTTAATTGAATTTTCACATCGTCTTGTAACTGGGGTCGTATCTCTTTCAATTCTTGCGTTAACAGTTTGGACATGGCGTAAACTCGGTCATATTCGTGAAGTAAAATTATTAGGTTTCTTAGCGATGTTTTTCTTAATCGCACAAGCTCTTATTGGAGCAGCTCAAGTGTTGTGGGGACAAGGTGATTTCATACTAGCACTCCACTTTGGGATATCTCTTATTTCCTTTGCTGCTGTTCTCCTTCTTTCTATGATTGTATTTGAAGTCGATCGGAAATTTGATGCTGATAACGTTTTTATTGGAAAAAAATTACGTTGGCATACGATTGCTGTCACAATTTATTCTTATTTAGTCGTTTATACAGGGGCGCTTGTTCGCCATACAGACTCTAGCTTAATATGTCCTGACTGGCCATTTTGCTATAACGATACACCATTCGCAGCTTTTAATAATATGTATGAATGGGTGCAAATGGGACATCGCCTAGCTGTTCTTATCTTTTTCATTTGGATTGCATACATAACTTGGCACGCTGTAAAAGAATATAAACATCAACGTGTTATTTACTATGGCTGGATTATTGCCTTTACTATAGTAATTTTACAAGTGATTGCTGGTATGCTAGTAGTCCTAACTAAATTGAATTTAACAGTCGCATTACTTCATTCATTATTTATTTCAATTCTATTTGGTCTACTTTGCTATATGGTAATGCTAGTTGCACGTAGCAATTATAATGAAAAAAACAAATAATAGTAGAAAAAGATTCGCTACATTTTTCAATGGCGAATCTTTTTTATTTTGTCAAACGTTTCTACCATTTATGTGTAAAAAAATCAACAAGTTTATTATTACAATATAGCAAATTTTGGCGCATTGTCACTACAGAAAACATCTGTAGCTGACGCTTCGCTTTCGCTACAGAAAATATTTGCTGAATGAAGATAAAAAAGGTTATTAGTATGCTTTCAAAGCATCTAATAACCTTCTTTATTATCAATTATTCAATTTCAATTAACAAATCACCTGTTGAAATAGCATCGCCCGCATTAGCGTATACTTCTTTCACGATACCGTCTTTCGGTGCTTGGACGGTTGTTTCCATTTTCATCGCTTCGGTAATTAATAAGTGATCCCCACGTTTTACATGACTTCCTTTTGATATGACTACCTTTAAGACCGTACCTGGCATCGTTGCGCCAATTTGATTTGGATTGCTTGGATCTGCTTTTAATGCCAGACTGCCATCTACTTCGACAGTCATATCTTGAATCACTAGTTCACGAGATTGACCGTTTAGCTCAAAGTAAATAACTCGTGTACCATCATGCTGTGGTTCGCCAATGGAAACAAGTTTAATGATTAGTGTTTTACCTTTTTCGATCTCGACTTCGATTTCTTCGCCTAGTTTTAACCCGTAAAGGAATGTTGGCGTATCTAATACCGAAATATTGCCGAAGGAGTTCACTGTTTTTGCATACTCTTCAAACACTTTCGGATACAAAGCAAACGCTAACACATCCTGCTTTGTCACGGGACGATTTAATTTTCCCTCTAGTATCGCCTCTAGTTGCTCAAAATTCACAGGCTCTAGTAGCTCGCCAGGACGTACCGTAATTGCTTCACGATCCTTTAACACAACCTTTTGAAGTGTTTCTGGGAAGCCCCCATGCGGTTGTCCTAAATAACCTTGGAAGAATTCAATCACAGAATCTGGGAAGTCGATTGTTCGCCCTCTTGTCAGTACAGAGTTTTCATCTAAATCATTTTGCACCATAAATAACGCCATATCACCGACTACTTTCGAAGATGGGGTTACTTTGACAATATCGCCAAATAGAAGGTTTACACGGGAATACATATGCTTCACTTCTTCCCATCTGTCCCCAAGGCCCACTGCTTTGGCTTGCTGTTGCAAGTTACTGTACTGACCACCCGGCATTTCGTGGACATAAATTTCAGAATGCGGGCTAATCATGCCGCTTTCAAAATCCTTATAATATTTACGAACATCTTCCCAGTAGTACGATAACTTTTCAAGCGCATCGATATCGGCACGAACCTCACGCTTACTGCCCTTCATTGCATAAGACAAGGAATTTGCACTTGGCTGTGATGTTAAACCTGCCATTGAACCGAGCGCCGTATCAATGATATCCACCCCTGCCTCGATCGCCTTGGCATATAAATAAATACCATTGCCACTTGTATCATGCGTATGCAGATGGATTGGCAGACTTGTCGTTTCTTTTAACTCTGAAATTAAACGGTAGGCTGCTTCTGGCTTCAATAATCCAGCCATATCTTTTATCGCTAAAATATGGGCACCTGCTGCCTCTAGCTCTTTTGCCATTTCCTTGTAGTATTGAACTGAATATTTCGCCCTTGATTCATCAAAAATATCTCCTGTATAACAAATCGCAGCTTCAGCAATTTTACCTGATTGACGTGTTGCATCAATGGCTACTTCCATTCCTTTAATCCAGTTCAAGCTATCGAAAATACGGAATACGTCAATGCCTGATGCCGCTGATTCAGCGATAAACTCACGAATTAAATTGTCTGGGTAATTTGTGTAGCCAACTGCATTCGCACCGCGTAATAACATTTGGAATAGCACATTCGGTACTTGTTCACGTAACTTGGCAAGGCGCTCCCATGGGTCTTCTTTTAAGAAACGATACGCCACATCAAACGTCGCGCCTCCCCACATTTCGAGTGAGAAGAAATCATGCATCATGCGCGCAGTGGCATCTGCAATTTCGAACATATCCTGTGAACGTACACGTGTCGCAAGAAGTGATTGGTGTGCATCTCGGAAAGTTGTATCCGTTAATAGCACATCCTCTTGCTCCAGAATCCATTTCACAAGCCCGTCTGCTCCTTGGGCATCTAAAATTTGCTTTGTACCTGCCGGAGGAACGATTAATTTATCGACTTTTGGAATGCTTGGCTGTACAAAAATTGGTTTCGACTTCTTCTCTACACCAGGGAAGCCATTTAGCGTCACATTGCCAATATAGCTTAAGAGCTTTGTCCCACGGTCCTTGCGTTCAGGGAAATTAAATAGTTCAGGTGTTGTATCGATAAAGCTTGTATCAAATGCACCTGTTAAAAATTTCTCGTGCGTTACGACATTATTTAAGAATGGAATATTCGTTTTCACCCCACGAATACGGAACTCTTTTAAATTTCGATCCATTTTTGCTGCTGCTTCTTTAAACGTCATCCCTGTCGTTGAAATTTTAACCAGAAGCGAATCATAGAACGGTGTTACCACTGCTCCTTGGAAGCCATTTCCGGCATCTAATCGAACGCCAAAACCACCGCTTGAACGGTACACCATGAGTTTCCCTGTATCTGGCATAAAATCATTAGCAGGGTCTTCCGTTGTGACACGCGCTTGAATCGCATAGCCAATCATTGGAATATCCGCTTGTAGTGGAATATGGATTTCCTCACTATGCAGACCATAGCCTGCAGCTACTTTAATTTGGGCGTGCACAATATCAACACCCGTAATCATTTCAGTAATCGTATGTTCTACTTGAATACGAGGGTTGACCTCGATGAAATAAAAATCCTCACCTGCAACTAAAAATTCTACTGTCCCTGCATTTATGTATGAGACATTTTTCATTAATTGAACTGCAGCATCGCAAATTCGGTTTCTTAAATCATCCGAAATTGAATTAGATGGTGCGATTTCAACAACCTTTTGATGACGACGTTGAATTGAGCAATCACGTTCATATAAATGAATAATATTACCCTCTTGATCGCCAATAATTTGAACTTCAATATGCTTTGGCTTAATAATAGCCTTTTCTACATACACCTCATCAGAACCAAACGCTGCCTTCGCCTCTGATTTTGCACGTTCATAGGAGGAAGCTAGTTCCTCTTCTGTATGAACAAGACGCATTCCACGACCACCGCCGCCTAGTGCTGCCTTAATCATAATTGGATAGTCATATACGCTAGCAAAAGCCTCTACCTCTGCTAAATTAGCTACTGGACCATCTGTACCAGGAATAACAGGAATACCTGCAGCAATCGCTTGTGCTCGTGCCTTCACCTTATCTCCAAACATATCTAAGTGCTTAGAAGTTGGCCCAATGAAGACAATCCCCTCTTCTTCACATCGACGTGCAAATTCTACGTTTTCTGATAAAAAGCCATAACCTGGATGAATTGCATCAACATTAGCATCTTTGGCAATCGATATAATGCCCTCAATATCTAAATAAGCATCAATTGGTTTCTTGCCTGCTCCCACTAAATAGGCCTCATCTGCTTTAAAGCGATGGAACGCCCCACTGTCCTCCCGTGAATAAATGGCAACAGTTTGGATATTCAACTCCGTACATGCACGGAAAATACGAATTGCAATTTCTCCTCGATTGGCTACGAGAATTTTGTTGATTGATTCCATTGATATCCCCCTTTATGATTGTGTCTTTCTCCTTTCTATCTTTTCAAACATAGAAACATTGATCAATATTCCCATCGCTAAAGATAGAATAATTATAGATGTACCGCCATAGCTAATAAAAGGTAGCGTTACACCGGTTAACGGGATTAACCCAGTTAGACCCCCAAGATTGATGAACGTTTGCCAGCCAATCCAGCTCGCAATACCAGCCGCAATCATACGTGCTAGTGGATCTTTCGTGCGCAACGCAATCGAAAATCCTTTATATACAATAAATCCTAAACCACCTAAAACGATAAGAACTCCCCAAACTCCTAGTTCCTCCATAATAATCGCCATAATAAAATCGGTTTGTGGTTCAGGCAAATACCCCAATTTTTGAATCGACTGACCGAGACCTCTTCCTTCTAAACCGCCTCCGCCAATAGCATAATAACTATTAACAACTTGGTGGCCACTACCATTCTCATACTCAAACGGGTTTATGAATGATTGAAGACGTCCCATACGGTTTGGCGTTAACATATTTCCTTTAAACAGCATTAGTATACCAAAGATGGCTCCTCCAAACGCACCCAATACCCCAAAAAACTTCCAAAATGTTTTAAATGGAATGCCACTCGCTGCTACAACACAAACAGCAATTCCACATAAAATAATACTTGCTCCCAAATCGGTTTCAAATGCTACACCAGCAACAACTAGAATCCAGAGGAATATAGGATAAAATATTTCTGTTGGTTGTAGCTTTTCAAGCGTATATTTTTGTCCTTTCCGATAAAAAGCTGCAGCAAAATATAAAATTATAAATAGCTTCGCATATTCAGAAGGCTGAAAGTTCCCAAAACCAGGGACGGAAATCCAACTTTTAGACCCTATTCCTGCTTCATCACCATTACCTGCAACTTTTACCCAAGTAAATAGTACAACTAGCACAGCCGTAAGTAACAACATAACTTTTTTATTCGCATAATGCTTGTACGGGAAAAATGCCGCTACTAAAAATCCAAGAAAAGCTACAATTAAATTAATTACTTGCTTGTGGTAATAATAATCTGGCGCCCTCCCTTGTTGTGCAATAGCCACCATCATACTTGAGCTATAAATCATTACTAATCCAAATAAGCTTAATAAAAGGACCGTAAAAAATAATGGGTAATCAAAATTTTTGGCATAACGTTTTAAGTATTGTTTCATCGGAAAACCTCATTCTAGAAAAAAAACTCAAATCGCAAATTGCGTTTGAGTTTTTTCTTTTTATTTGTCTGTATACGCGTCATGTAGTACAGAAAGTTCTTTCTCGAGTGAATCGAGAATTTCTTTGCCTTTTTCGCGATCAATGAGCCCAAGCTTCACAGCAAAGTCAATTTCACGTGAAAGGCCGAACATTTGTGTATCTAATACTTCTTCATATAGAGGGCATTGTGGCATTGTTAAATGATCCATTTGTACTCGAATGAGGCGAGCAATTTTATCTGCATCAGCAACTAAAAGCTCCAAAGCCTTCTCTTGAAAAGAAGTTTGTGATTTAGTATCCATGAGGACGCCCCCATTATCTGATATTTCTTCGATTCTATCTTAATAAAGTTTATCTTTTAGTCGTTAAAAATGCAAGTGTCTACATTGGAAAATAGAGAAATCGAATTATATTTCTTTATTATCTCTAGTCATTAGCGTTATACTATTTCATGGATATACAAGATTTGAGGAGGATTTCTATTATGGAAACAATAATTCCTATCAAGGGCGCAGTTACATTCCAACTAACATTAGATCCCACTGTTTGGATTTTCGATGATCGTAAATTAGATTTAAAAACGTACTTCGATGCAAAAGAAGTCGAGGAAGATTCGGATATTAAATATATGCGTGAGGTAGGTGCTCACTGGTCACGTGAGATTATGGAAGGGGCTACTTTCCCACCAACATTGAAATCAGAACGAAAATTTGACCGCAAAGGGATGGAAACAGGTACTTTCGGGATCGAATTAAGTCCCTTCTTGAAAAATGCTGAAATTAAACCTGAAGCAACAACAATCGTCATTGAATGTGAAGATGGCAAAGAATATCCATTTACAATCGAAGAAGCTCATACATTCATTTTAAAATATAGCCAAGATGGCAAGCCATTACTTGAAGATGGTCCTATTCATGTGCTATTTAGAGACGGTTCAAATGTAGACAACCCGATCAAAAATGTATTTGCTATTCGTGCTGAGTAGGAGGGATTGCAATGCGCGTAAAATGCGTTATTTGCGATACAATTAACAATTTAGATGATAATTTACCGTTAGCAAAAAAATTACGCAATCGACCAATTAATACGTATATGTGTGGTACATGCCATGATCGTATTGAAGAAAATACCGTTGCACGCATTGAAACAGGAAATTTCCGTTTTTATCGTACATCACCACAGATGGATAAAGAATTTTAACAGCAACTAAAAGAGGTGACTCATTATTTGAGTCACCTCTTTTATCGCTCAGACTACTCACCAAGATTTATCGGAACAAAATCTCATTTTATCGGAACAATTTTAGCTTTTATCGGAATAATATCAACATGAAGGAGACGACTCATTATTTGAGACACCTCCTTTATAGTGTTTAAAAACAAAAATGTTCAAAGAAATTTCCGTGAATGTTGTGGTACTTTAGATAAATCGAATGAAAAGACTTATTACAGTGAGACGATTGTAAATCTGTTGTTGCTACCGCTACGTTAACACTTCGCTTTCGCACAGAAATCATTTGTTGCTGAAGTTTTGTTTTATCACTATAAATTAGAGTACCATCCCAGAAGATACGCGCTATGTGAAGTGGTTGATTGGAGTGTAGGCTGGGTGACTCCTTGGGGATTAGCGATAGGAGAACGAAGGCTAAAACCATCACGTCCTGTGATAACGCCTTCGTGACCAACATCGTGCTGTTGCTGTCGCTTCGTTGCACTACGCTTTCGCGCAAAAAACATCTGTTGGCCCGAGACCCTGCAGCGAAGCGAAGCGGCTCATTGGGCGCCCCTAGGAAAGCGCCCAGCCGGAACGGAAATCAATCACTCGTTTTGCCGAAGAGCCCATTTATTTAATGAGACACTATAATTTCATTGACATAATAGTTTTTCTACAACATGAAGGAGGTGACTCATTATTTGAGTAACCTCCTTTAACCGTCTAACCATTATTTTTTATAATCACCTTCTCAATCAACTCGACAACCTGATACATAATCGTTGCAAAAAAGGCGATGATGAGAAGTGACATAAGCACAAGATTAAAATTAAACACCTGGAAGCCATAAATAATTAAATAACCAAGCCCTTTTGAGGCAACTAAAAATTCACCAACTATGACACCTACCCAAGATAGTCCTACATTTACTTTCAAAGTAGAAATAATCGTTGGGAAGGAAGCAGGTAAAATAACTTCTTTAAATATTTGCCATCTGGTTGCCCCAAAAGTTTGTAATACTTTGCTATAGTTTGGATCAACCCCTTTAAAAGCCGTATAAACCACTATGGTTGTAATAATGATCGAAATCAACGCACCCATCGCTATAATAGAAAAATAACCAGGACCAAGGGCGACTATTAAAATGGGGCCTAAAGCAACTTTCGGCATAGCATTTAAAATAACCAAATATGGATCAAGTACCTTTGATAGCATTGATGACCACCACAATACGATTGCTATTAATGTACCCAGTAGTGTTCCGGCAATAAAGCCAATAATCGTTTCCATTAAAGTAACGCCAACATGAAGTGTTAACGTACCATCGCTCACTTTTTCTACCAATGTGTGCCATACATGCGTTGGAGAACTAAAAATTAAACGGTCAATCCACCCAAATCTTGATAGAAGCTCCCACCCACCGAAAAATACGAGTAAGATGATCAGCTGATATAATCGAACATAGCGCTTTTCTTTTTTTAGCATTTGCTGATACTGTTTAAACATTGTATTATCCAAGACTCTCCAGCTCCTTCCAAATAATTTGGAATATGTCTGAATACGCTGGATGCTGTCGAACATCAAAAGGTGAAAGCTCTTGTAACTCTGAAGGTATTTCAAATACTTTATGCAATGTACCTGGATTGGCGGAAAATAGAAATACCCGTTCACTCATCGCAATCGCTTCACCAATATCATGTGTCACAAGAATTGCAGTTTTTTGATAGGCCTTTAACGTTTCAACAACCAAATCCTCCAGTTTTAATTTAGACTGATAATCAAGTGCTGAAAACGGTTCATCTAGCAATAAAATTTTAGGATCCACCGCTAAAGTTCTTGCAAGTGCTACTCGTTGACGCATGCCACCCGATAACTCTCTCGGATAATTGTTCCCTACATGCGGTAAACCAATTTCTTGCAAAAGTGCATTTGCAGTTACTTTATGAGTTTTATTGCTTCGTTCCATGATTTTCAAACCAATAGTGACATTTTCTTCGATGGTTTTCCAAGGAAATAAATAATCTTGTTGAAGCATGTAACCAATGAGAGACTGATTGTGTATTGAAATTTCCTCACCGTCAATGTATACCTTGCCTTCTGTAGACGAAAATAAGCCAGCAATAATTGATAATAACGTTGTTTTCCCACATCCGCTCGGTCCTATAAAAGAAACAAACTCACCTTCACGAATATCTAAATTGATATCACGTAAAACTTCCTTTGCCTGCGTTTTCGAAAAATAGCTATGGTGAATATTTTTTACTTTTAAAAATTCCATATTACTCAGCTGCCTTTTTAGCAAAGGTTGTATTTACAAGCTTTTCATAATCCACCCGTTGAGGAAGTTCACCCGCTTCCCCCATGATCGTTTGCAAGTTATCCCATTCCCCCTTATCCAAAATAGGATCTGTAGCATAGGAACCCTGTGATTTATAACGCTCTACCACTGTTTCAATTAATCCAACATCTACATTCTCAAAGTATGGCTGAATAATTTTCGCAATCTCTGCCGGACTCGCTTTTTGTACAAAATCCTGTGCTCGTTTTAATGCATTTGTAAAGCCTTGAACTGCCTTCGCTTTGTCCTTTAAATAGCTGCTTTTTGCCATAAACGATGTATAAGGTAATTGCCCAGATTCAGTACCAAATGAAGCGACAATATAGCCCTTACCTTCTTTCTCAAACATACTTGCTGTTGGTTCAAATAGTTGTACATAGTCCCCCGTTCCAGAAGCGAATGCTGTAGCAACATTGGCAAAATCAATGTTTTGAATGAGGTTTAAATCATTGGCAGGGTTAATGCCATGCTTTTTCAGTACGAACTCACCCGCCATTTGTGGCATTCCACCTTTACGTTGCCCCAAAAATGTAGAGCCTTTCAATTGATCCCATGAAAAGTTATCCATCTTGTTGCGTGCAACTAAAAATGTGCCATCTGTTTGTGTTAACTGCGCAAAATTTTGAATCGGGTCATTGGCGCCTTGGAGCGTTACATATATAGAAGTTTCCGATCCAACTAAGGCGATATCAATTCCATCAGATAGTAACGCCGTCATTGTCTTATCGCCACCCGCAATTGTTTGTAGCTCAACGGAAAGCCCTTCATCCTTGAAGTACCCTTTTTCAAGTGCTACATACTGCGGCGCATAGAAAATTGAGCGCGTCACTTCTCCAACTTTAACTTTTTCAAGCTCCGTTTTATTACACGCTGTCAAAGAAAGGAGTAATAAAGCAATAACACTAACTAATAAACTTTTTTTAAGCCAACGCATTCCATTTCCTCCTTGATTGATGAAATAAGCCTATCGACATTAACTTATTCACACTAGAAGATTTCGGTGCCAATCAATTTAGGTTTGAGAGACACAATCGATTGAAAATGGGTTCCGTAGCCAATCGTTTATATGTAGATGGCTTAAAACGATAAAATTTTTTACTATACCAAATAAAACAGCCTTAGCAAATTAATGCTAAGGCTGTTTTATTACTTAAAAACTCAATACAAGTTTCACGGTATAGGAGCCAAGCTACTCTCATTGATTTGCAGCTTGTTGCTCTTCTCTTTTTTCACGCCACATACGTGTTTTATATACAATCAAAATTAACGCCGCTACGATGAGACCCTCAATCATAGGTAGGAATAACGCGAAAAATGTCAACATAATACATCCCAGGAACAGGAATACATAAATGGCAATATTTTGAGATAGCTTTAACTTCTTTGCAAAGCCTAATTTATAGACAATTGCAGAAAGTACAAATACAAGAAGAAATACAACGAAGCCTGCAATGTCATAGCTCGGTAAATTTTCATATAAAAATCTTGTTATACCAGCCATTCTCTCATAAACCTTTGTTGTTTCCTCTGCATTTGTTGATGCAGCAACTTGAATAACATTTAGTTCACCCAATAAAGCGGACTTTATATCCAAGACTCCTCTTCCTTTCATGTCAGCGGAAAATTATTGTTCTGCGTTACGTAATTTTTTCGCTGCTTTCTCACGTTCGTTTTTATCTAGAATTTGTTTACGAAGGCGAATAGATTCTGGTGTGATTTCTAAGTACTCGTCATCACCTAAGTATTCAAGCGCTTCTTCTAGTGATAGAATACGTGGCTTTTTAATAACATTCGTTTGGTCTTTGTTTGCTGAACGGATGTTTGTTTTTTGTTTCATTTTTGTGATGTTTACAGTGATATCAGCGTCACGAGTATTTTCTCCAACGATCATACCTTCGTAAATATCTGTACCTGGCTCCAAGAACAGTGTACCACGGTCTTCAATTTGCATCATACCATAAGTTGTTGATTTACCAGTTTCCATTGAAACTAGTACACCTTGGTGACGGCCACCAAGTCTTCCTGGTAATAATGGTTGATAGCAATCGAACGTATGGTTGATAATACCGAAACCTTTTGTCATCGACATGAATTCAGTTGTATAACCGATTAATCCACGAGCTGGTACTAAGAACGTTAAACGAACTTGACCACTGCCGTTGTTCACCATATCAAGCATTTCACCTTTACGTGTACCAATTGATTCAATAATTGAACCAACATTTTCTTCAGGCACATCGATTTGAACGCGTTCGAAAGGTTCACATTTCACGCCGTCGATTTCACGCACGATTACTTGTGGTTTTGACACTTGTAATTCGAAGCCTTCACGACGCATGTTTTCGATAAGGATAGATAAGTGAAGCTCTCCACGACCTGAAACTGTCCAAGCATCTGGAGAATCAGTATCTTCAACACGTAAAGATACGTCTGTTTGTAATTGAGCACGTAAACGCTCTTCTACTTTACGAGAAGTAACCCATTTCCCTTCACGACCTGCGAATGGAGAATTGTTTACTAAGAAAGTCATTTGTAAAGTTGGCTCATCAATACGTAATGGCGTTAGCGCTTCTGGGTGCTCAACAGGGCAAACTGTTTCACCAACGTTGATGTCTTCCATACCTGAAACGGCGATTAAGTCACCAGCTTTTGCTGTCTCAATTTCTTCACGTTTTAAGCCGAAGAAACCAAAGATTTTCGTTACACGGAAGTTTTTCACTGTTCCGTCTAACTTCATAAGAGATACTTGTTGACCTACAGAAATTGTTCCGCGGAATACGCGACCAATACCGATACGTCCAACGAAGTCATTATAGTCAAGTAAAGCTACTTGGAATTGTAATGGCTCTTCTGAGTTATCAATTGGTGCTGGAATAGCTTCGATAATTTTCTTAAATAGACATTTCATATCCGCTTCTTGCTTAGATGGATCAGCGTCTAAAGAAGCTGTACCATTTACACCTGAAGCATAGACAACAGGGAAGTCTAATTGATCTTCATCTGCACCTAGTTCAATGAATAATTCAAGTACTTCATCTACTACTTCTAGTGGACGAGCTGAATCTTTGTCTACTTTATTAACAACAACGATTGGTGTTAAACGTTGTTCTAATGCTTTTTTCAACACAAAACGTGTTTGTGGCATACAACCCTCATACGCATCGACAACTAGTACAACACCATCTACCATTTTTAAAATACGTTCTACCTCACCACCGAAGTCAGCGTGTCCAGGCGTATCAAGGATGTTGATACGAGTTCCTTCATAGTTTACTGCTGTATTTTTAGCTAAAATCGTAATACCGCGTTCGCGTTCAATATCGTTAGAGTCCATTGCACGTTCTTCAACACGTTCGTTTGAACGGAATGTACCTGATTGTTTTAGTAATTGGTCGACTAAAGTAGTTTTACCATGGTCAACGTGGGCGATTATTGCGATATTGCGAAGATCTTGACGTAAGTTTGTCATTATTCCACTCCATATTCTTTTTTCGAATGTTTAACTGTGATATTATAGCACAAGAAGGATAGAAATGTCCTTATTAGAATTTTCCTCATTCTAAAAAATATATTTGATTTACAAATTTTTAATATAGGAGGCTCGGCTATGAATCGTGCAAAATTCGTAATGGCCATTTACGCATTAGCAGCTGTTTTAGCAATGTGTTCTATCGGATATTCAGTGGCAATTGACAGTGTATTAGGTATAATAGCAGGCATTGTTGCTACTTGTGTCATTTTCATGACAGCCTTTAAAATGAAACGTAAACTACGTGAGCAAGGTTTACTTTAATAAGAGTTGATTGCTAATGTAAGAAGGAGCCTGTCTAAAAAATAGACAGCTCCTTTTTTATTCATAAGGCACAATATAATTTTCTAATAACTCTTTGTGTATAGAAGGGTTGGCAATGATAAACGTATCCTGATGCAAGAAATCAAAGCCCTCTCCATGTAAATTAGTGGTGATGGCACCCACTTCCTTAGCGATAATAGTACCTCCAGCAATATCCCATGGCGATAGTCGCATCGATACATAAGCATCTAGTTTACCACTGACAACAAACGCTATCTCCATTGCGGCTGAACCATATGACCGCGTACCACGTACTTTTCGAACCATTTCAATGATTTTTTCGTGGTGAATATGTCGATTGGGTGCTACCCAATGAGCGTTTATACCAATGACCGCTTCCTCCATTTTGACTGGCTGCAATTTACGTAATGGAGAGTCATTGTACCATGCCCCTCCTCCTGCAATAGCATAAAATAAATCTTCACGCATGACATCAAATATGTAACCTAGCTTGCCTACCCCATTAACAAAAATACCGATAGAAATCATAAAATGACGATGTTGTTTCACAAAATTCATCGTGCCATCGATCGGATCAATTATCCATACAACACCTTCTAACGACTCTACTTTCTCTCCCATTCCCTCTTCCCCTAAAATTTTGTGGGTTGGATCGAAACTTCGTATTTTTTCGATAAAAAATAATTCTGTCTCACGGTCAATATTTGTAACAAGATCATTGGCACTTGATTTTGTCTCGATAACTAGATTGTACGAAAAGGCCTCCCGAATACGGCTCCCAGCTTCAAATATAATACTTTTCGCAAATTGATCAATTTGTTGTAAATCCATAAAAACCCACCCTTCGATTATAAGAAAAGGCCTTATACATTTAGCAATGCTTTTCAACTTTCTCACTACTTAAGGCTTGATTTCTCATGACATTTTGTTAATTCGTAGCATCTAATACTTCCTTGGAAATAGTACTTCCCATTATGATATACTATCCATTTTACCCTTTATAGCAATAAAAATCACCTGCTGTCGGAATATTCAGCAAGTGATTTTTCAAATCGGTATAAAATTTTGACTACGCATAGGCGTGCAAGCTATCAAGTTCAAGCTGAATTTCAGCCAGACGTTTTTTACTTTTTTCAATTTCAAACTCATTTTTTTCATTCATTGCCGAAAAGAGCGAGGCTAATTCATAATCTAATTCTAATTGTAAAATGTGTTCATATTGCTTTTCAATGTCGACTTTACGTATAATTTTTACGATTGGTTTCATAAAAATCACTTCCTTTTATTATTTTTTCACAGTGACTTATCAGCTTCGATAAAGTTCTTGTTATAAGATTTTTTCCCATTTTCGTTATAAAATAAACCTTATAAATCGAAAGGAGTTAATAAAAAATGCCGAAAATTAAATGGACAAATAAAGACTTCAATGTTTTTCAAATAGACGGATTAGAACAGAGAATGGATGCCTTAAATGAATGTGTACGACCGAAATTCCAAATTCTAGGGGAGGATTTTTCTTCCTTCTTTTCGAGTCATCTTGGAGAAGAATTTTTTCCACATGTTGCAAAGCATGCACGTAGAACAGTAAATCCCCCGAATGACAGCTGGGTTGCCTTCGCTCCCTACAAAAGAGGTTATAAATCATTACCTCACTTTCAGATTGGTCTTTGGAGCACACATTTATTCATCGTCTTAGCTATTATTTATGAAGCTCCTCATAAAAGTGAAATAGCAGAACGTTTAATTGCCAACAGAGCAATGCTACAGCAACTTCCTGATGATTTCATTATCTCTGGGGATCATATGTCTCCAGTAGCAATCTCCATGCAAGATGCTAAAGAAGACAAGCTAGATGAATTACTTCTTCGTTTACGTGATGTTAAAAAAGGTGAGTTTTTAGTAGGGCGACATATTCCAAAAGATCAAGCCGTCAAGCTGTCAGCTAGTCAACTTCAGCAATTAACTGAAGACACTTTTAGCCGTTTACTCCCTATTTACAACATCATTGTTGGAAAATAAAGTTTGATGGATTGTACTTCAAGCTTTGTGGCATAATAACTAAAATAATAATTTTCCAACGACAAACCCCCGGTTTTATATATTGTGGAAAATTTACGTTATTATCCCTAGCAAATGAAAATTTGTATGAAGAATATTTTTTTGGATGAGAGTTTGAGGAAATTATTATTTTTTCTCTGCTTTTCAAAATGTTTTATATTGGTATATGTAGTATATGAAAAATGCTTATTTTTAACACAGAGATAGTGTAAAGCTATCAGATAAAAACAAGAACTGAAATAGTTCCGATAAAACGGGATTTTGTTCCGATAAAAGCTAAAATTGTTCCGATAAATTATGATGAGTAGCCTGAAACGGAAATCACCCTCTTTTAAAAGCAAATTTTAAAAATTCCACATTAGAAAAGCGCAAGAAATCAACGTTGCTAAAATTGATTTCTCGCGCTTTTTAAGGTTTTGACCAGTTTTGTCCCAGTCAATTTTTATCGACGTTGCTTCGGGGCAACTTTAATAATTGTGTCATCAGTTGCATCTTTTGTTTGTTTCACAACAGGATAACTGACATAGCCACTTGCTTCTTCAAATTCACGGAAAATTGTTTTTTCCTCGGCCTGTGAAGGAACAATTTCTTTAAAACGACGATATTTCGCCATCATCACTTCACGCTTAATGCCTTTTTCATAAGCTTGTTCAATTCCTTCAAAAAATTGGACAATATCAACAATTTCCTCAGTTGACCAATCCGTCGAAAACGGATAAGAGTATTCCATGGACATAACCACCTCTTTATATTACTCAGCCCATTTTACCCGAATACTTTCTGCTTCTGCAACCATTCGAGTAATAAGCTCCTCGACTGTTGGAATATCATGAATCATTCCTGTAACTTGTCCAGCCCAGCCAATTCCTTCATCTTTCTCGCCATCATAAATAAAACGTTTATTCGCTTTCCCACTAATATAATCTTTTAATGCTTCATACGTAGGTGTAGTGCGCTCAATTTCTAAAATCTTTTCCGTAAATTCACTGCGCAGCGCTCGTGCAGGTGCACCTATTGAGCGTTTTATAACAGTCGTATCTGCCTCGGTGCTTGCGATTAATGCTTCTTTATAAGCCTCAGAGGCATCAACACATTCCTTTGTCGCTATAAAACGGGTACCCATTTCAATTCCCTCTGCTCCCAGTGCATGAGCTGCCATCCAGCCACGGCCATTACCAATACCACCAGAAGCAATAACAGGTATTTTCACACTATCTACAACCTGTGGCACGAGCACCATCGTCCCTATATCATCGCGTCCAAGATGACCTCCGCCCTCTTGCCCAACAACCATAACAGCATCTGCGCCTAGTTCTTCCGCCTTTTGAGCTTGTCTACGTGCAGCAACAAGAACTAATTTTTTAATATCCGTTCCTTCCAAAATATCAAAAATAGGTGCAGGATTCCCGCCAGTCATTGTAACCACTGGTACCTTTTCTTCCACCGCAACGCGCACCATATCCTCATAACCAGTGCCATACATACCAATTGCAAAATTTACGCCAAACGGTTTATCCGTTAATGTTCGTACTTTATGAATCTCTGCGCGCAATAAGTCAGGATTCCGTAAACTCATTGCTGTTATTTGCCCTAGCCCCCCAGCATTCGACACCGCTGCTGCTAAATCAGCATAGGCTAAATAGGCCAATCCCCCTTGAATAATTGGGTATTTAATATTTAAAAGCTCCGTCACACGTGAATTCCAATTCATAATACCTCCCCTTTCCTAGAATACTAATTTCTCGAAATTATCAAAAAATCCTTTTATTTTTATTTTTTTCTGTAAAGTCTATTTTTTCTTGCAATTAGGTGCTATAATTCATTTGTTTTCTTACATATTAAAAAGTGAGGTGGTACCTGCGTTGTCACAACTAGAGACTCCATTGTTCGACGTATTACTAAAACATCGGAACAGACATCCAATTCAGTTCCATATTCCAGGCCATAAGAAAGGGCAAGGTATGGACCCTGCGTTCCGAGAATTCGTCGGCGACAACGTTTTATCAATTGATTTAATTAATATTGCTCCACTAGACGATTTACATTCACCGAAGGGCGCCATTAAAGAAGCGCAAGCACTTGCTGCCAAAGCCTTTGGTGCTGATCATACATTCTTTTCCGTTCAAGGTACTAGTGGCGCCATCATGGCGATGATTCTGACCGTCGTCGGTCCAGGTGATAAGATTCTAGTACCACGGAATGTTCATAAATCCATTATGTCGGCGATTGTTTTCGCTGGAGCAATCCCGATTTTTATTCATCCCGAAGTAGACAGTGAATACGGTATTTCTCATGGAATATCGCCTGAAGCTGTTGAAAAAGCTTTAAATGCCTATCCAGATACAAAGGCAGTTCTTGTTATTAATCCAACGTACTTCGGCTTCTCAGCAGACTTAAAGCGTATTGTCGAAATCGTCCATAGCCGCAATATTCCGGTAGTTGTTGATGAAGCACATGGTGTACACATTAAATTTCATGATGATCTTCCATACTCCGCAATGGAAGCTGGTGCTGATATGGCTGCAACAAGTGTACATAAGCTTGGTGGCTCTATGACTCAAACGTCTATTTTAAATGTTCGTGAAGGACTTGTTTCTGCAAAACGTGTACAAGCTATCCTGTCGATGCTAACAACGACATCGACATCTTATCCATTACTTGCTTCTCTTGACACAGCACGACGTCAGCTAGCAATCCATGGTTATGATTTAATTGGTGATGCACTTCGCTTGGCAAAAGATGCACGTAAACGCATTAACCAAATTCCACATATAAAATGTGCTGGTAAAGAAAAATTAAATTCATCAGCAACTTATGATATGGACCCTTTAAAGCTACTAATAAGTATTAAAGATTTAGGCATCTCTGGTCATCAAGCTGAAGAATGGCTTCGTCACAATGCAAATATTGAAGTAGAATTATCGGACCTATACAATATTTTATGTTTAGTGACATTAGGTGATACAAAAAAGGAAATTAATCTCCTTATCAATGCCCTTAGTCGTATGTCAAAAGCATTCGATTCAGAAGCTGCTATTACTGAAACAATGGTCAATGTTCCAGAAATCCCTGCACTTGCTATGTCACCACGTGATGCGTTTTATGCAGATACTGAAGTTGTCCCTCTTGCAGAAGCGGATAATTGTATTTGTGCAGAATTCGTTATGGTATATCCCCCAGGTATTCCGATTTTTATTCCCGGGGAAATAATTACTCAAGAAAATATTCGTTATATTCAAATGAATATTGAAGCTGGTTTACCAGTACAAGGACCTGAAGATACAACATTAAAAACAATTCGCGTTATAAAAGAACGTAAACCTATTATTTAATGGCAAAGCTACCTCAGAAAGAGGTAGCTTTTGTTCTTAGACTGAGTTCCTCTATTTCAGCGAGTGTTTGGACACCCGCTGAAATAAATTAATAATGATAATAGAACCAAGAAGAGAACATACCAAATATAGGAAAAACAAGCCACCAATACCTCCACAAAAAATCACCAACAGTTTTATGATCCGATTTATTTGAATCAGAGGCAACTGGTGTATGATATTTTTCTTCCCCAGTAATAAGCTGATCTAAAGAAATTTTATATAAATCACTTAACCTTCTTAAATTATCAATATCAGGATAGCCCTTTCCTAACTCCCATTTTGAAACTGATTGTCTTGAAATATTTAAAAAGCCTGCGACATCATCCTGTGTATAATTATGTTGTTCTCTTAATTCCTTTAAACGGTTTTCTAAATTCATTGAATTTCACCTCCAACTTATCGTATTTTGATCAAATAATAATGGATTACTACACTTTATTCTAGAAGTTGCTATTTGCTAATTCGCAACGCATAGTTGCTTTCATGAACTAAGCAAAAAATTCGATTCTAACGCTTACATCACTTACAATATTTAGTAAGGAGTGATGAGAATGAACACGTGGGATCAACGATTCAACACAATCGAATATGTTTATGGTGAGAAACCAAATGCATTTATAGAAGACTATGTACACTATTTGAAAGATTATCCAAATGTGGCTGCATACGCAGAAGGTGAAGGTCGAAATGCAGTATTTTTAGCTTTACAGGGCCATACAGTAACTGCCTTTGACTATGCTGAAAGCGGTCTTGGAAAAACAAATCAGCTCGCAGAAAAACATAATGTTACAGTTCATACAAAGCTTACTGACCTACTTCAAGATGAACTTCCAGTAGAAACGTTTGATGCTGCTATTATGGTGTTTGGACATTTTCCTATTGAGCAGCAACAAGGGGTGTTTAAGCGGATTGTCGATTCTGTAAAACCTGGCGGTCGTATTATGATGGAACTTTATTCAATTTATCAACTACCATACGACTCAGGTGGCCCAAGACAGCTTGATTTTTTATATGATCCATTGGATGTTCTAAAATGGTGCCAACCTTATAAAATCATCCATTTTTTAACAGGAGAACAAGTGCGAAATGAAGGTAAACTCCACACAGGCCTCGCTCATACCATTCAGATTATTATCGAAAAAAGTTAAAAAAGAGGCGGGGACATAACTAAATAGCTCTTTGCGAAAGCCGAATTACTTTCAAATAAATTAAGCATTATATTTAGAAAACCCGAACAATGGCAAAACACCGTATGAGTGCCTTGCAAATTTGTTCGGGTTTTACTTTAGCTAAAATACTTTTGTCCCAGCCTCTTTTTCACAAAAATAAATAAACAAATAGTGGACATAGAAATGCGCCAATAATGGCAGTTAAGGCCATAGATAACGAGCCTACTGATAATTCTTGTTCTCCGTATTCTCTTAATTTAACAAGTCCAACACCGTGTGAAGCGCTACCTACCGCAACACCTCTACTAACGGCGGAGTCAATTTTTCCATATTTAATGACTAACGGTCCTATAATAGCGCCTACAAACCCCGCGAGCATTACAAGTACAGCTGTTAATGGTGGTATGCCGCCAATTGTCTCACTCACTTGCATACCTACAGGTGTTGTTAACGATTTAGGCAAGGCCGTCAGCAACCAGCTTTTATTGACACCAATCCATTTCAACATAACAAATATTGTCACTAAGCCCGTAATCATGGCGATAAAAATGCCTGATAAAATAGCATATTTATATTTCATAATAATCTCACGCTGATTATATAGAGGATAAGCAAGTGCTACAACCGCTGGACCTAGCATTTTTTGAAGCCATTTCCCTCCCTCCATATAAGTAGAATATGGAATATTACAGACTAATAATAGAACTGCACTGACGATAGTTGTCGTCACTAACGGAATCATTAAAGGATGAGGGAAACGTTGATAAAGTTTTGTAAATAATACGAATAACACAACGGTGCCAACGACAACAATAATTTCAGTCAACCGTTAATTCCCCCTCTCCTTCTTCTACAATGGCTTCTGTTTCTTTTTTAGTCAGCTCTTTTTTCTCAACAATTTGACTAAGTAATCCCGTAACATAAATAGAGATTAGCGTGCTGACTATAACGGCTAGCATAATCAATAGACCAGTTGTTGAAATAAGTTCAGGGTAGTCAATCACTCCTACGGTTGCAGGAATGAAAAATAAGGTTAATACGCCAATTAAAAAGCCTGCTCCATCTTGAATGTATTCTACTTTAATTATTTTAAAATGGAGTGAAAGTGCTAATAATAGTAATCCAATTACACTTCCCGGAAGAGGTACATGTAGTAAAGCAACAATACCGACACCCATGTAATAAAAAATATTGAGTATCCCAATCTGAACAATAATACGAACAACTTTCTTTAACATCGCAGCATAATTCTCGTTCAACATTTCGCCACATTTCACCCCCCATTACGTTTATTCTACAACTGCAGGAATTTTCTGTCTATTGTAATTTTAGAAAAACAATAGAAAAAAGGATAACTTCAAAATACTTTGAGCCATCCTTTTTCTATATATAAGATAAAGAGGTTGTCTAAAACTGTTATACATTCATTCGTTAGACATCAGAAAATTTAGGTCATCACCATAACGTGTGGTTGATTTCCGCTCCGGCTGGGCGCTTTGTTGCTGCCGCTTCGCTTTCGCACAGATAAAACATTTGTTGCTGCCGCTTCGCTTTCGCACAGAGCAAAGCTTCCTGGGGGCGTCCGATGAGCCGCTTGGGCCAACATGATGTTTTTTGCGCGAAAGCGTAGTGCTAACGTAGCGGCAGCAAAAGGGTTTCATTCTGTGCGAAAGCGTAGTGCAACGAAGCGACAGCATGATGTTGGTCACGAAGGCGTTATCACAGGATGTGATGGTTTTAGCCTTCGTTCCTCCATTGCTAATCCCCAAGGAGTCGCCCAGCCTCCACTCCAATCAACTTATTTACAAAGTAAGCGTTTTAACAAATGTCATCCACAACTTTTGGTGATGGGCCTTAAATATTCCTTTTCTCAAAAAATATTGCTAGTTTAGGCTTTTCTATAATGCATGCCCGGAACCGCCATCAATGTTTACAGAAGTCCCTGTTACATAACTAGCAGCATCTGATACTAAAAAAATAATGACATTTGCCGCTTCTTGAGTATCCCCTACGCGACCAAGTGGAATTGCTTGACCTACCTTGCGAGAATACTGGTCCCACGACAGCTCTGGTTCTGCCTCTTTCCAATTCTTCTCTATTTGATCACTACGAATAAGCCCAATACAAACAGAGTTCACACGAATATTATCTTTACCTAAGTCTTTGCTCATAGCTTTCGTTAATGCCAGACCTGCCGCACGACTTACAGTAGTAGGGAGTGAGCTTGCTGGTGGTGTTTTGGCCATTACCGCGGTCACATTAACTATTGCACCGCCACCAACCTTACGCAAATGAGGTACAGCATATTTTGAACAATTGACAGCCCCAAACACTTTTAAATCTAAATCAGCCTGCCATAGCTCACTACTAACCGATTCAAACGGATTTGCTGAAGCTGTGCCAGCATTATTAATAAGAATATCAAGGCGACCAAAGCGCTCTACCGCTCGTTCAATTAAGTACTTACAGTCCTTTTCCTTTGTAATATCAGTCGGTACAATTAAAACATCCTCGCCTGTTTCGTTTTTAATACAGCCAGCGGCCACTTGAAGCTGTTTTTCACCACGAGCACAAAGTACAACCTTCGCCCCCTCTTTCACAAGCTGCATCGCTGTATAATAACCAATCCCCTTACTTGAACCTGTAATAACTGCTACTTTCCCCTTTAAGCCTAGTTCCATTTTTATCACCCCAGTTTTTTGTTCAACTTCCCTTGTTTCATCAACATCATTATCATTTTCAGACATCTAGTACTCAATTTCAGAGATCTATTGGGCATTTAATAGATTCCCCACCGAACTATATTTTTCGAATATTCATTCGATATAATTACTTTATCAAAATTACAAGTAATATACAAAAAAACGGCTACAAAGCAAATGCTTTATAGTGTTGAAAAACAAAATTGCCAAGGAAATTACAGTGAATGTTGTGGCTCTTTAAAGGAGGGGGATTTCCGTTCCATTCTACAACCTTTCTTTTCTGCGGGCGAGCGTCGAATCGTTATTGCTGTCGCTCTGCTTTCGCACAGAAAACATTTGTTTCTGTGCAGGGTCTCGCCTGTCTTTAAAGTTGCGTTCTATCACTAAAATTAAAGCGACATGTCAGAGAATGCTATGTGATTTAGTTGATTTACGTTCCGACTGGGCGACATAATAAAGTAAAAGGTTTCGCACACAGTTTTGTGTATGAATCCTTTTTTGTTCTTTGGACGGTGGATGTCGATAAAATTCAGAAGTTGGGTGATAAAACGTGAAAGTTAGTCGATAAAATTTAAAAGTTGGGCGATAAAACGTGAAAGTTAGTCGATAAAACTAAAAAGTTGGTATGTCATGTGGATACGTTGATTGGAGTGGAGGCTGGGCGACTCCTTGGGGATTAGCGGTAGAGGAACGAAGGCTAAAAGCATCACGTCCTGTGATAACGCCTTCGTGACCAACATCGGTGCTGTTGCTGTCGCTTCGCTTTCGCGCAAAAAACCTTTTCCCCAAGAACATCAATTGGTTCATGGATAGGCTCTTTAGATTGATTCAAATGCTCTACATACGAACGAATACCACCTTCATAATGATACGTAGTAGAACGTTCTTCACCTTCGCGTTCATCAGCAATTGTAATCTTGATACCACGATTCAAATAAGCTAATTCACGAATACGATGTGCTAAAATGTCATATTCATAAACAGTCGTTTCTTTAAATATTTCAGGGGCTGCTTTAAAACGTGTAGTTGTTCCGTTACGATCTGAATCACCGATAACCATTAACTCTTGAACAGTTCTTCCACGTTCAAATTTAATTTCAAGTTGATGTGGCGGAATATTTGTCGCCATACCAACCGCAATTCCTGCCGCACCATTTACTAATAAGTTTGGATAACGACTAGGAAGGACAATAGGTTCCTTTTCTGAACCATCAAACAATAATTATTCAATACAAAAAACGGCTACAAAGCAAATGCTTTATAGCCGTTTTCATGAAACTATTATTTTTTAGCTACAATATGGATTGGGTTGCCAAGTAATACTTCAGCAGCTTCCATTGTAATTTCACCTAATGTTGGGTGAGCATGGATTGTTAACGCGATATCTTCAGCAGTCATGCCGCCTTCAATTGCTAAGCCCATTTCAGCGATCATATCTGATGCACCAGCACCTACGATTTGAGCACCGATTAATAAGCCATCTTCTTTACGAGCAACAAGCTTCACGAAACCTTCTGTTTGGTTTAATGCAAGTGCACGACCATTTGCTGCGAATGGGAATTTCGCTGCAGTGTATTCAATGCCTTCAGCTTTCGCTTCATCTTCGTTATAACCAACTGTTGCCATTTCTGGATCTGTGAAGCATACAGCAGGAATAGCTAAATAATCAACGATTGATTTTTCACCAGCGATTGCTTCAGCAGCAACTTTACCTTCGTAAGATGCTTTATGAGCAAGCTGAGGACCTGCTACAATATCACCAATTGCATAGATGTTTGGAATATTTGTACGACATTGTTTGTCAACATTGATAAGACCACGTTCACCGAATTCAATACCGATTTCAGCAAGGCCCATTTCATCTGTATTTGGACGACGACCTACAGTTACTAATACATAGTCAGCTTCAACTTTTTTCTCTTCTCCGCCAACTTCATATGTTACTACTACGCCGTTTTCTGTTTCTTCAACGCCTTTTGCAGATGCGTTTACTTCCATTTCAACGCCTTTCTTTTTAAGGCCTTTTTTCACGATTTGTGTCATTTGTTTTTCGAAACCAGCTAAGATATCTTTTCCGCCTTCGATAATTGTTACTTGTGAGCCAAGATTAGCATAAGCTGAGCCTAACTCTGTACCAATATAGCCTCCACCGATAACGACTAATTTACCTGGTACTTCTTGTAAAGAAAGTGCGCCAGTAGAATTTAGTACGCGATCAGAGAATTTGAATGTTGGAATTTCAACTGGGCGAGAACCCGTTGCGATAATTACATTGTTAAATGTGTAAGTTTGAGCAGATTCACCATTGATGATACGCACTGAATTAGCGTCAACGAAATAAGCTTCACCTTGTACAATTTCAACTTTATTACCTTTAAGTAAGCCTTCAACACCGCCAGTTAATTTTTTAACAACGCTGTCTTTAAATGCTTGTGCTTTTGAGAAGTCTAATTTCACATCAGAAGCGATGATACCCATGTCATCTGAATGTTTAGCATGCTCAAAACGGTGACCTACTGAAATTAATGCTTTTGATGGGATACAACCTACGTTTAAGCACACACCACCAAGTACATTTTTTTCAACGATTGTTACTTTTTGGCCAGTTTGAGCTGCACGAATTGCTGCTACATATCCTCCAGGACCTGAACCAATGACAAGAGTATCTGTTTCGATTGGAAAATCTCCTACTACCATTTTTGTTACGCCTCCATTAATAATAATTCTGGTTCACTTAACAAACGCTTTAAGTGATTTAAAGCATTTTGCGCAGTGGCTCCATCAATCATACGATGATCAAAGCTCAATGATAATGCTAACACAGGTGCGGCTACAATTTCACCATTTTTTATTACAGGTTTTTCTGCAATTCGACCGATACCTAAAATCGCTACTTCAGGATGATTAATTACCGGAGTAAACCATTGTCCTCCTGCAGAGCCGATATTCGTAATCGACATCGAAGCGCCCTTCATTTCATGTGGTGCAAGCTTGCCTTCACGTGCTTTAGTCGCTAATTCATTAATTTCATTTGATACTGCAAAAACAGATTTACGATCCGCGTGCTTAATAACTGGTACTAGTAAGCCTTTTTCTGTATCTGCTGCAATACCAATATTATAATAATGCTTCTGAATAATCTCTTGTGTTGCATCATCTAATGAGCGGTTAAATTCCGGGAATTCGCGTAAAGTTGAAACAAGCGCTTTAACTACGTATGGTAAGTACGTTAATTTAACACCTTTTTCAGCAGCGATATCTTTGAATTTTTTGCGATGTGCTACTAGAGCTGTTACATCGACTTCATCCATTAGTGTAACATGTGGAGCGGTTTGTTTCGAGTGAACCATCGCTTTTGCAATTGCTTTTCGAATGCCCGACATTTTCTCACGTGTTTCTGGGAATTCACCTTCAAGGACTACTGGTGCTGCTTGTGTAGTTGTTTCTTGCTGAATAGCTTCTTCATTAGCCACTGGTGCTACTTCAGCTTCCACAGCGCCTCCACCTTTTAGGAAATTCTCAATATCTTGTTTTAAAATACGACCATTTTTGCCTGTACCTTTAACTTCACGAATATTCACATCATTGTCTCGCGCAAATTTACGTACGGAAGGCATTGCAATGATACGCTTATTATCTTCTGCTACTACAACAGCTTCAGTCTTTTCAGGAGTTTTCTCTGGAGCCTGCTCAGCTTCAACGGGTGCCTTTACTACTTCCTTACCGTACTCAGCTGTCGCTTGAACTTGAGCCTCTGTCTTCGCTTCAGCATGGTCATCACCTTTTAGCTTTAAATCTTCATAGCCAGGTGCATCAAAGCGGATTAAGACATCACCAACAACAGCTACTGTGCCTTCTCCTACTAAAACTTCTTCTACTTTCCCTTCAACCGGAGAAGGGATTTCTACTACTGCTTTGTCATTTTGTACTTCACAAAGAATATCATCTTCTTTTACTGTATCTCCAGCTTTAACGAACCATTTCACGATTTCGCCTTCGTGAATACCCTCGCCTATATCTGGTAATCTAAATTCAAATGCCATGTGTACCCATCCTTTCTATTTACAGTTCCTTCAAGTTTAGAAGCTACATTAGAATGTTAAAACTTTTTTCGCTGTTTCCATTACATCTTTATAGTTTGGTAACCAAACACCTTCAGCTTGTGGGAATGGGTACACAGTATCTGGTGCAGCCACACGAAGTACAGGTGCTTCTAAGCTTAAAATCGCGCGTTCTGTAATTTCAGCCACAACATTTGCAGCGATACCTGCTTGTTTTTGAGCCTCTTGTACAACGATTGCACGACCTGTTTTTTCAACTGACGTAATAATTGTTTCAATATCAATTGGTTGGATTGTACGTAAATCAATAACTTCTACAGAGTGACCTTCTTTTTCAAGCTCCTCTGCAGCCTTTAAGCTTTCGTGAACCATTAAACCATAGGCAATGATTGTTAGATCCTTACCTTCACGTTTTACATCCGCTTTACCTAGTGGAATTTCGTATGCTTCCTCAGGTACCTCTTCACGGAATGAACGATATAATTTTAAATGCTCTAAGAAAATGACTGGGTTATCATTTCGAATCGATGAAATAAGTAAACCTTTAGCATCGTATGGTGTAGATGGTACAACAACCGTTAACCCTGGCTGCGCAGTCATTAAGCTTTCTAAGCTATCAGAGTGCATTTCAGGTGTATGCACGCCCCCACCAAACGGAGAACGTATTGTTACTGGTGCATTATAGACACCACCGCTACGATAGCTCATACGTGCTAATTGACCACTGATTGAGTCCATCACTTCATAAACGAAGCCGAAGAACTGGATTTCAGGAACCGGACGGAAACCTTGTAGAGAAAGACCGACCGCTAAGCCACCAATACCTGATTCTGCTAACGGTGTATCAAATACACGGTCAACACCAAATTCTTTTTGTAGGCCTTCAGTTGCGCGGAATACCCCACCGTTGACACCTACATCTTCCCCGAATACAAGAACGTTTTCATCGTTCTTTAATTCTGTGCGAAGTGCATCTGTAATTGCTTGAATCATTGTCATTTGTGCCATAGGTTATTTCGACTCCTTCTCTTTGTAGATTTCATACTGTTCTTTTAAATTAGATGGCATTTCGCCTTTATACATGTTTTCCATTAACTGTGTTACTTTTTGTTTTGGAGCAGCATCGGCTTTTTTGATCGCTTCTTTAATTTCTTCTTTTGTACGTTCAATAACAGCCTCTTCTTTTTGCTCATCCCACAGACCTTTCGCCTCTAGGTATTTACGGAAGCGTACAAGAGGGTCTTTTTGTGCCCATTCATTATCTGTATCCGATGTACGGTAACGCGTTGGGTCATCCCCTGCCATTGTGTGAGGACCATAGCGATAGCACATTGTTTCAATTAAAGTTGGACCTTCGCCATTAACTGCGCGCTCACGTGCATCACGTGTTGCTACGTAAACTGCTAGCGCATCCATTCCATCTACTAAAATACTTGGTAAGCCTGCTGCTACACCTTTTTGAGCAATTGTTTTTGCAGCTGTTTGTAATTCACGAGGTGTTGAAATGGCAAATTGGTTATTTTGTACAATGAAGATTGCTGGTGATTTAAATGCACCTGCAAAGTTAATGCCTTCATAGAAATCCCCTTGTGATGAACCACCATCACCTGTATAAGTTACAGCTACAGCTTTTTTACCGCGTTTTTGAATACCAAGCGCTACACCCGCCGCTTGAATATATTGTGCACCGATAATGATTTGAGGTGCTAATACGTTTACGCCCTCAGGAACTTGATTCCCCATAAAATGACCACGTGAGAATAAAAACGCTTTATCTAAAGGTAAACCATGCCATACGATTTGTGGTACATCACGATAACCTGGTAAAATCCAATCTTCTTTTTCTAAAGCAAAGTGTGACGCAAGTTGTGAAGCTTCTTGCCCAGCCGTTGGTGCATAGAATCCTAAGCGCCCTTGACGGTTAAGAGAGATAGAACGTTGGTCTAAAATACGTGTATAAACCATACGCGTCATTAACTCAACTAGTTCCTCATTAGATAGTTTCGGGTCTGCCTCTTCATTTATAATTTCGCCTTCTTCATTCAAAATTTGAAACATTTCAAACTTATCTTCGATTTCAGTTAGCGTTTGTTTAGGATCAAAAATATTATTGTTTTTCTTGCTCATTTGTCACATCTCCCTTTCAGCTGTATTAAAATAAATCACCGTTTCAACTAGTACAACTTATTCTTTGCACTCAGTATACTGAATAAAATACTGTCGGTCAATCATATATTACGCGTACAAACAAAGATTTTTTCTAAAATAACGATTAAACGACTCTGTTCCATACTGTACCATTAATTAATAATAACTGTATTATAACAATACATTAAAGGTACTCAATTATTAAGTTTTCTTACATGATTACCAATAGTAGAATGCCCAGTTTCAGACAATCTAATAGCTATTGAAAAATTTTTTAAGTATATTCAAATAAGTTCTTTTTTCATGTGATTGTTTTAATACGTGATGTATACTTATAAGTAAGGCACTACAAAGTTGAAAGGAAGATTCATATATGATTTTAATGGATGATATTATTCGCGAAGGTCATCCGACTTTACGCACAAAAGCTGAGGAGGTAAAATTCCCTTTAACTGATGAAGTAAGACAACTTGCAGAAGACATGCTTCAATATATAATAAACAGCCAAGATCCTGAAATTGCAGATAAATATAATTTACGCAGCGGCATTGGATTAGCTGCCAATCAAGTAAATAGCCTCCATCGAATGTTTGCCCTTCATTTAATTGATGACAATGGCGAACAATTAAGTTTTGTAGCTATCAACCCAAAAATCGTTAGCCACTCTGTAGAAAACACATACCTTGCAGCGGGCGAGGGCTGCCTTTCTGTAGACCGCAATGTTCCAGGCTATGTACCACGTCATGCTCGTGTTACAGTTAAATTTAAAACTGTTGACGGTGAAGAGAAAAAAATTCGACTTAAAGGCATGCCTGCCATAGCCTTCCAACACGAATTAGACCATCTTAACGGCATTATGTTTTACGATCGCATCAATGAACAAAATCCATTTGCCGAAATTCCAGATTCTACACCATACGAGCGCGATTAGGAGCACAGAAAGCAAACCCCTGCAGTTATTTAAACTGCGGGGGTTACTTTTTTCGACCACGTTATGAAATGCATCTGACACTTTAACTTTGGGATCAGTGTAAAAATCATTTCACGGATACGGGTGTACAACTAAAAATAGTAAAAACAAACAAAGAAATTGAATAAAATTTACTAAATAGAAAAGCAACTAGCTGTATTCCTCCAACTAGTCGCTTCTCTTTCATTTCTTATATGATATTTAATTGCCGCATGATTTTCGCAAGACCATCCTCATCTACATGCTCTGCAATATGGGTAGCAACTGCCTTTACGCTCTCATGTCCATTCCCCATCGCCACGCCTGTCCCAACAGCCTGCAACATTTCAATATCGTTGAGTCCATCCCCAAAAGCAACAGCATCATTTAATGTCAGCCCTATCTTATCAAGGATCTTTTCAATACCAAGAGCCTTCGAGCCTCCCTTTGGTAAAATATCACAAGAATAGCGATGCCAACGTACAAACTCCACGTTTGGAAAAGCTTCACGATATAAATGTTCATCTTTTTCTTCCATGAATATAAGTGTTTGATAGACACTGTTCTGCATATAATAAGTTGAGTCTATCTCAGGATACGGGTAATTTAATGTATTTAAACTTTCTGCCACCCAAGCATTGTTTTCACCTGATGCAATCATTCGCTTGTCGTCTAAAAATACTAACAGTTCTTTTCTAGCTTCAGCAAAGGCAATAATCTTAGCTAGATCGTCTTTTTCAATACCATTTGTATAGACAACCTCACCTTTATAAACGACATATTGTCCATTAAAGGTTATATACGTATCAATTTCTAGCTCTTCTAGTAAGGATTGAATCATGAAAGGTCCACGTCCAGTTGCAATCGCTAGCTCATATCCATTACGACGAGCTTCAAAAAGTGCTTCTTTCGCAGAAGCAGGTAATGTTTTCTCACTATTATAAAGTGTACCATCTACATCAAAAAATAATATTTTCTTCATCTTATAGTCCCCTTCATTATGTATTATTCTCCAAGGTTAATGACTTTACAGTGGCAATATTTTTCATTATAATGATCCTAAGGAGTGATGTGCCATGCTGAAGAAACTCAAACGTAAATTGTTGAAACAACTTCGCGGCATACTCGGAAAAAAATCAATTGCCTAACATTTGCCCTTCATTATTTGAAGGGCTTTTCTTTATTTTAGAGTAACTGCATGATAATATAAAGGAAATGCATTTATTTGGCTATGTGCAACCACTGTCTCATCGCTTTATTCAATTGCACCTTGTTGTAATTACGTCTGGATTGAAACACTGAGATACAAGAACTTCAAACGCCTAATTTCGCCCTTAGTATACTAGAAATTTGCTGTTTTTTCTTGTAGTACGTGCGTGGTATTAGTCAAAGGTGCAATAAAATTGTACGCAATAAAAGGAGAGCAAACTATGATTTACAAAGTTTATTATCAAGAAAGTGCAAATGAAATTCCAGTTCGCGAAAACACTAAAAGTCTATACCTTGAAGCTGCTTCAGAACGCGAAGTACGTGAAAAGCTAAAAGACCGAAACTACAACATCGAGTTCGTTCAACTGCTTGAAGGTAACTATTTAGTCTACGAACAAGCAAGTCCGAACTTCGTCTTGGAGGAAATTTAACAAGCATGAAGTTTGTTAAAAATGACCAAGCAGCTGTTTTCGCGCTCGGCGGACTGGGCGAAATCGGCAAAAACACTTACGGCGTTCAATTTCAAGATGAAATCATTTTAATTGATGCCGGCATTAAATTCCCAGAAGACGACTTACTCGGTATTGACTATGTTATTCCGGATTATACGTATTTAGTACGCAACGTCGACAAGATTAAAGGATTATTCATTACACATGGACACGAAGACCATATTGGTGGTATTCCCTACTTATTACGTCAAGTAAATGTCCCTGTCTACGGTGGTAAACTTGCACTTGGCTTATTACGTAATAAGTTAGACGAGCATGGCTTGCTACGTACAACAAAGCTTATCGAAATTAAAGAAGAAGATGTTATTAAGTTCAGAAAAACATCTGTTAGCTTCTTTAGAACAACACATAGTATTCCAGATGCTTACGGGATTGTTGTAAAAACACCACCTGGTAACATCGTGCATACAGGTGACTTTAAATTTGACTTTACACCTGTAGGCGAGCCAGCCAACTTAACAAAAATGGCTGAAATCGGACGTGACGGCGTACTATGCTTACTTTCAGATAGTACAAATGCTGAAAAGCCGAACTTCACTATGTCCGAGCGTACGGTTGGGAAAAGTATCGACGAAATTTTCCGTAAGGTTGATAGTCGTATCATTTTTGCAACTTTTGCATCCAACATCCACCGTTTACAACAAGCAACAGACGCTGCTATAAAATACGGAAGAAAAATCGCTGTCTTCGGACGTTCAATGGACAATGCCATTACAATTGGTCGTGAACTAGGCTATATTAATGCACCAAAGGATACATTTATTGATGCCCAAAGCATTAATCGTCTTCCTGCCAATGAAGTTATGATATTATGTACAGGATCTCAAGGTGAACCGATGGCTGCCCTTTCTCGTATTGCAAATGGCACACATCGTCAAATCCAAATCCAGCCTGGTGACACAGTTATCTTCTCTTCTTCACCAGTACCAGGAAATACAGTAAGTGTAAACAAGATTATCAACTTACTTTTCCGTGCAGGTGCAGAAGTTATTCATGGTGCACTCAATAATATCCATACTTCTGGTCACGGTTCTCAAGAAGAACAAAAACTAATGCTGCGCTTAATGAAGCCTAAATTCTTTATGCCCATTCACGGTGAATTCCGTATGTTGAAAATGCATACGCATCTAGCAGAAGATTGTGATGTTCCACTTGAAAATACATTCGTTATGGAGAATGGTGACGTACTAGCATTAAGTGCCAACGAAGCACATGTAGCAGGTCGTATTCCTTCAGGAGACGTTTATATTGATGGTAATGGTATTGGAGATATCGGCAATATCGTCTTACGTGATCGACGCATTCTTTCTGAAGAAGGTTTAGTGATTGTTGTTGTAAGTGTAGATATGGAAAACCAAAAAATGGTTTCCGGTCCAGACATTATTTCACGAGGCTTTGTTTACATGCGTGAGTCAGGTACGATGATTAATGAAGCACAAAAAATGCTAAATCGTCACCTGAACGAGTCAATTCAAAGCAAAACTCCTCAATGGACTGAGCTAAAAAATGAGATTACTGACGTATTAGGACCATATTTATTTGAAAAAACAAAACGTCGACCTATGATTTTACCGATTATTATGGAGGTTTAACCTCATTACAAAAAACTGCGCAAAATTGCGTAGTTTTTTTATTTTTCCGAAACCTCTTTGCTCATTTATTCGTATATAGTATAACGACTCTAAAATCCTTTCAACGACAATAGGATTCAAATTGAATTAGAATACTACATTCAGTAAATACCGTTTTTGAAGTAGAGCTTCTTGAATGTAACCATGTAGTGCTATTAGTAGCACCGCAAGCAATTCTACTCCCTAGACTTTTACATAATTTCCACTATCACTTCAATTTTTCGTACGACCATTCTTTAATTTCAATAAAATAGGATCGCTCACCCGTTAGAGTGAGCAATCCTATCCTTATGTCTACAAATTAAAGTATTTAGCTATTACATAAGCAACCCATCTATAATCTGGCTGTAATCGTATGTTTTCGATTAAACCTTTTAAAATTGGTTTACTATAGGTTAGATTTTCAACTTGAAATTTTAATAATTCAAGAGACTCGCGTTCTATAGACTCTTCAAAGCCATCTAGATGTTGTTCGATTAATTCTAGCAAAGATTCCTGTGAAACTTCTTCATCGAAAGGTTTTGCTGTTAATTGAACGAGCTCTTCGGTTATAAATGGAATCGTCGTATACCTTGCAATAATTTCTGTCTTTTCAGCTAGAGATTTAGCCAATTGATCTAAATCGAGTGGTATATCCGAAAAAATAAAAAGTTCTGAATAACTTTTCATAAATCCTTTAATACAATACATGACATCATATTTTGTCTCGTGAAGTTCATCCTGATATAGCTGCTCAAGCATATAGATGATCGACTTAGACATATCGGCATCATAGGCAATTACTTTTTGAAACAACTCTTTTTTTGTAAGAAGTACTTTCTCATTAAAAAACACACGGGCAGATGCAGCATGTTTTTTAAATGCTTGAAAAATACTTTTGTAAAATTCAACCCAAATGATATCTTTACTAAACGAACTTCTGACTACTTGGTCAACATCAGTGACAAATTGTTGTAGGTAGTGCTCTACCATGGAAATTATAAGCTCGTCTTTTGTTTTGAAAGATAAATAAAATGCACCTTTTGAAATCCCACATCGTTCTGTAATTTGCTGTACAGATGTAGCTTCAAAGCCTTGTTCTGAGAATAGCTCCAATGCTTTCTCCATAATAAGTTGCTTTTTTAACATACTTTTAATTCTCTCCTAATGTATTTCATTGACAAATGACCGAATAGTCATTAGTATAAATAAATGAATCAAGTTAGTCAATAAAGGGTAGGTGTGAAAGTGAAAGGTTTAGTTAATTTCGTATTGAAAAACAAATTGGCAGTGTGGTTATTAACAATTATCATCACTGTCTCTGGTATTTATTCAGGTACAAGAATGAAAATGGAATCCATACCTGATATATCCATACCATATTTAATTGTAATGGGTGTTTATCCTGGTGCAACACCTGAACAGGTTATGAATGAGCTTTCCATGCCATTTGAAAAGTCAATAGAAAGCTTAGAAGATGTAAAGGCTGTTTACTCAAATTCCTCTTCAAACGTAGCTCAAGTTCAAGTTGAATACGACTACGGCATTGATATGGATGAGAAAAAACGCCAGTTAGAGTCCGCTTTAGATACGATCAAATTACCTGAAGGTGCTCAAAAACCAACAGTTATGGCAATTAGCATGAATATGATGCCTGTTGTCGCTTTATCAGTTAGTAGCTCTAAGGAAGATATTGTTGAATTAACGTCAACAGTAGAAGACATTCTACTTCCTAAAATCGAAAAAATTGATGGCGTTGCTTCAGCAACTATCAACGGTCAGCACATTAATGAAATATCATTTAAATATGATCAAGCAAAAATGGCTGCTCTCGGCTTAACAGAGGATTCTGTCAAGCAAATGATTCAAGCAAGTGATATGTCACTATCACTTGGTTTATATCAATTTACTGTTGGCGAACAAGCCGTATCAGTAGACGGGAAAGTACAATCTATCGATCAGTTAAAAGAATTATTGATCCCAGTCACACCTTCATCTACAAATCCTTCACCATTCGTTCGCTTAGGCGATATTGCAACGATTGAAGTCGAAGGTAAAGTACAATCTGTATCACGTACAAATGGCAAAGATGCGATTGCGATTCAAATCGTTAAAGCTCAAGATGCAAATACGGTAAAAGTCGTAAATGCAGTGAAAGATTTAATGAAAGACGAAGAAAAATCATTAGCCGGCTTAAAAGTGGATATCTCACTTGACCAAGGTAAACCAATTGAAGATTCAGTCTTCACAATGATTGAAAAAGCAGTATTCGGTGGTGCCATTGCCGTATTAATTATTTTACTATTTTTACGTGATTTCAAATCAACAATTATTTCGATTATTTCTATCCCAGTTTCAGTATTCATGGCATTACTACTATTAAACTGGATGGATATCACATTAAACATTATGACTCTCGGTGCCATTACCGTGGCGATAGGTCGTGTTATCGATGACTCCATTGTAGTTGTTGAAAATATTTATCGACGTATCCATTTAAAAGGAGAAAAACTAACAGGTCGTGCTCTTATTCGTGAAGCGACAATTGAAATGTTCAAACCAATCCTTTCTTCTACATTAGTAACTGTGGCCGTATTCGCCCCACTAATGTTTGTAGGCGGTATGGTTGGTGAATTATTCATGCCGTTTGCGTTAACAATGTCATTTGCGCTAGGTGCTTCATTACTAGTGGCGATTACAATAGTTCCAGCTTTATCTCACTTCTTATTCCGTAAAAAAATATACGGCGAGAAAAAAGAAAGTCAACATAAAGAAGTTGGTAAACTAGCTCTTTGGTATAAAGGTGTATTAGAGAAAGCATTAAACCATAAAATCATTACATCAGTTATAGCGATTGTATTGCTTGTTGGTTCTCTTGCTTTAACACCACTTATCGGCTTCAGCTTCATGGGCTCTCAAGAAGATAAGGTTATGTACTTAACGTATACTCCTGGTACAGGCGAGCTAATGAAAGATACAGAAGCAAATGTTGCAAAAGTAGAAAAAGAATTAATGAAACGTAAAGACGTTAATATTTTACAAGTTTCTATCAATGACCCTACACATGTTGATCCTTCAGCAATGATGATGGGTGGCGGTGCTGGTGGTGCCTTAATGTACCTCATCTTCGATCCAGATATGAAGGACTTCCCTGAAGCACGTCAAGAAGTAGAAGACTATGTAACGAACATCAGTCAATCAGGAGAATGGAAATCTCAAAACTTCTCATCAATGTCGGGGTCTTCAAATGAAGTAAGTTACACATTATACAGTGAAGATCTAGATAAGCTTCGCAAAGCAGTGAAACAAGTGGAAGGCGCATTAAAAGAAGTTGATGGTTTAGAAGAAATTAAGTCTGATACTGAAGATCCATTTGTTGAAAATACCTTAAAAGTAGATCAAAAGAATGTTCTACAATATGGTTTAACTACTGCTCAAATTGTAATGGCTTTAAATGAAAATACATCACAAGAAGTTTTAACTAAAGTTCAGCATAATGGTGAAGATATTGATGTTATTGTACAACATGAAGAAAAAGCTGCGGCCAAATCTCTTGATGATGTATTAGCTACTAAAATCCAAACAGCTTTAGGCACAACAATGACAATCGGTGAGTTAGTAAAAGTAGAAGAAGGCACTACATTAAACACATTGTCTCGCTCAAAAGGTGAATATTTCGCAAAAGTTTCTGGTACGATTATCGGTGACGATATTTCAAAAGCAACTACAGCTGCTGATAAGAAAATCGATAAATTAGATTTACCTAAAGGTGTAACGACTGGCGTTGGAGGCGTTGCTGCAGACATGCAAGAAACGTTCACACAGCTTGGAATTGCTATGTTAGCTGCGATCGCGATTGTTTACTTCATCCTAGTAGTAACATTCGGTGAAGGTTTAGCACCATTTGCTATTCTGTTCTCACTACCATTCGCAGTAATTGGTGCATTTGTCGGCTTGTACGTTACAAATCAAACCATTTCTGTTTCTGTTATGATGGGACTATTAATGTTAATAGGTATCGTTGTAACAAACGCCATCGTATTAGTAGACCGCATTATTCATATGGAACGTGACGGACTTGCTATGCGCGAGGCCATTTTAGAGGCAGGTGCAACTCGTTTACGTCCAATCCTAATGACAGCCATCGCAACAATCGGTGCGATGATTCCAATGGCACTTGGTAATGGTGGCAGTGGTCTAATTTCAAAAGACCTAGCGATTACCGTAATTGGTGGTTTACTATCTTCAACATTATTAACATTAGTAGTTGTACCAATCGTGTATGAAATGCTATCTAAAATGTTAAAGAAAAACCGAAAAGATATGGAAGAAAATTAATAAATACATGTAAAAATGGGCTCTCCTTTAAAGGAGGCCCTTTTTTCTATATTTTGATGAAGCATTATCGTCTATACTCCTCTCAATCTCTAATAAAAAGCTTAACGAGAATTCACAAATCTTGTTATAATTAAATACACTTAAATGCTTTGAAGGGGGAGTTTTGTGAGCGACAAAATTTTCAAACAAGCACCACCTGTTTTAAAAACAGCAAGATTAACATTAAGGCCGATTTCATTAAATGATTTAGAGGCAATGTTTCATTATACGTCCAGTAAAAATGTAGCACGTTATGTCACATGGGATCCTCATAAAAGTTTAGAAGAAACAAAAATGTTTGTTGAATTAGTTTTAAATGGGTATACACAAGGTAATCATCTATTATGGGGCATTGAATATGAGCAGAAATTGATCGGCACTATCGACTTTGTATCTTTTAATGACCAGCAAAAATGTGCGGAAATTGGCTATGTTCTTTCTGAAGATTATTGGAATCAAGGGATTACGACCGAAGCAGTAAAAAAATTAATAGACTATGGATTTAACGAATTAAAAATAGTTCGAATACAAGCACGATGTTTTGAGGACAATATCGGTTCCCAAAAAGTAATGGAAAAATCGGGTATGCTTTTCGAAGGTACTTTACGAAAAAGTATGTTTGTTAAGGGTTATCATCGAAATGTGAAACTGTATGCCATCACGGACGATGACTATGTTAAATCATAATCGGACTAAGCCCTGCAAAAAATCAGCAGGGCTTATTTAACTTATAACCATTTCTCAATACAATAGACTTTTTTGGCCGTTGCATCTAACCTTACTCGTTTTCCTATAGCAATTGGATGCATTGGATGAGTATGACATATGTCAAATTCCGCTAGAATCGGAATATCAATACCATCTAACTGTTCAAGCAATACTTCATATGCGTTACGCCCAGTCCCTAAATCATCATAGCATTCATGCTTACCTAAAATAATGCCGCTTATTTTTTCAAATACACCATGCAATTTGAGCATCGCAAAATTTTTCTCAACGATAGCAGTATTTTTAGCACAATCTTCAATTAATAAGATATCTCCGTCTTTAATATTCGGAAAATAAGATGTACCAATGAATCCATACATAGCATTTACATTGCCACCGATTAACCTACCTTCAGCAACTCCTTCTTGAACCGTCACCCATTCATTCTTAAATAACTTCTTTTCCACCGTTTTTTCTAGCCAATTGACTGGTTCATCTGACCAATAAGTAGGCATTGGAATTTCATAAGGTATTGATTCTGATTTAAAGAAGTAGTTCTCGAAGAATTGATATGTATCATTAACTAAGGGCTCAAACTCACCAAAGGAAGGAACTAATGCTGGACCGTAATAAGTTGTAATTCCTGTTTTTGCGTAAAGTGCCAGTAAAATTGCCGTTGCATCAGAGTAACCAACCACGATTTTAGGATTGCTTCGAAACGCCTCAAAATCTATATATGGCAGCATACTATTTGAATTTGTACCACCTATTGTCGACATGATGATGTGGATATTTGGATCACGTAATAATTCATTCAATTCCTCTGCACGCTCTTTAGGAGTGCCTGAGCGATAGATATCAACTTTGCCCGTCAAACTACCTTCAATTAGATTAATATTTTTTTGTTCAAGAAAAGCTTTTGCACGCTTATATCGAGAAAGTGCATTGACGGATGCAGGGGAAGACGGTGAAAAAATACCGATATTAATACTTCTAGTGTTTCTTCTAGAATTCATATACATCCCCCCTTTGTATTACAATATTTTTGACATATAATATTCATCCATATATTCCCCATCAACATATAAGGAATGTCTTTTAGTCCCCTCAATTTCAAACCCCATTTTTTTATATAAAGCTATGCCTGCCTTGTTATTCGCCATTACTGTTAGTTCCAAGCGATGCATGCTCTTTTCTTTTACCCAATCGTCGAGGTGACTAAACAACGCAGTACCAATTTTCTGTCCTCTATATTCACTATGGATACCTACGACTATATAGGCTCGATGTGAAACACTGGATGGCATATGATTACCTTGAACTATTAAATAACCAACTACCGTCTTTTCAATTTCAGCTATAAATAAAGCTGAATGGCTGTTATTGTTCATATTCTCGATAAATTTAGTAAACTGTTCAGTCTCTAACTTTCGTTCACCTGGCCTGAATAACATAAAATTAGACTCTTCCGCATTTTTGATGACAGCTATTACCTGTTTAGCATCTTTACCTATTGCCTCTCTTACTAACATCTTGATTGTACTCCCTTCTTTATCAATTATGCCTTCAGCGGATGTTTGGACATCCGCTGAAAGAAGTTAAAATTTAGTGACATGGATTATCAAGTCTTCCGTGTTCATTTGAATTTCACCACCAATAGGAAACGTAAAGATCGGCTGTGTATGTCCAACATCAACATCATAGATAACTGGTATTCTTCTTAAATTTGGATGCTTATCTAAAATAAAATGTAGCTGCTCCTCTGTCATATTAGAAGCTCTTTGAAAACGCCCTATCGCTATGCCTTTAATATTGGTAGTGGCTTGTAATAATGAGGTGAAATCACGGGCAAATATTTCTGGATTAACTATTTCATCATCTTCTAAAAATAAAATACTATTCGTTAGATCAGGCATATACGGTGTCCCTTGAAGTAAATTTAACGTACATAAATTTCCACCAAATAATTGTCCACTTGCCTCTCCGTCAGAATACACCTTCCAGCTAGCTGCTTCAAAATGACGATTATGTTGATCTAAATACCATGCATCATCACTCCATACGCTTGATGCTTTAATCGTATATGATGTATTATTCATCAAACATTTTTGAAAATAGGATAGTTGATAGTCTTGTGCCTGTTCCATACGAAAGCTAGAAAAATGCGGACCCGAGTACGTAACAAATCCACACTTTTTTGTAATAGCGGTTGCTAAAGCTGTGATATCACTGAAGCCACAAAATATTTTTGGGTTATTTGCTATCATGTCGTAGTCCAAATAGGGTAATACCTCATTACAATTAAAGCCACCAATAACTGTTAATACAGCCTTTACATTGTTATCACGAAAGGCATCATGAATGTCTGCAACTCGATGCTCAATTGATGATGAATGTTGGAGATCACATTCAAAAATATGTCGACCAAAAGATACACGAAAGCCTAACTCTTCAAGCTTTTTCTTCGTTTGTTCAGCGCCTTCTGCTGTGATGATTGCCGCACTACGACTAGGTGCGATAACTCGTATCTCATCACCTACTGTTAATTTACTCGGAATACGCAAACTGCTCCCTCCCCTTATACAATTTTCACTATTAATCTTTCATCTTTAACATGAATCTCATAAAGTATAAACTAGTAAAGATTCTTACTTTCTCACTCATTCATCTAACTGTGTGTTTCTTTTTCAAATAGCATTTTTAATGAAGAATCGCCCTATTAGAATATAATAAATAAATATCGTTTATAACCCCGCTCCCCGTGAAGGTTCATCTCAGAACTAAAATTTTCTCTATTATTACAAAGCGTTTATGGAAAATCAAGTATAAAATTACAATTTTCTGAATTATCATCATTAAGGGTGGTTGATTACCGTTCCGACTGGGCGCTTTCACTTCTTCCGGAATGCTACATCGTTATTGTTTAGCGGCGATTTTGAGGTTCTATCGGTGTTGGTGTCCATTTTTCCGGCGATAAAAATCCATCAAAAAAGATGCATCGTAAAGTAATTTTACAATGCATCTTTTTTTGATTGGCCAAGCGAATACTTCCGTCTAAGTAATTATGCTGGCAGCACAGACTCTTTAAAAAGATTATTGAACTTCCTACTCTAGTCAATCAGAGTGAACCTTCGCTACCTATTTTCTCTTTTTGCCAATCAATAGCGTGACTTGTGCCATTGTAAATGGCAATGAAGATTTCTTTCGATACGCTATATACTTTGGCTCCCAAAAATCTGCATATTTTAATTTAAAGTTTTTTAAGCCTTTAAAATGATAGAAATGCTGCCCATGTAAAAATATTTGTGCTGCAATTTTTTCACTCAAAAAGGAATACCTAGACCGACCGACATTTGACAATGGCGACATCCCCATATTAAAAACACGATAGCCTTCTGTCTTTGTCCATTCAAAGAGCGATAGGAAAATGAAATCCATCGTTCCAGATGGTGCTCCCGGCTTAAAACGCATGAGATCTACTGAGACTCTTTCGCCATTATCGTACATGGGCATGATACTGGCAAAGCCAATAACTCCCTCTGCGCCACGTAAAACGGCAATGTTTGAAGTGTTTAAATAGTGTTCATCAAAAAAGCCAAGAGAAAAGCCTTTTTCTGCCCTTCCCTGCAACCATTTCGTTGATACTTCTTTCAATTCATTCATTAATTCCTGTGAGTAAGGAGGGCTTACTATATCAACAGTAAAATTTTCTCGTTCAAATTTATTTTTTACCGCTCGACGTCCCTTCATCCCCTTACCAGTAAGTGTAAACTTATCTAAGTCTACAAAAGCTTCCTCGCCTAGCTTAAAAAAACTATACCCATGCTCATGTAAGGAAGGGAAAATTTTATTGTTAATTTCATAAAAGACTGGTGTATAGCCATGCTTGTCCGCCAATTCCAAAAACTCCTGAATAGCAGATAAAAAATCAGCTTCATTTCCCACAGGATCTCCGAGTACAACGATCTTATCTGCATATATTTGATAAGAAAATAAAACTGTCCCTTCTTTATTCCAATGTACAAATTTGTCATGTAAAAAAATCAAATGTGAATACTCTGTCCCTTTATAGGTCATCAAATGATGTTTGATACTCTCTTCCTGGGCACTAGACAAAAGCTTTTCCATTTTCTTAGGTGCACGGATAAAATAACCTATATAAAAAATAACAATTGCTATTAGGATACCCATTACTGCACTATAAAATAGGTCTCGGTAATCTGTAATAATGTATTCCTGCAAAGTGGCCGGAATATGAATTATGGAAGTAGGTAAGTTCACATAACCAATCAATACATACATCGCTGTAATGATTGTCACTGCAGCAAGATCAACCAAAACGATCCCCCATGTCAAAACGTAACTTTCACGGTAAAATTGTTTTTTGGAGGCAATTAACAACACTGCAACAATCACTAAAAAAATCGCTTCTTCATAGTCGAAGCCTTTAAAAATCGAAAATAGTGCGGAACTACTGAGCACTATAAGGCAAAGCTGATATGCCCTTTTTACTTTATATTTAATTCCCCTACATAACCCTAAGAGAATAAAGCCAGCTGCAACAGTCAGTTGATGAGAGACATGCATGATTGGCGAAGATAAAAATTCCTGTGCTATTTTTAGTCGACTTAACACCCCCGGCACCGAAGCTGATAACAATAATACAATGCCAGAAAGAAATACCAATATCGTTAATAACGTGTGACTAAGCTTCTGAAAAATAACATTCGGCAAGTCATCCCACGATTGATTCCAACGATTCCAATATTCTTTTACAAATAAAAGAGCAGACACTAAAAACGGAAGCACAAAGTAGCCAATCCGGTACAAAATTAATAGAAAAAGTACTTTCTCATCAGCGATTCCTACACTTTGAGTCCCCCATAAAAAAACAAGGTCAAATGAGCCAACTCCACCAGGTATCATGCTGACAATTCCTGCACAAGAAGCAATTAAAAATATAGGAATTAAAGCGGATAATTCTATTGGGATCTTCAAAATAAACGTTAAAATCCAGATCACTAAAAAGACCGCAAGCCATTCAGTTACTGAAGTTACCATCAATTGAAGCGAGATCTTTGGACTTATAGAACCTGATTTTTTATAGCGAATGATGTGCATAGCAATAAATATCGGAACATATAAGCTAACAAGAATAACCGCTATCTTTAACCATCGCACCTCTTTCAGCAATGGGAAGTCCCAAAAGAATATATACATCATCCAGGCTAACAGTGAAATCCCTGTTAAATAAAAGAGTGTGACGGAGGCTATGCTTTTTAACAAGTCTTCCTTATCCTCTTTATATTTAGAATAGAAATAATTACGCAAAAATACACCAACTAAACCACCAAAGCCAATAAGATTAGAGAAGGTATTCACAATAAATGAATGATTCAGCAAAATACGTTTATTTATTTTGATTCCTACTATTTTCACTAAAATAACATCATAAAAAATCATCGGTGTAATGGCAAAGAAGGTGATGAAAAGAATAAATAAGAGCTCCCATATCTGCAGTTCATTCACTTCTTTCTTAAGTAAATGAACATCTATCCCACTTATCGATTGTAGAATTTCATAAATAGCTATCGCTAAAAGTACTATTGGAAATAGAACTTTCAAAAACTTCAATAGCGCCTCTTTTCGAACGTTGAACATGTGCTAAACCTACTCCCCATAAGCTTTCTTGAAACATCTAAGTTCATTGACAGCAGATTCTTTTTTTAAAAAATCTTCTGAAAACTAACACACCATTATTGTAGCGTATTCTCCGCTATATGTATCGTTCCCAGATACCCATAGTTACTATAATAAAAAGGTTTGCCCTATAAAAGATGTATTAAACAGCTTTATAAGACAACCGATGCAGAATCAATTTACCTCGGCATAATTACGTCCGGAATCGGCTTTGTGCTTAGGCCTGCAGATGTTTTTTGTGCGAAAGCGCAGTGCTTCAGCGGGTGTTTGGTCACTCACTGAAAGATGTTAAATATAATATCGATGGATAGGACGTCCCACACTTCCATATTGTATATCCACCTTTAATAAATTTTGTTTTTCTAAAAAGTCTAAGTAACGTCGAGCCGTTACACGCGCTGTTCCAATGTATGTAGACACTTCCTCTGCCGAGACCGCTTCGCTTCTTTCTTGAATATAGGCAAGCACTTTGTCTAATGTTGCTCGGTTAAAACCCTTTGGTAGCTCTTCTATTAAAATTGTCTCCACGATCGGAGGAACAGCTTCTTGCTCAAGGATACGTTGCTGCATTAGATGATCCACATCATGCTGTGTTAGATCTTGCATACCGCTTATTTCCTTTTTATATGTTTGATAATTCTTTAAAGTTTGCTCAATTCGTTCAAACGTAAAAGGTTTCATAATATAATCATAGACGCCTAGGTGTAAAATTCGCTGCACAGTAGGCATATCATTCGCAGCTGTTACAGCAATAACATCAACCGGGAGATGTTCTTCACGAATTTTCCCTAGCGTAGTGATACCATCCTGCTCAGGCATAAAAATATCCATAAAGACAAGCTCCGGGTTTAATTGTTTAATCCTCTCAATCCCTTCTATCCCATTACTAGCATAGCCTATTAGCGAAAATCCTTTGATTTGCTCAATAAATTGCCTGTTCACTTCTCGTACCATCGGATCGTCCTCAATTAATAACACATTTATTACATCCATCTACTCTTCTCCTAACTCCAATAAGATTAAGAAACTTGTCCCCTTCATAAACTCACTCACTACCTCAATATCACCATTACCTTTTCTTACAATTTCATGTATTAAATGCAAGCCAATACCGCGATTCTCATTTGCCTTTGTAGAAAATCCATTTTCAAACATACGAGCTTGCACCTCTTCTGACATCCCAATTCCATTATCAGAAACAGCAATTGCTAACACACCATCATGTTCATCTACAGAAATCGCTACATATTTATCATCCTTTGACAGCACATTTAGCGCTTCAAAGGCATTTTCAATTAAATTTCCTAACAAGACAACAAAATCGTGGTGATCTAATAATGGTGGAAAGCGTTTAAAATGACTTTTTCGATCGATTTCTACTTGTATGCCTAATTCCTTGCCGTAGCTAACTTTACTTAGCAATAATCCTGAAATATTTTCATTATGAAAGCGTTCATTCAAAAACTTCGTTAAAGAAGCTTCATTTTCGGTAGTAGCTGTAACGTATTCAAGTGCTTGCTTTGTATGTCCCAATTGCAGTAGTCCTGCAATCGTATGAAGCTTATTTTTATGCTCATGTGTTTGTACACGCAGCGCTTGAACAAAAGCTTTAACCCCTGTTACCTCTTCTGCAAGCTTTTTCACCGCGGTTAAATCTTTAAACATGGCAACTGCTCCGACTAACTCACCATTTACAATAATCGGGACACGATTACTCAAAATACTATGATGATTGATGTAAAGCTCTTGATCGTATACAGGATTTGCTGTTTCAACAATTTCTGGCAATCGTGTGTCAGGCAAAACATCATAAATATTTTCCCCGATACAATCCTCTATCTTTCTAGTAACACCTAATATATCAGCTGCTTTTTCATTAAAAATTGTAATATTCATTTCTTTATCGACCGCTATAATGCCTTCATGCATAGCATTGAACGTTTCTGTTCGTTCCACATACATCTTCGCAATCTCATGGGGTTCAAGCCCAAACATTTGCTTTTTAATATGTCGGCCAAGTGTATATGCCCCCCAAATACTAAAAACAAGCGATATAAGAATAGTGATAAAAATTTCATGCTCATAATTTTGCAGCATTTCTATAAAAGTTGGTAGTGAATACCCTACAACGACAATGCCTACTTGTTCCTTTTTCTCATCAATAATAGGGACAAACGCTCGAATCATTACACCGGCTTCCCCTTGCGCCTTCGATACATAATAATGCTCACTAAAGGCAGCATTTAAATCCTGTGATTCACTACGTTTCCCTATTTCTTTACTGACTGGGTGAGATAGTTTAATACGATTCTTATTCATCACAACAATATACTCTGCTTTATTAACAACACGAATTCCATCTACAATTTTATTGACATTTTTCGCCGCTTCTTTAATATTGTCATCTTTCAAATGTATACTGATTTCTGGCACATTTGATACAGTCCGCGCAACGAGCATAGCACGCTGACCAAACTCCTTTTCTTGCTCCGTTAAGAGGTTACCAAGTACAAAAATGCCCCCAAGTAAAAAGGAGAATGCAATGATTAAAAATGTCACTAACAGTATTTTGCCGTTTACAGGCATTTTCATCATTCGAAATCCTCCCCCTTTCCAAATCTGCATTTGCACTAATCATTTATGCCTCGGCATAATCTTATCAGTGGGATGTAACTCGGCTCACTTCTACAAATGATATGCTTTTAAGATTATCTTCAAAAAAATCTTTTGACAACACTTTTAGTTGACATAAATAGGAGAAAGTCATGAACTTAATGAACAATATTACGAAAAATTGGTATAAAACAAAATTTTCTATCACTAATTACTTTTGTATTATAACAATAGTAAATTCATCAAACAGTATCATAACAGCTTAAACTATTAAAAACACTACGTTTCACTTAAAATATTGATGAATGTACTTAATGAACGATATGTTTCTTATTTTCTAAACCTCTTTTTTTCAAAAGGATTCGCTATGATAATTCTAGTGAAAACGATATCAAAGAGAAAATTTTAGAAAAGAGGTAGCATAAAATGAAATTACTGAAAAATTTGACTGTTCAGGTTATAGCTGCGATCATTTTGGGGGTTATTGTTGGAGCCATCTTCCCTGAGTTTGGTGCCAGCCTTAAAATCCTGGCAGACTTATTCATCAAGCTAATTAAAATGTTAATCGCCCCTATTATCTTCTTAACAGTTGTAATCGGAATCGGTAGTATGGGGGATATGAAAAAGGTTGGAAAAATCGGAGGAAAGGCGTTACTGTATTTCGAAATTGTCTCTACCATTGCCTTAGCAATCGGTATTGCTGTTGCAATAATCGTTAGTCCTGGTACTGGATTAGATACATCAGGTGCTTCCGAAGCTGATATCTCAAAATATACAACTGCTGCTGCAGAAAGTGAGCAAGGTATAGGCGCTTTCATCTCTAGCATCATTCCTGAAAACGTTGTAGGTGCACTTGCAGCGGGGCAATTACTTCCTGTGTTATTCTCTGCAATATTGTTCGGCTTAGCAGCTGCTTCTATTGGCGCACCTGCGAAACCTGTCATTACATTTTTTGAACAAGTGGCAGAAATTTTCTTCAAAATCGTAAGTATGGTGATGAAAATTTCTCCAATAGGTGCATTTGGTGCAATGGCCTATACGATTGGTAATTTTGGTTTAAAATCTTTGGCCAACTTAGGTCTATTAATGGCTGCCGTCTATATTACAATGTTCTTATTCGTAGTCTTTGTTTTAGGCACAATTGCAAAATTCTTCGGCTTTAGTATTTTTAAATTTATCGCTTATATTAAGGATGAAATTTTCTTAGTCATTGGTACTTCATCATCTGAATCTGCCTTGCCATCTATGATGCGTAAATTGGAGAACTATGGTTGCTCTAAGCAAGTGGTTGGATTAGTAGTACCAACCGGTTATTCCTTCAATCTTGATGGAACTTCCATCTACCTATCCATGGCTGCCTTATTTATTGCACAAGCATACGGAATGGAATTGACGTGGATTCAAATCATTACACTGCTTGGGATTTTAATGATTACATCTAAAGGAGCCGCTGGGGTAACAGGTTCTGGTTTTATTACATTAGCAGCGACACTTGCTGCTTTCCCAATGATTCCAGTCGAAGGGATCGCGCTACTAATTGGTGTTGACCGATTCATGTCTGAGGCACGTGCCGTAACAAATTTAATTGGTAACGGTGTAGCTTGTGTAGTCGTATCGAAATCTGAAAAAGAGTTTGATGTGGAGATGCACGAACGTGCACTTCAGGGAAAAACTACGATAGTGTCCTAGAAATAAAAACGTTAAGTTAAAAATCTATAGTTTCTTAAAGGGTAGTGATGACAGCTTGTTGCTGTTTCACTACCCTTTTTATTTAACATATTGTTCAAGCAAACGTTGCGTATTTGTTGATTGCTCAAGTGCTTTTTTCTCTTTTGCCCAATAGTTCAAATATTGCTGATCTCCAACATTAAAAACCATCTGCTGTAATTCCTCATTTAGCTCAGAGCTAATAGCGACCTTTAAAATATCCACCTCATATAAAGGCTCTCCTTTTATTTCGTAGACAATATGATAGAGTGGTTTTTCTTCAAATATAGATCGCTCTTTTTTGCTTAATTTCTTAACATGGCTTAGAGGATAGTTTTCAATATAGGCAGTTGCATCCTGACCTGTTGCTTTAAATAAAGATTGCTCTCCTTTAAATAGCTCAATTGCATCAATTTCTGCTGCATGATCTAAAATGTGAGAAATAGCCTCTTCCTCATTTTTTTCGCGAAACTGCAATGTAAAAGCGATAATCAGAATAATTGCAGCAAATATAACTAGTTTCCATCTTCGTTTATTCATTTTCATTACCCATTCAATACCTTTTTAACAAAGCGATTAATATCTACATCAGCCCCAATGACAAGCATAATATCTCCTAGCAAAATTTTATCACTCGCCTGCGGAGATACGATGATATCTGAACCACGCTTAAGACCTACAATATTAATCCCATACTTTGCACGAATATCTAAATCCATAATGGAGTAGCCTGCAATCACATCATTGGCCTTAAGCTCCATAATTGAATGTTCATCAGAAAGCTCCAAATAATCAAGCACTGTATTAGACAGCATATTATTGGCAATGCGTATCCCCATATCACGCTCAGGATGCACGACAAAATCTGCACCAATTTTACGCAGAACTTTTTCATGGTAATCATTCTGTGCCTTTACAGTAATCTGCTGAACGCCTATTTCTTTTAAAATAATAGTCGTCAAAATACTAGCCTGAATATCTTCACCAATCGCTACGATCACATGCTCAAAATTACGAATACCTAATGAATTTAATACCGATTCATCCGTCGAATCTGCGATAACGGCCTGTGTGGCAATGGAAGCAAACTCGTCCACCCGCTCTGAGGAATGATCGATCGCCATAACTTGTGCACCTTGACTCATTAGTTCGCGGCAAATGCTTCCTCCAAAACGTCCAAGTCCAATGACAGCAAACTCTTTTTTCATCATTATAAATCCCTCCGAAAACTACTATACCATTATTGTAACGCATTCTCTGCTATATGTATCGTCAAAACAAGAGACTATTCGTCAATAAAAGACAATCATTGGACAGGACCGTTCTGCTTAGTGGCTTTTTTTGCTCGGTTGTCGTCAGGATTTAATCGGGTGAGAGACTAAACTGCTCGGGTTGCCTAGGAAGTGATCAGGTTAACCCAAAACTGCTCGGGTTGCTCGAGGAAGTGATCAGGTCAACCTCTTTTTCGCTCGGGTTACTTCTCCATCCGCTTGCTCTTGTTTCAATCAACTCGATTCCTTATTCGCTCAGGGTAAGTCACATTTGCCGAGCTCCAAAATAATCCCGTTTTCCATAAAAAAGACGAGGGAAAATATCCCTCGCCTCTTAATCTGTTATTTTATGCGTTACGCATTTCATCTAAAACACGATTTACACGTTTTTCCAACATTTTCATACCGCTGCCACCAGCTTGCATGTGACGAAGTTGACCATCTTTATCGAACACAAAATATGCAGGTACGTATTGGTTTTCAAATGCATCTGTAAGCTTTAATTCGCTATCAACAAAGATTGGTTGAACAATGTCATGCTCTGCTGCTACCGATTTGATCGTTTCTAAGTTTGTATCTTCCTCAGAACGTGGCATATGCACGGCAATAACGTTTAACTCATCTTTGTATTGGTCACGGAAATTGTTGACATCCGGCATTGCCTCTTTACATAAATGACAACTAACTGACCAGAAGTGAATTAACGTTGGTTTTTCGCCTACTAAATCCGCTTTTGTTACTTCACCATTTAACCAAGTTGTTGCGCCTACAAGTTCAGGCATTTGTTCACGAAGTTTCATAAAACATTCTCCTTTATATATCAAGTTTAAAAAAATCCCCACAAACTTACTGTGGGGACTCTTTATTTGTTGAATGATCTAAAACTCTAAATTATAGAGTTGCTTGACCTGGACGCCAGTTTGCTGGGCAAAGACCACCAGTTTGTAAAGCTTGAAGTACACGTAAAGTTTCGTCTACATCACGGCCGATGTTGTTATCGAATACTGTTTGGTATTTTAATTCGCCTTCTGGGTTGATGATGAATAAGCCGCGTAGTGCGATACCTTCTTCTTCAATTAATACGCCATATTCTTTTGAAATTTGGTGATTTGTATCCGCTGCTAATGGGTATTTTAACTCACCAAGACCGTTTTTAGTGCGGTCAGTGTTAATCCAAGCTAAGTGAGTGTGGATTGTATCAGTAGAAACACCGATTACTTCTGCATCTAAGTCTTCGAACTCATCGTAACGATCGCTCATTGCAGTGATTTCTGTTGGACATACGAAAGTGAAGTCCATTGGATAGAAGAAAAGTACTGTCCATTTGTCTTGTGCTTTAATGTCTTCTAATGATACTTTGCCAAATGATTTGTCTGCAAGTACCGCTTCCATTGTAAAGTCAGGTGCTTGTTTACCTACCATGCGTTCTGCCATTATAAATCCCTCCGATTATATATGTAGTGTATATATTCCATTCGCACCAGCGAACTCGTCTTCTACGATAGCAGAGTAATCGTAGTTTTTCAAACAAGTAAACTTCACAAAAGTGCACACTTTTAATTATCTGACAAATTTTCGTCAAATCACCAAATGGAATAGCTGCTACAGCCTATTTATTAGCTACTTTTAACAATTTTATTCTAGTTTAAACGAAATTTTTCTACACAAAATTTATGTATAATTTCTAAAAATTTCATCTACTTTTTTTTCATTAAAAATGATTGCAAATTCTTTATTATTATGTATAATTGTAATGGTTTTAGTAAACTAAAAGTTTCGTTAAAGTAAACTTCGTATTTCAAAAGTTTATGATTGCTAAACTTCTTCTAGGAGGGAAAAGATGCAAATAGGAGCAAAAATCAAAGCGCTTCGTTTAAAAAAAGGTCTTACCCAAGAGGAGCTTGGAGAACGTACAGATTTAAGTAAAGGGTATATTTCACAATTAGAACGTGATCTAAATTCACCTTCCATTGAAACACTATTTTCACTATTAGAAGTTTTAGGGTCAACACCTAAGGAATTTTTCGATGATGGAGCACCTGAACAAAAGGTTGTATATACAGAGGAAGATCAATCCACTTATACAGATGAAGAAAAGAAATATGAAATTCAGTGGCTGATTCCTACATCAAATGAAAAAGAAATGGAGCCCATTTTCTTAACACTTGCTGCTGATGGTGAATTTAAGCAGTTTGAACCCTCCCTTTCAGAAACATTTATTTATGTTGTCGAAGGGCGTATTCGTCTCGTTTTAGGAGATGAACAGTACATAGCGAGTGAAGGCAATGCTCTCTATTTTGAAGCGACAGATCATCATCAAATTTTTAATGCACATGCTGATGAAACCAAAATTTTACTTGTCGCAACGGATTCATATTTATAGCTTAAGGAGGCGCATCTATGACAACGAATTCGATTATCCGCTTTGAAAACGTTTCAAAGTCCTATAATGACGGCACGGTCGTCTTAAAAAACATTAACCTGGAGCTAGAAAAGGGAAAATTCTATACACTACTAGGTCCGTCCGGTTGTGGTAAAACAACTATTTTACGTATGATCGCTGGATTCACAGAACCAACAACAGGAAATATCTATTTTCATAATAAAAAAATCAACTCAGTGCCAGCAAATGAACGCCAAGTAAATACTGTTTTTCAAGATTATGCTTTGTTTCCTCATTTAAACGTCTTTGAAAACGTCGCATTTGGGCTTCGTATAAAAAAGCTTCCTGAAAGTGAAATTAAAAACCGTGTTGTTGAAGCATTAAAATTCGTTAACTTAGCAGGCTATGGCAATCGTGAAATTTCTGAAATGTCTGGTGGCCAACGTCAACGTGTTGCAATTGCTCGTGCGATTGTGAACGATCCTGAAGTAATTTTACTTGATGAACCTCTTTCAGCTTTAGATTTAAAGCTACGTACAGAAATGCAATATGAGTTACGTGAGTTACAACAACGACTTGGAAAAACATTTGTATTTGTCACACACGATCAAGAAGAAGCACTTGCCATGAGTGATGAAATCTTTGTCTTAAGTGAAGGTGAAATTCAACAATCTGGTACACCGGTAGATATTTATGATGAGCCAATTAACCGCTTCGTTGCTGATTTTATTGGTGAATCAAATATTGTTCCTGGCGTGATGATTGAAGATTTCAATGTAGAATTTGCTGGTAAAGTTTTTGAATGTGTTGACCAAGGTATGAAGCCAAACGAAAAAATCGATATTGTCATTCGCCCAGAGGATTTAGAAATGACAACAATCGATAAAGGCAAGCTTGTCGTTAAAGTTGATACTCAATTGTTCCGTGGGGTGCATTATGAATTATCTACGTACGACAAAGATGGGAATGAATGGCTCGTGCATTCATTGAAAAAAGCTGAGGTAGGGACAGAAATTGGTTTAGACTTTGATCCAGAAGCAATTCATGTAATGCGCTTAAATGAAACAGAAGAAGAATTCGACAAACGTTTAGAGGCGTATGGAGACGACGAAGATGCAAACTAAGACTTCGAAATCAGCCTTATTTCCATATGTTTTATGGATTGCGTTTTTCGTTATCGCGCCGATTGCACTCGTTGTTTACTATTCCCTACTAGATATACATGGCAATTTCACGCTCGATAACTATAAAGCATTCTTTTCTTCTGTCTATTTAAAAATGACATTAAGTTCATTCTGGTATGCGTTTTTAATTACGTTCTTTACGTTACTTGTTTCGTATCCAACAGCCTATTTTTTAACGAAGACGAAACATAAACAGCTTTGGCTTTTACTAATTATTATTCCTTCTTGGATTAATCTTTTGTTAAAAACATATGCCTTTATTGGGATTTTCGGCTTGTACGGTCCATTAAATGCATTTATCGAAGTATTTGGTTTTGATCCGAAGCAAATGCTATTCACTGACATTAGCTTTGTGTTCGTATCCGTTTATATTTTTATTCCATTTATGATTTTACCGATTTTCAACTCATTGGATCGTTTAAATCCGGCTCTTGTTTATGCCGCACGTGATTTGGGGGCATCTGCCTTTACTACATTCCGTCGCGTTATATTGCCTTTAACAATGGACGGTGTTAAATCAGGTATTCAAGTTGTATTTATTCCTGCATTATCACTCTTCATGATCACTCGTTTAATTGCAGGAAATCGTGTTATTACACTGGGTACAGCTATTGAACAACAATTCCTTGTAACCCAAAACTGGGGAATGGGTTCAACAATTGCTGTTTTCTTAATTTTATTCATGGTCATCGTTATGTTAATTACAGGACAGAAAAAGGATAAAGGAGGTCGCGTACGATGAAAAAACTATCTGCTACAGCAAGAGTGTATTTAGCGATTGTTTTTATCGTTTTGTATGCACCTATCTTCTATTTAATCTTCTATTCGTTCAATAGTGGCGGATCAATGAATAATTTTGAGTCTTTTACGTTAGAACATTATATAGCCGTATTTGAGGATTCACGTCTACTCGTAATTCTAATTAATACAGTTATCGTCGCATTACTCTCTGCATTGATTTCTACAATCATTGGGACACTAGGAGCTATTGGCATTGTCACTGTTAAAGATTCAAAAATGCGCAATACACTACTTTCTTTAAACAATGTGTTAATTGTTAGCCCGGATGTCATTATTGGTGCAAGCTTCTTAATTTTATTCACAATGATTGGTATTAAATTAGGATTTACTTCTGTGTTAATAGCACATGTAGCGTTCAGTGTCCCAATTGTTGTACTGATGGTCTTACCGAAACTATTAGAAATGAATAAATCATTAATCGATGCTGCATTAGATTTGGGAGCAACGAAAAAAGATGTCTTGATGCGTGTTATTTTACCGTATATTCAACCTGGTATTTTTGCGGGGTTCTTCCTTGCCTTAACGTATTCTCTAGATGATTTTGCGGTAACGTTTTTCGTGACAGGTAACGGCTTCAGTACATTATCTGTTGAAATTTACTCGATGGCACGTGCCGGTATTTCCTTAACGGTTAACGCTATATCTGGTTTAGTATTCTTTGTAACGGTTATCGTCGTAGTTGGCTATTACTTCATTACAAGCCGCGCTAGTAAAAGAACGGGGGGAACTCAATGAAGCAATTAATTCAAGCAACAATCGCCATACTTGTCGTTTCCGCCCTTTTATTCTATGCTGCTGACGCCCTAAGTGCTGGTGGTGGGAAAAGTGGTAAAGATACGTTAACTATCTTTAACTGGGGAGAATATATTGACCCGGATTTACTAAAGCAATTTGAAAAAGAAACAGGCATTCACGTCATTTATGAGACATTTGATTCAAATGAAGCAATGATGACAAAAATTCAACAAGGTGGTACGGCTTACGATATTGCAGTCCCTTCTGAATATATGATTGAAAAAATGAAGGAAGAAAACTTACTTATTCCTTTAGATAAAACGAAAATCCCTAATTTAAAAAATATCGATCCTTATTTTTTAGATTTACCATTTGATGACGACAATAAATATTCTGTTCCATATTTCTGGGGAACAGTCGGTATTGTCTATAATCCAAAGCTCGTTGGAAACCTAGACTTCTCATCTTGGAAGGACTTATGGGATCCTTCATTAAAACGTAAAGTCTTTTTAGTAGACGGTGCACGTGAGGTAATTGGCATGGGCTTAAACAGTCTTGGCTACTCACTCAACTCTTTAAATAACCAGGAGCTACGTAAAGCTACTGATAAACTAATCACATTAGCGCCAAATGTTAAAGCCATTATTGGAGATGAAATTACACCGCTGATGGTTAATAATGAAGCTACTGTAGCACTCACTTGGTCTGGTCAAGCAGCTGACATGTTGTCGGAAAATGAAGATTTAGACTTTGCTGTACCAAAGGAAGGCTCAAACTTATGGTTTGACAATATGGTCATCCCAAAAACGTCAAAAAATATAGACGGTGCACATGCCTTCATTAATTTTATGCTAAAAGCTGAATCAGGTGCTAAAAACGCTGATTATGTAGGCTACTCTACCCCTAATACTGCAGCGATGAAGTTAATGGATAAGGAAGTTGTATCTGATCAGCGCTTCTATCCTTCAGAAGAACAACGCAAAACATTGGAAGTTTATACGAACTTAGGCCCTGATTACTTAGGCAAATACAATGAGCTGTTTTTAGAATTTAAAATGAGTATTCGATAAACCATTTTAACCCACTTATAGCTGTTCTCACGTTACAAACGTTGAGAACAGCTTTTTTCGTTTAGCTGGAGGTAAACTTCTGTGGAAAAACTAGCAGGTCGTATTTATGTTAAATAAAAGAATCCCTATAACTTTACTAGTAAATCTCAGACTTATAGTCAATAGTAAACGTACAAACCTTGTGGTAGACTGTAGTATATTTGATTAAAGAAAGGGGTATTCGATGACCCAGCAGAAGTCTAACAAGGCGGCTTTGTATATTTTAATGTTTAATATGTTTATCGCAATGGGGAGTATCGGAATTATTATTCCTGTCATGCCTGATTATTTAAAACTATTTGGTGCTGCAGGACAAGTACTTGGTATGTTGATTGCAACGTTCGCCTTTGCACAATTCGTATTTTCTCCAATCGCTGGGAATCTTTCGGATCAATACGGTCGAAAAAATCTCATTATTTTCGGTCTTATCGTAACAGGACTTGCACAAATTGGTTTCGGGCTTTCTACAGATGTATGGATGCTCTTCTTGGCACGCTTTTTAGGTGGTCTTGGTTCTGCATTTGTAGCTCCTCCTATAATGGCTTTTGTGGCAGATGTCACAACGTATGAGGAACGAGGAAAAGGTATGGGTATGCTAGGGGCAGCAATGTCCTTGGGTTTCATGATCGGACCAGGTATCGGTGGATTCCTCTCAAAAGTTAGTTTGCATTTTCCATTCTATACTGCTGGATGTGCAGCTATCTTAGCAGCTATTTTATCGTTCTTTTTATTACCTGCTACAAAACCAAACACTGCGAAAAAAGCGCAGAAGCAGGATAATCTTGCAAAACAGATGGCCCGTTCAGTCCGAATGCCTTATTTTGTCATGCTAATCATCATGCTTGTATTCTCTTTTGGGATTGCTAACTTCCAAACAACATTATCATTATTTGTGACAGAGAAGTTTAATTACACACCTACTGATATCGCTATTATTTTAGTTATGGGCGGCGCTTTTGGTGTTGTTGTACAGATGTTTGTTATTACACCGCTGTTTAATCGCTTCGGCGAAATGAAAGTAGTGTTAGTCAATTTATTTATTGCAGCCGTTTCGATTTTCTTAATATTATTCGCATCTGGTTTTGCACTTATTTTAATTGTAGCGACAATCTTCTCTACAGCTACGACATTGATTCGCCCAGCTGTCAACACATTGATTTCAAAGCTTGCTGAGAATGAACAGGGCTATGCAGCTGGTCTAAACAATGCTTATATGAGTCTTGGTAATATGATTGGTCCAGCTTTAGCAGGTATATTATTCGATTGGAATATGAACAGTCCTTATATATTCGGGTCTATTATTTTAATGGCTTGTTTCTTCCTTGCCCTTATTTGGACAATGAAAAAAGCACCACATCTTATGCATCCTGATACTAAATAGTCTGAAAAGTTATTGACTATTTTTAGTAGTATGCTACATTAATATGTGAAAAACCAAAAGTTCTATTAATTACCACTAGGGGAGTCTTTAAAAGGCTGAGACGTATATTATCATATACGGACCCTTTGAACCTGATCTAGTTCACACTAGCGGAGGGAAGTGTCGACACTTGCTTTTTACTATTAAATGCAAGGCCGCTTCCTATTGTTTTAAGGAAGCGGCTTTTTTGTCTGGTTTATCAGCAATTCACTAAAATACTAAAAAGGAGTGGAGATTATGTCAATTCGAAAATTAACAATCATGGCCTTATTAGTAGCAATTGCCGTAGCAGGTTCTACCTTCGTATCCATACCAATGGGAATTGCGCGTGCCTATCCTGTACAGCATGCTATAAATGTTATTGGCGCTATCATTCTTGGACCAGTGCCTACTGTTATGGTCGCCTTTGTCACAGCTATTATTCGTATTTTAACAGGCACAGGCTCATTATTAGCTATACCTGGCAGTGTCATTGGTGCTTTATGTGCAGCTCTTGCCTATAAATACAGCGGCAAGCAATGGCTAGCAGGTGTCGGTGAAATGTTTGGAACAGGTATTATTGCCTCTCTCATTGCAGTACCTTACGCGCATTTAGTAATGGGAACATCCGTTGCTTCTTTATTTTTCATGCCAGCCTTTTTAACCTCAAGTACTATTGGTGCTATGTTAGGCATTGTCATTGCTAGCAATTTGCGTAAGACTGTATTTGTAACTAACCTAAACACTCTGCTTAAATAATATTTAAAAACGTTACTTCTTAATGATAATTAATTAAGAAAGTAACGTTTTTTGTCCAACCAAATTCATCCATACTTCAATGGTAATCCCATTTCATGAGCAATTAATAAAAAATCTTTTTTACTTATTTCAAAATGACCAAACCTGAATTTATAGCCATATTTCGATGTATCTTCTACAAATTCTAAATAATCTAAGATCCTTTTTATTGGTACAGCCTTTGCCTCTTTATAAAAGTCTATATCTCTTCTAAAAGGAATAAAATTTTCTGCCATTTGGAACTCGTATATTCGCTCGTCCTTTATCCTTCCAATTGCGGTAAATGCTCTTACAGGCTCGTTACCATCTAGACTGTTTTTAGGAGAATAATAAATGATCCAATCTCCTTTTTGCATTCGTTTCAAAGGTCTCTCTTTACCATGACATAACTGGCCGAATCCTCCCTCAACCCCTTTTTGAACATGATTAAGAGATACTACGCCAATCCAATATTTCGTGTCTCTTTCAGGCGTAGGAAGAGGATTTTTATTAGGATTTAATGACATAGCTACCTTCTCCTTTTATTTTGGATTCATCATAAATGATTTTATTTTTTCATTTTCAAGAATCAGCTTCTCTTCCAGAATCACTGGGTTTGGTAAACCATCCCAAGTTGTTGAAACAATTGCGCTACATTCTATATCATCGCCTTCAATATTTTGGATCGTTAATTTAAAGCCTTTCGGCATAGGTGACATGTAAAAGTTCTGTATTTCTTTTCTTCCTTTAAAAACTTCCCCTTTAAAATTTTTCAATTCTCCATGATCTGCATACATATCGGATAAATCTTGGCCCTCTTCTTGTGCTCTTCTTAAATACTCCTTCATAACCTCTACAGCTTTCATTTCTCATCACTCTTTCTTTTTTATTGATAAGGTTATCAATTATGCCTCGGCATAATTGCATCCGGAGGCTTTAACTTCTTTCAGCAGGTTGCTGAAAAAAGTTAAACCCTATTCACGATTTTCATATACTTTTGTCAAAATGTTTTTCAATTGCTCTTTTTCTTCCAATGAAAGTACGTTTAAAACTTCATTCTCAGAAATTGCAAGGGTCTTCATTAATTGTTCTACCAAATTTTCACCCTGCTCCGTAAGGCCTATTAAATTCTCTCTTCTATTTTCTTGATTTTTCTCCCTATAAACATAATCTCTTCTTTCTAGATCATCGATAAAAAAGCGGACACTGTTTTTATCCAACTTTAGCATCTGTCCTATTTGAATTTGGCTAAGTTTTTTTTCTTTTACCGCCATCATGATCCCGACTTCTCTGGATTTCATTTGAAATTTTTCACTAATATATTGCTCGAGATTTTCCTCTAAAGCCTCTGCTAATTTAAAACTTAGAAAACCAAATGAATTCATTATAGTGGTCATGTCTGATCCCCCAAATATGTAGTACTTAAAAATAATAGTAATATTTTATTACTATCATCAATTATTACATTAATATGTATTGTTTACAAGTTTTTTGTGAGAATGACAAAAAACGATGGCACATCTCTAAGAGCGATGCACCATCGTTTTAAATTTTTTAAGGTCGTTTTTTCATGCCCTTTAATAGCTGGGCAACATTTGTGTCCTCTGCATGTATTGGTTTTTCCTCTACACGCTGTTCTTTTTTCTTTGGTCTTGTTAGGAAGCTCCAACCAAAGCGTCGAATGGTAATATCAATGAAGAATAGCAGCATCCCTGCTAATAAAAGCCATGTTGCAATATTTTGGCGTTCCGCACCTTTTTTAGTAAATTCACGGAATACTTCGCTCGGTTCTTTTAAAACGGAGCCGTCTGTTTGCTTTGTTAGTTCTTCGACTAGCTTATCATTTACTGGGCGTAATTCATACTCAGCACTATAAGGTACACTTAAGCCTGCCTGGTAAATAGCCTGTTGTTCATCGGCAATGCGGAAGAAGATAAGTCCTGGTTCTGCTTGTACGACGGCTCGAATTTGTGATGCTGAAATTGTTTCAAGCTGGGTTTCAAGTTCTTCACCCGCTTCGTTGACAGCGACAATATCTAAGAACGCCGCTTCATTTGTTGGGTCAGTGATGACAAATGAGCCGTCTGATTCTAGACGTACATCGTAGGCAACGTCGTTATAGCTTGGTAGCATTTTTGAAATAAGCGTTTGCCAAAATGTGCCCCAATTTTGCCATCTTGCCCAGTCTCCTGTCCATTTTCCTGTCGAATCAGAAGTAAAGGCGAATGTTTTGCCAAGGCCATATTGCCACTCTGCTAGTACTGGATCTTCCTTTCCACTTTCTGCAATAACAGTAGCTCCCTGCTTTGCGGTCGTACCGATATAAGCGTTCATTTTAGGTACACCATTTGCAAATAACGTATTCCAGCCAGATGCATTATATATAGTTGGATAGAATGGGTTGTCCTCAATATATGTTCGTGAAATCATGGCAGTTTCACGAGATAAAATAGAGGGAATTGTCTGCTCATCAATAACATCGTAGAAACGCCCACTGCCCATCTCACTGAGCGCTTCAAGTAAGTTGGCGTCTGCATCTTGACCAATTGCAACCGTTGAAAGAGTCGTACCATTTTCTTTTCCTTGTGCAATTAAATCTTCATAGTTACCTGGCTGTGACTGTCCATCCGTTAATAAAATAATATGTTTACGCTGTAGCTTTAAATCAGCTAAATTTTCATAAGCTTTAGCAAGTGATCCATATATTTCGGTACCACCACCCGGCGTTACAGATAAAATCGTATCTACTGCTTCTTCCTTCTTGCCAAGTGGTCCTGTCTCAATAATTTCCCAAGGTCGATCATCAAAGGCAATAAATCCGAGCGTATCTTCATCTCGTAGCATTTCAACTGAACGAGCGGCTGCCTCCTTAGCGAGCTCTAGCTTTGCTCCAGACATACTTCCAGAGCGGTCAAGGACAATAACAAGCCCTAATGACGGTAATTGTTCCTTACCTTTAATCTCCATTTCAACAGGTAGTAAAGTTTCGATTGGTGTTTTAAAATAGCCTCCTAGGCCAAAGCTATTTTCGCCACCGACCATTGTAAAACCGACACCAAAATTTTTCACTGCCTGCTCAATGACATTCATTTTTGCCTCGCCTACTAAATGCCCTGGCACATTATCAAAAATGATGGCATTGTATTGTAAATAACTAGAAAGTTCATTTGGTAAACTTTTAGCATCTACGACATCATAGGAAATTGATTGTTTGCCAAGCGCTGCTGCAATAGGTGAGGCCGTATTATAGCCATTAACAATTAGTAAATGCGGTTCACTTTGCACCATCGTGACGCTTGTTAATTTATTATTTTCAAAAATGGCATCCTGTTCGACCTGCACGAGTGCCTCATATTTTACAAGTCCTTCAGCCGTTGCTGAATGTTTATATGTAAAAATATTTGACCCTTCTGCAAGCTCCACTGCCTCACGATGAATAAGCTTATCGTTTTCGTATAATAATAGCTCACCTCGTTCTGCTACGGTCGCATTTATTTCAGCGACTAACTGCTGCTGCTCACCTACATAGGCAACTTGTGGTGTGACAAAGCTTTTCATGGATACATCCTTAGCTACAGGTTGGTTAAACGGCACTACATCAACACTAATATTTGACCCTTTAAACTTCGATGCAAATTCTAAGGCATCTCCTTTTGTTTCATTGCCATCCGTTAAGAGCACAAGTCGTGTTGCTTTTTTCGGATCTACAATACCTGAAGCGAGCTGTAGGCTCTGTTCAATATTTGTTTGATCTGTTGCTTTTATAGCTGTAAACTTCGGCACTTCCTTTAAAGACTTCGATAAAATGGCTTCCGTTTGTAATGTCGATGAAAAAGAATAAATCCCTGCAAGCTGTTCATCTTTTTTCGACTGTAAACTTTCCGCCATAAAATTGGCCATCTTATCATCTGTACCATTCATTGAAGCAGAACGGTCAACTAAGAATAATACTTGTTCTTCCTTTACAGGCAATAAAATATAGGGCTCAGCAAGTGCAAAAACCAAACAGCCTATTGCCACAATACGAATACCTAGTACGACGATATGACTTTTTTTTAGTCGCTGACGTTCACGCCAATAGGTCCATCCAAAATACATAAGCAATGGAAGTAAAAGCAACAATGCTAATGGCATATCAATTCGTAAATCCACGACGTCGTTGCACCTCCCACTCTAAAACAAGTAATACTAAAATCATAAGGATCAGCCAAGGTACGAACGAGGTTTTCGAGATTTCTTTCTTACCATTGTCCGGAAGCTCTCCAAGCGTATAGCTAGTCCCTTTTTCAATTACACGCTCCTGCGCTTGAAGCTGTACGATGAAGCGCTTTTCTTCATCTTTTGAGCGAGCTCTATAAATTCCTGGCTTCATTGGTGCAGTTAATAGACCATTAGTAATGGACGATAAAAACTCATCTTCCTGCGAATATATACTCCAATCACCTTGTGCTAAAGCAACTGCACGTTGCTCATTTGGTGTAAAAATACCAAGTGAACCAAGTGATTCTGAAAGCTCCTGTTCAGCACTCCATAAAAATAATGGGAATGAAGGATGTAATGGCCAATCTGTATCTGCAATATCAGCTAATACGACAATATCTCCTTTAGGTGAACGCTGAATAAATGGCTGGTCTCCAACTGATGCAATCGTTTTATAGTCGTCGAATTCAGGATATATAGCACTGACGTAAATATCTTTTAGCTCACTAAATGCAAACAATGCATCACTTGTTGTTCCGACTTCCCCAGTAGCTTCAACCTTCTCAACGTCATCCCGTCCAAATAAAACTATTGGCTTGTCCATCTTTCCGAGTAGTGCCGTCTGATTTGTCACCACTGTGGCATCCTGAATGTCAGCCACTTGTGAGGAAGGAACTATTTTCACATTACTACTATTAATCGTTTGCAAACCTTTTTGAATGAGTTGATGCATACTTTGATCGACAGCTACTTTTGAAGTCGCTGTTTGTAGCAATACCGTTTGTGAATTATCAACAGCGTAATCGTCCTTAGCATCTATCTTGGCAGTCATAGTATCTTCTAATGGTAGGTCTTTAAATGTTTTTGTTACGGCTTCATTTGGAGGTAATGCAACACTCTCCGTAACGATCTCCTTACCTTTAACATTTTCTATCGAAAGTGTTATATTTTGCTCTTTGTCCGTATCATTTTGTAACTGTACAAGCGCCATAGCAGATTGTCCATCTGTAGTAGCAGCAAAACGTGTAATTGCGATATTTGTTAAGTCCTTTGCAGACCCTTTTACGATCCACTTCACCGTATCTTTTTCCATCGGTAATTGCTTTTTATCGAGCGAATCTGTAAAGACATAAATAGATGTTGGTGTATTACCGACAAAAGCCTGTGCCACATCTAAAGCTTTATTCATTTGAGCGGTTTCATATGTTACGTGTAATTCATGTATGGCTTTTTCTATATTTTTTGTATTTGTTTCTTGCTGTAATATAGCTTTTGGCGTATTGCCTGTTGTAATGAGTGTCACGGGTCTTCCATCAAGCTCATTGACCAATGACAGCATTTCTTTTTTATGTGTATCAAATGTTGATTGCTCTTTCCCTGCTAACATTGTTGCAGACGTATCTACGATGAAAATCGTCTGCGCGCCAACAATCGTCGACTTTTTAACGTACGGATTCATTAATGCCAGTACAAGTAAAAGAAGAGCTAGCAGTTGTAAATAAAGCAGTGCATTTTTTTGTAGATGTTTTAAGTATGGTGATACACGTGTTTCTTGCATTATTTCCGACCAAAAAAGTGTGGAGGATACGGTTTGATCGGTATATTTTTTTCGAAAGAAATAATATAGAAGGACAATGACCGGGATGATGGCCGTCCAGCTAAAAAGTATTTGACTAAAGCCCAATACGGCTCACCTCACCTAATCCAATGTGCTTTTAATAATTGTTGGAAGATAGCATGCTGTAATCCATCTTCTACTTTAAGCTGTAATTGTCGAACACCGAAGCGCCGACAAATTGCCTCAAATTCCTCTTCATGTAATAAACGTCTAGCTAAATATGTGTCCAAAACTTTAGAAGACATCGTAACATTTACATCTCTGCCCGTTTCACGATCAAGTAAGCGCACATCACCCGTATATTCTGGTGATAGTTCTTCTTGCGTAACTATTTGCAAAATACGTACATCCCCTGCAAAGCGTGGTAGCCTTTTTAAAAGTTGCTCCCATTCCTCGATCGGCTCAAGTCCGTCTGTGACAATAAATAATACTGTACTATCTTTAGGCAATGCTTTGAAAGCTCCCTGTGCGAAGCTATTTGTATAAGTTGCTTGTTCAATTTCTGTGACCACCTGTAAAAAGGCGCGACGATACATGGCACCTTTACGACGAAACGGTGGCTTCACTTCTTCCTGTAGAAAAGAAAATGATAAGCGATCATCGCGGCCAAGCACCATTAGGCCAAGTGAGGCAACAATTTGCCGGGCAAAAGTCCATTTTGCTTGATCGCCCATCGATTTCGTTGTATCTAGCAAAATGTGTACACGCATCTCTTGTTCATCTAAAAAACGTTTAATAAAGTATTTATCAGTTCTTGCAAAGACATTCCAATCCACCTGACGTACATCATCACCTAAATGATATTCACGAAAATCTGAAAAATCGAGCGATGCTCCGAAGCGTTGCGAACGGTGCGAGCCCTTGTGCTGCCCACGTAATTTGGAGGCCGTTGCCACTTGGAAGCGACTGATTTTCGCTAACCAATCCTCGGGCAATAATAATTTTTGTGTCACCTGCTAACACCTTGCTGTACTTTTTCTAAAATGACATCAATTACATCGTCTGCTGTTTTACCTGAAGCCTCCCCTTCATAATTCAACAGCATACGATGGCGTAACACTGGCTTAGTCACAGATTTAATATCCGCTACAGAAACGTGGAAACGTCCATTCATAAGCGCCCTTGCCTTCGCTAATTTGATTAAGCTTTGTAAACCTCGAGGGCCGCTACCGTACATGGCATATTGCCTGACCTCATCAATAGCATCGACTCTCTCAGGATGTGTAGCCACTACAAGGTCCGTCGCAAATTCGAGCATTTCATCAGCAACTAGTACTTCCTTGACCATTTGCTGCGCTTCAATCAGTGCTTCTGTATCCATGATCTTTTGTAAATCAATTTCCTTAGCGCCTGTTGTACGCTTCATAATTTCCATTAGCTCACTTTTCTCAGGATACGGCACAAGAATTTTACATAGGAAACGGTCCATTTGTGCTTCTGGCAAAGGATACGTTCCTTCCATTTCAATCGGGTTTTGTGTTGCTAACACGAAAAATGGTCTTGCCATCTTCTTTGTATCTCCTAAAATTGTTACAGTTTTTTCACCCATTGCTTCAAGCAGTGCACTTTGTGTTTTTGGTGTTGCTCGGTTAATCTCATCCGCTAATACCATTTGGCTAAAAATCGGCCCTGGCTGGAACGTAAACTGCTGCTTGCCATCAGGTGTGCGCTCAATCATACTTGTCCCTGTAATATCCGCTGGCATTAAATCTGGTGTAAATTGAATTCGCGAAAATGATAAATCTAGTACTTCAGAAATTGTACGGATTAACATCGTTTTCCCTAAACCTGGTAGGCCCTCTAATAATGCATGCCCATCAGCAAGGACTGCGTATAATGTATAATCAATTGCTTCCTCTTGTCCGACAATAAAGCGATGGATTTCTTCTTTTACTTGTTGTAATTTCGTACTCATTTCAACATATTGCTGCTCTGTAAATGCCATTCCTTTTCCTCCTACTGAGACTCAATTGACGTGAAATAAGATTGCACGACATTTTGTAAATCCTTCGGTAATTGTAAACGCTCTGAGCTTTCTAAATAGCTATCTTTATAGGAGCCTATTACTTCCTCATACGGACGGATAGAACCTTTAGTAATCGGACCATTTCCTTGTTGCTCTGAAACATGTGAGCCATCTCCTAATGCTCCACCATCAACTGAAGTCTGACTAGAGCCACCAATTCGTTTCGGTGTTGTTAATAAATCGCGGCCGCCCTGTCCTGTTCCTGCACCGTTTCCATTTCCATTTCCATTTCCATTTCCATTGCCGTTGCCCTGACCTTGTCCGTTCCCTTGACCATTACCTTGTCCTTGTTGATTGCTTTGACTCGATCCTTGTCCCTGACCTTTACCACTAGCCTGTTGAGAACCGTTTTGGGAATTAGGTTGGCCTTGTTGTCCTGTTTGACTTTGCTGATTGCTCGGCTGTGAATTCGCTGTTGCATGTTGATTTTGATTTGAATTAGCATTGTTTTGCTGATTGTTATTTGCACTATTGGCACTCGCTATAGCATTTTGTAGCGTATTACTTGCGGGTTTCCCAAGCTTGCTCATAGCTGTTTGAGTAGCATTTGCATTTTCCGTTAGCTCCTGCTGCATTTGGGCAAGCTCTTTCAATTGCTCCACTTCTTCCTTCGATAAGCCTTTCTCGTCAGAAGCACCGTCCTTACTAGCCGTTTGCTTATCTTTTAATTGTTGTTCCTTTAAAGTAAGCTCCTTTTGCTTTTTCACGACTTCACGCAATGCTTCTTCTGCTGTTTCTGCCTCTTTTAACGTATTTTGCAATTCTTTTAATTGCTCTTTCACTTCTTTTGTTTCTGCTGTTTTCTCTAATTTAGCAACTTCCTTCTTAACGTCCTCAATAACAGCTTTTTCTTTTTCCACTTCAATTGCTTCCATTTGTGTAGCTGCTGGGAACATATAAAGAATCGCTAGTACGACAGCTGTTCCAAATAGTCCAATCAATGCTTTTGGCCGGAACAGATTTTTCTTTCGAGCTTTAAAATCAGCAAACGCCTTTTCAACGTTTTCTACTGCTTTCGTTAGTAAAGATTGCACGAGTGGGTCCTGATCATCCTCGAGCGATAAGGCTGTCACTAGCTCATTGTGAGAAAAATAATCATCCAGTGTATGCAATGCTGCCTTTTCCTTTACACGCTTCCACCATATAAATAGCACGGTTGCTAGGATGACAACTATAAAGGTGGCAAGAGCCGTTTGGCGATAATACGGCCAAATAAAGAGTCTTGAAACAAGGAAGAGGGAAGCACTCGAAAGCAATGCCAAAAACAAGCCGTACTGTGCAATTGGAATACTTCTTTCTACTGTTAAACTCTTCTTAGCACGTTGAATATATTTTCGTAATTGCTTACGATGCTCCATAAGATTTCCTCCTTATCGGTTGCTTTTCATATTGGCACGTAATTTTTTAATCGCAATCGTTAAACAAAAAACAATAATCAATGAGTAAGCTATTAAGTAACTAATCCATACAGGTAATTCCACTCCCGAAACCTGTGCTAATGCATCGCCCATAGACGGCGAAGTAAGTGTAAGCATTAATGCACCTGGGTTAATAGAAGCCCAAAAGTAAGCCATATAAGAAGTCGTCGTACCTACAGCTGTATTACCCGTTTGATGGAAGGCAATTGTTATAAAGAAGAAAAACGCTGTAATGCCACCTAAAAAGATAATCGAACCATACGTAGAAATCATCGCAACAATCGTTCGCTTAGTAATGGTTGAAAACATAACACCAATACTTCCAATTGCTACAACTGTTAATAAATAAAATAAAAATATCGAGATTAATTGAGACGGTGATACACCACCAAATAAAAATACTAAACTATATAATGGTAACCCTGCGATCAGCATTAATACTAAAAATGCTACCGAAGATAATAATTTTCCAATGATGATTTGAGTAGAGCTTTGTGTCGTTGTTAGTAAAATATTTAATGTTTGCTTTTCCCTTTCGCTACTAATTGCACCGGCAGTTAAGCTAGGTGTAATGAAAAGAACTAGAGCCATTTGTAATATTGTTAATACCGCAAACATCATAAAGCTCATTTCTGGTCTAAAGAAACCCTTGCCTGTGAATCCAGTCGTTATAAGCAAAAACCCTGCGATAAAAATACAAATAACCGCTAAATAAAACATTAGACCTGAAAAGCTTTTAAAAGAACGGAAGCGTAACTTCAATTCTTTTACGAACACCGGATTATAAAATCGTTCCATCATTGATTATCCGCTCCCTTCGTAATAGCCATAAAGACATCTTCTAAATCTTTTTCCTCTTCACTTAACGCATAAATAGGTAAATTCGCAAGTATTGCTTTTTTCAACAGTGCTACCTGATCAGCATCTGTTCCACGGTAATTAAAGGCTATCTCTAAGCGATTCTCCATTACATTTATAGAAGAAATTAGTGGATCCTCCTCCAAGAATGCACGTACCTCGTTTAAACGATCCGTTACTTTTACTACGATACGTTTCTCCCCCTGTAGCTGTGCTTGAATGGAAGCCACATTGCCATGAGCGATAAGCTTACCATTATCAATCACACCGATTTCATCGCACATTTCTGCAAGTTCAGGCAAAATATGTGAGGAGATTAAAATCGTTTTTCCCATGGATTTTAAATTCCGTAAAATATCACGCATTTCTACTCGTGCACGTGGATCCAAACCTGATGCAGGTTCATCTAAAATTAATACTTTAGGATCGTGAATAAGAGCACGTGCTAAACATAGACGCTGCTTCATCCCACGTGACAGTAAATCAACATAGTCAAACCGTTTATTTGTTAAATTTACTAGCTCTAGCAGCTGTGGAATAAGTACTTTTCGTTCAGCTACCCCAATGCCGTAGCTGGCACCGTAAAAGTCTAAGTATTCGTCTACTTTTAGTTGATCATAGACGCCAAAGAAATCTGGCATATAACCAATTAGTTTTCGTACTTCTTTTGGTTCCTTAATAACGCTCTTTCCATTAATAAAGGCATCACCTGAAGTTGGCGACAGCAATGTTGCTAAAATCGAGAATGTAGTCGATTTACCTGCCCCATTGGCACCTACAAAGCCAAAGACAACCCCTTCCTCCAAAGATAGATTCAAATGATCTAGTGCTGTAAAGGAGCCATATCTTTTCGTTAAATCACGAATTTCAATCATTATTTCGCCACTCCCTTCAGCTCTACATCTGGTAATTTTGTTAGCTCACCCGTTTGATCTGGTCCGAATTTAACCTCAATTAACAATTCATCATTATCATTGAAGTATTTTTTTATGTTATCTGTAAACACCTGTTTCTTATCTACTAACGGCTCATAAGTTTTCGTCTCATTATTCCAAACCGATAGCTGCATACGATTACTATCCTTATTCGAAATCGTCAGTTCGTTAAATGTTTGAACTGCATTCATAAAATGATCTGGCATTGCGATGGACACTTCATATAAACCATCAGACAACTGCCAACTATTTAACTGTTCATCAATTTTGTCATAATTCGAATTAGGAGATAGTGGGCTTACCGCATACGTAAAGTTGTTTCGCTTCATCACAAATGGACCTGATAGCTCTATTTTCCCATCAAATGGCTGAACCAAATAAGTAATCGGAGACATATTGGCACCTTTTTCTAGCTCAACTCCAACAATAGCTTGATCGGCCCATGCTGTAATGACAGGCTTTTTATCCTTTTCTACAAGTGATAATGCCATAGTTTTCATAGACTCGATACGTGAAGGATTCACTTCTTCCTTCTTCGTTGGATAGTTATTGTAATTATAATTAGTAAAATCAGATGGTTTTTGAAGAACTGTTGCTTTTAGCTCCTTATCTACTTGAAGTGTACCGTTCGCTTCAATGTCGCCAAGTTTAACTTCTTTAATGCCAGAGATTAACGTAACGTCCTTTAGGGCAAACGGGAAATTGTTCTTAATTGTCCCAGTTAGCTTTTCATTGTTTAACGTAATATCGATATCCATCTTGCCAATATTTTGTGCCGCAGTCTTCCCTGCAAACGACTGAACAGACCAATAACTTAAATCACGTAGTGTTAACGTTGAACCATTAGCATTTTCCTTAATATAGGATGTTTCATGTAAATCCTCCCTTGTCCCCGCGAAATTATTGGAATTTCGCAGCGCTAATGCACTTGTATCCTTATCTGCATTAACAACAAAATCACCGCTACGATTTGTTAAAATGGACTCCACATAATAACCATTTAAACTACTATCTTCATTTACTTTATAAAATGCAGATTGTTGAATTTGCGGTTGCCCAATTCGATCTTTTGCACCAAAAATAAATAGAACAATAGATAACACAATGGATATCGCAGGAATGATCCACCATGCATGCTCACGCTTGTCTATTTTCTTTAAAATAAAATATAAAATAGGTCCGATAATTAAAATATATAAAATTATTACAATGAGCATATAGCTAACAGATACTTCAAACGAAGGGAATAATTCATTTATACTACGCAGGTCATATGAAATTTGATCCACCGGCGACTGTCCATTAATGATCATCCCTTGTTGTGACACCTTTTGAACATCTAGCATTTTTTCAACTAACGCTGGATAGCCATCCATAGATGCAAGTGGTTGATCTCCTAAAGAAAAGGCTGTTTGAATAATTTCCCCACTGCCAACTTTTTTCTTAGACGCTAAAATCTTATTGTTATCTGTTAATACAGGAATACTTCCTTGATTTTCAATTGCCCCATAAATAGAAATAGGTTGTGTAAAAGTTCCGCCGCCTGATAATTTTGATAGACTATCTGCCGAAACGGATGTCATTTGGTTGGATAATGCTAGAGGTAAATAATCCTTGAAAAGACCTGCTGTTGCATTTACTTGATCAGCAGCCCCTACTAATAAAGTTCCGCCATTCTGTACCCATTTTAGTAAAGACTCTTGTTGCTTTTGCGATAAATCAGCAATAGCAATTTCATCGATGACGATAACATTCGCCATTGCAAATCCTTCTGTATCCTCCGGCAATGAATATTCCTTAATTTGATTTAAGTTAAAAACTTCAACATTATTTTGAGGAGCTAATTGAGATAAACGCAAAAATGCTGATAAACGATCACTTTTATCCGTTAATGTATAAATAAAAACTGATGAAGGATCTAAAAGGTTACCTTGTAGCTGTGTTGTTCCTTTATAAGCAACCTTTTTTCCTTTTTCAATGCTTCCTTCATAAAATGCAAACACATCTGCACTCCAGGAATCGATACCTTCTAGATAAAGATCATATGTTTTTTCTTCTCCTGCTGCTATATCTATTGGAAGCACTTTAGCTGATGCAGCTTGATAGGAACTGGAGGCATTGATGACCATATCTCCAGAAAAATCTTCACCTATATTTTTTACTGTTATTTGAATTGGCACAACTGATTGGTATTTAGCTTTACCCGCAATCCCTGCCTTAGCCTGTACCTCTAACGTAGCTGTAGCAGTAGCACTTGCCTGCTCTACAGGCAGAATAAGGCTAATAACAAGCATAAATAGTAGTATGAGTGCCGCTATTTTCGTTTTCTTCAAAAACTCATCCCCTTTTATGTAAATTGATAGTTAAATAATTATACGTTTTAAACTGCACTTTGTTCCATTTCTTATGATATCTTCATGAATATTCATAAACTCTTAAGAATTACCTAATTACCAATTTCAGGGATGATATTTATTAAAACTTAGATTGGAGGCTGGATGACACCTAGGGATTAACGTCACAGATTAGACCCTGAGGCGAAGAGGCTCATCTTACGCCCCCAGGAAGCTTTGCTCTGCGCAAAAGCGTAGCGGCAGCGGCAAATGTTTTATCTGTGCGAAAGCGTAGCGGCAGCAACAAAGCGCCAGTCGGAACGGAAATCAACCCCACGTAATGATGATTAGCCTAAGAATTTGTTAATCGATAAAAAAAGACAACCCCTAGTGAATCACTTGGGACTGCCTTGATAGTATTCTTATTTCGTATAATCAAACAAACATCGTGCATGGTCTTGCACTACCTCTACAAAAGCCTCTACTTGTCGTAACTCAAATGAAGATTCATAGCCAATTAACCAAGTATCACGTGTTAAACCAAATTCTTTTTCATTATTAGTTAATGCTATTTTATTAATACCATCATTATCATTTAACGTGATTGAAGGTAAAATAGCATAACCAATACCATTCAATGCCATTTGCTTACAAATTTCAATCTGATCAACTAAAATTTGTTTTCGTGGATTTGATGCGAAATGCTGCCGCCACCATTGTTGAATTTCCTGATAATAGTTGGAATCACTTTTAAATTGAATAAAAGGTCGGTCTGACGTCAGGACATCTTCTATCGTTTTTAACTCTTTATCTACTAAATAAAGGGTGTCACGAAAAAGATGAATTTTTTCCCCTCTCCAATCAACCTGCCCACGCACAATCCCTACATGAGCCTCACCCTCATAAAGTGCTTTTACAATTTCAGAGCTCCAGCCGGTCATAAGAGAAATTTTTGCCTCAGGATATTTCGTTACAAAATCCTTTAATATTATCGGAAGCCAGTTTTGTCCGACAATCGATGCACAGGCGATTTTCAATGTCCCGTTTACTTTCGTCGTTAATGATTGGATTGTTTCATAAATCTCTTCTTTTTTGCTGAGCATTTCTGTTGCATAGGCAATAATAAGCTCTCCAGCAGGTGTCGCCGTAAGTCCTTTTTGCGAACGAATAAATAACTGCGCTCCCCAGTCTTTTTCAATAGTTTGAAGCCTTTGAGAAAGTGCTGGTTGCGATAAAAATAAACGTTCTGCTGCTTTACGCATATTACGTTCCTCTGCTAGTACTTTTAAAATTTCAGCCTCCGTTGCCATCAATCAGTAAACCTCCGATACAAGCAAAGAGGACCTCATGATTTTCATCTGAGTCCCCTCTTAAACTACTACTCTTTTTGATAAATATATTTTTTCAATTGCTTTAGAATAACACGTCTCGTTAAAATTCCTGCAAATGTTCCTTCTTCGTCCACAACACATAAAAAGGCGTGGTTAATAACTAAGTCCAGAGCTCGCTGAAAAGTATCCGTCAACTTTAATACAGCGATATCTTTATCCATTATCGTATCCACTTTAATATCTGGTAACTTTTCATATTCAATATGTTCTAGTCCAAGAATGGATTCAGTAATCATCTTCATACTTAGTAAACCTTGAAGTCGGTATTTCAAATCTAAAACAGGTATCGAAGAATACCCTGTACGTGTAAGTACTAGGAGTGCATGTTCCGCACTATTTCCACTTTGAACATGTGCAACCTTTTCAGATGAAATAATAAATTCACTAATTGGCATTGCTAATAAGTCTTTGCTGTTAGTTGAAATCATGAACTTCTTCTCCTTTTCTGTCCTCGCTTTGCAGAACAGGATGCTTCCCTTTTATCATATCATAACTATTCCTTTTATGACCACGACAAGGCCGAGAAGAGTTTTTTATTACCACGAATTATTTTAGCAATTTGAAACAAAACTAAGTATCAAAAGTGCATATATAAGAGGGTTTCACCTGATAGGAATGGAAATATCTTCATTCAGTTTATATTTAGAAAATATGAACTGAATGAAGAAAAAAATCTTTTTAATAGCCGTACTTACTCCAATAATAAAAAATCATTATCCCTAAAAAAAGCAAAAAAATGATATATACCCATACTATTGGGTTGAGCATAGTCGCATACTCTTCAACGGTTTCTGAAATCGGCGTATCGTTTTCTGATTTCCGCTGAGACGTCATTTTAGCAATTTTCAGCGTCGACACAAGCGAAATGGCAGAAATAATCGTAATGGCAATAAGAGCCGGTATTAACCACATACCCATCGGCAAAACTCCTTTCTTTACCCTTAGTATGCGTCAACCCAGCTCTTCATTATGCAAAGATTTTTATTTTAGAACGGATACTGATTGAGCCATTGCCCACCATCAAGTGTCACACATTCTCCGTTCATATATCTTGCCTTATCAGATATCATAAATGTTGCTAAATCAGCAATTTCTTCAGGCGTGCCTGTACGGCCTAATGGAACCGAGTCCAATGTACGAGCAGCAGCAGCCTCTGACTCCCAAAGCTTTTCTGCACCACCTGTACGCTCAATTGGACCTGGAGCAATTGCATTTACTCGAATTCCATATTGTTTTCCCCATTCAACAGCTAACGTTCGAGTCAATGACAATACACCTGCTTTCGCTGCTGCAGAATGAATAACACCAGGACCTGCATTCCATGCGTAAGTCGCGACCATATTAAGAATAGATCCTTTAATATTATTTTGAATCCAGTACTTACCGACTGCGGAAGAACAATAGAATGTTCCATTTAAAACAATATCAACAACAGCCTTCCAACCATTAGGTGATAAATCCTCTGCACGCACTATAAAATTACCAGCTGCATTATTCACAAGCCCATCAACCTGTCCAAACTTTTCAACAGCAAATGCTAGCATTGCCTCTGCATGCTCAGGCACTCGAACATCCATTTGGAATGTTTCAATCGTTTTTCCAGCTTCTAAAATAAAGGCTTTCGCCTCTGCCAATCGCTCCTCATTACGACCTGTAATAACAACATTTGCTCCTTCAGCAACGAATTGCTTCGCCATATAAAGCCCCATTCCACTTGATCCACCTGTAATAATAATTGTTTTCCCCTGCAACATACGATTTCCCCCTCCGCAAAAAATGAATGATGATTCACTTAAAATATTACTATATTTTCTCGAATATGTCATATTAATTCTACAAACACATGGAGAGATTGAAAGGTTCTGCTAGCTGGGATTCTAATGTTGCTGGGTATTCGCGGGTATTTCACTGCTGCGCGCGGGTATTTGCTTCTCTTCCGCGGGTATTTCACTGCTGCGCGCGGGTATTTGCTTCTCTTCCGCGGGTATTTCCTTGCATATAGTTTCAAAACATTAATATAAATAAATTGGATCACCGCCATAACGTGTGGTTGATTTCCGTTCCGACTGTGCGCTTTCTTGGGGGCGTCGGGCCAACACGATGTTGGTCACTAAGGCGTTATCACAGGATGTGTTGCTTTTAGCCTTCGCTCTATTACTAATCCCCAAGGAGTCGCCCAGCCTCCACTCCCACCAACTTATATCAATTTCTCTTTGGCATAATTGTTGCTGTCGCTTCGCTTTCGCACAGATAAACAATGCGTCCGGGTTTTGAAAAAGATAAATGGCATACGTAATGTCATACACACCTTTTGGCGATGAGCCAATAAATTGGTTTAATTAATAAAAAATAGAGTTACAAATTAAATATGATTTGTAACTCTATTTTAGACAGCTTCTTATCGAAACCCTAAAACTCATAATGATAGGCAATTTTGTAAAGTTCCATAAGCTCTGCCTGTGTCGGAACTTTAGGATTATTTCCGGGGCTACCACTGGCAATTGCATCCGCTGTCATTTTTGGAATAGCATCGTAAAAGGCTCGTTCATCAATTCCCCATTGTTTTAAATTTCCTATTTCCATCTTCTTGCACATTTCCTTAATCGAATCAATAGCTAAATCGGCAAGCTCTTCTTGAGATAACTGCTCATTATCTTTATTGAAAAACTTACCTAGATCCGCTAGCCGATCGATACAAGCATCCTTTGAAAATTCTAATACTGCTGGCAAGAGCATGGCATTTGAAATACCATGGGGCACATGGAATAACGCTCCTATTGGACGAGACATACCATGTACTAAAGCGACAGAAGCATTTGAGAATGAGAGACCTGCTTGCATGGAGCCTAGCGACATCGCTTCCCGAGCATCAATATCATGACCTTGCTCGTAAGCTTTTAAAATATTATGAACGATTAACTCCATGGCTGATAGTGCAAGTACATTCGAGTAAGGATGTGCTAAACGAGATAAATAACTTTCAATAGCATGACTTAATGCATCGATACCAGTCGCTGCAGTGATGGAGGGTGGAGAGGTAACCGTTAAAATCGGATCTACAATAGCGATGTTTGGCATAAATGCAGGCTGCTTAATCATCATTTTCACTTCATTTTTCGTATTAGTAATAACTGTTACATCCGTCGCTTCTGAGCCAGTCCCCGCAGTTGTCGGTATCGCAATATGTGGAATCGGTGCTTGCTCTGCGATTTTTGCCAGTTTCATATAATCGCCAATATAACCACCATTCGTTGCAACTACTGCAATTGCTTTTCCTGTATCGATACAGCTCCCGCCACCGACAGAAATAATAAGATCACAGCCCTCAGATTGTAAAATATGAAGCCCCTCTGCTACATACGTATCCACTGGTTCCGTTGTTACGCCTAAATATGAAAACGATTCTAATCCATTTGCTCTTAATAAAGTGCTACATTGATTAACAAAGCCTAAACTATCCATGATCGGATCACTAATGATAAGAGCCTTAGTCCCTATTTTTTTTGCGTATTCGCCTACTTCTTGAAAAGAATCTCGTCCATAAACGATCGTTCCTGGCGAATGAACCGTATAGATTGTTTTTGTTTGAATCATATTTCACCCTCCTAAGCTATTGTGCTGTATAACCGCCATCCAAAATAATTGCTTGACCTGTTAAACCCTTTGCCAGATCACTAGCTAAATAAAGCGCAAGTCCTGTAATTTCTGAGACATCTAGTAAGCGTTTTTGAGGAACAAGTGGATAAAGAACCTGCTCAAGCACTTCCTCTACTCGGATTCCCCTTGTTTTTGCTAAATCCGTAAACTGATTACGCACTAATTCTGTATCGACATACCCTGGACAAATGGCATTCACGGTTATCCCCTCAGTTGCAACCTCTAGTGCCGCTACTTTCGTTAGACCGATAAGTCCATGCTTTGCCGCATTGTATCCAGCCTTACCTGCAAACCCGATAACGCCATTAATGGATGCCATATTAATAATGCGTCCGAACTTATTGTTCTTCATATGTGGTAACACATATTTCATTGCTATAAAAGGTGCAACAAGCATCACTTTTTGCATAGATTCGAAGATTTCTGTCGCGAAATCCTCTATAAGAGAAACATGTTGAAACCCTGCATTGTTAATGACAATATCTATTGTCTTAAACTTTTTAACAGTAAAGTCAATCGCATCACATATTGCCTGTTCATCCGTAACATCACATGTGTATGCTGTTAATTGTGGATTGTGTTTAATTGCCTCCGCTAAAAGCTGTTCATTCATGTCTGTTATCACTACATTCGCTCCCTGTTCAGCAAACGCTAGTGCCATGGATAACCCAATTCCACGTGCTGCTCCAGTAATAAAAACTGTTTTTCCTTTCACGCAAACCCTCCTGAGAATAAAGTATCCTACCTATAATTTGTGCCATTTAAAAAGAGCTGTAAAAGAATACAGCTCTTCATTTGTATTAGTCGTTATTACTTGGGAATGCAAACGTAGATGCTGTCGATGCTTGACCTGTCATCCAACGCTCTGATATTGTTTTTGTTTTTGTGAAGAAGCGTGCTTGATCTGGACCAAACATATGACCTTCTCCGAAACGAGAACCTTTAAATCCAGCAAAGTTATGGTAACCAACAGGAATAGGTATTGGTACATTCACGCCAACCATACCAACATCGATTTCTGTTGTAAATTTACGAGCTGCTAAACCGTCATTCGTAAAGATTGTGACCCCATTTCCAAGCTCATGTTTATTAATAAGTTGAATGGCTTCGTCCAATGAATCAACACGTACAACATTTCGAGCTGGACCGAATATTTCTTGTTCATAAATTTCCATGCCTGGTTTAACATTATCTAGCAATGTCGGCCCTACAAAGAATCCTTTTGACTCTTTGACAATAGCAAGTTCACGACCATCACAAACAACTGTTGCGCCTTCAGACTCTCCTCGATTGATCGCCGCAATAATCGCTTCCTTCGATTGCTGTGAAATGACAGGGCCAAAGTCTGTTTCTGGATTTGTATATGAGCCTACCTTCAAATTAGTGATTTTCTCCTTTAAGATTTCAACAAGACGATCTGCGGTATCCTTGCCAACAGGCATAATCGTAGAAATGGCCATACAACGCTGAGAGGCCGCTCCATAAGCTGCTCCGATAAATGCATTTGCTACCTGGTCAAGATCTGCATCAGGCATCACAACCATATTGTTTTTTCCTCCACCAAGCGCTGTAACACGTTTACCGTATTTCGAGCCCGTTTCATAAATATATTGGGCAACTGGTGTCGATCCTACAAATGAAATTGCTTGCACAATTGGGTTTTCTAATAGTTCATTTACTGCATCTTTATCCCCGTTTACTACCGTCCAAATACCATCTGGTAACCCAGCCTTTTTCCAAAGTTCGCTCACATACAAGGCAGTCATAGGAACACGTTCAGAAGCTTTTAAAATAACTGCATTGCCGACAGCAATTGCCATGCTTGTTTGTGCTAAAGGCACCATGATTGGAAAGTTAAATGGTGAAATAGCCGCGACTACACCTAATGGATATTTTGCAGAGTAAGCATTAATTTGACCACCGACATTAACAGAATACTCCCCCTTCATTAAATGAGGTGCACCGATAGCTAAGTCAACAGACTCCAAACCACGGGTAATTTCACCTCTCGCATCTTCAATTGTTTTACCGCTCTCTGTACAAATAATTTGTAAGAGTTCCTCCATATTTTCAGTAATAAGATTACGGAACTTTAATACAACCTCAGCACGTTTAGCTACTGACGTATCTCTCCATTGTGGAAACGCTGCCTGTGCCTTATCAATTGCTTCCCGAGTTTCTTCTACAGTTGCAAGTGGCACCTTGGCAATCACCTCACCCGTCGTAGGATTGTAAACAGAACCAAAGCGACTACTTTTTCCTTCCACAAGCTCTCCACCAATGAAATGTGTTAATGTTTTAACCTCATGTGCCGTTGTCATATTTATTGTCCTCCTTTAAAATTGTTCAATTTCTTTAAACTTAAATAAACTGCAGACATATCATTCTTTCTTGAAAATCCAATGCACCCTAGCCAACTTCAGTCTTTTATCGTAACATTAGTACGAGAAAATCTGAATGACCATAGTCATTGACTTCGGTCACTTAAATCATAATCAAATTAATTCCATATCGTCAATCAAAATTTTTATATTTTCAGAATTTTTCACAAAAACATCTTAATATACTTAATTCGGAGGAATATGAGAATATGAATTCATTAACGAGCCGTCAAAAAAAGGCATTAGAAACACGGGAAAAATTACTCAAAGCATCATTAGATTTATTTAATAAACATGGATTTGAGCATGTGTCTGTTGAACAAATTACGAAAGCATGTCATGTATCGAAGGGAACGTTTTACACCCATTTCCCGTCTAAGTACGATGTTATTTTAGATAAATTTAAGGAACTTGATAGTTTTTATAGTACTGTGGAAAAAAATATTGACTCTACCTTACCAGCAAGCGAAAAAATTCTAACGCTTTATAAAGAGCAAATGAAGTATTTAACAAATGTTGTGGGCAAGGATTTAATGCGAACAGTCTATACCGCTGCGATGACAAGTCAAGTGGAACAAGATCATTATTTAATTAGTCCACAAAGGAAAATATTCCAAATCATCAATACTTATTTAGAGGAAGGCGTTCGACTTGGAGAATTTCGCCAAGATTTGCAGGTTACTCAAGTGCAGGCTATTATTCAGCGTTGTATGCGTGCAAATGTCTATGATTGGTTAATTCATCATGAAGACTTCAATTTATCAGCGGAAATGGCGCTATTTACAACTATTGTGTTAGATGGATTGAAAGTAGAAAATAAATAGCTAACTTTTAGAAGGGGTTGCATAGATGGAAACTGCATGAGCTCAGATGAAGCGATTTTCTGATCCGGTTGTATCTCCATTCGCTCAGGCTACCGGGAGAACTGATCAGGTAGCTCGGAGATATGATCAGATTATGTCTTAATTTGATCGGGTAACCGGAAGTAGTGATCAGCTCAAGCCTTTATTTGATCGGGTAATCGGAAGTGGTGATCAGCCTAGCCTTTATTTGATCGGGTTACCGGAAGTAGTGATCGGGTTAAGCCACCTTGAATTGTACATTCGTTCACCTAGATCCTCCCCTTCCCAAAGCTCTACAAAAAAGTAGCACTTCATCCCATTCATGATGAAGTGCTACTTTGTTTGTTGGCTTTAGCTAACAAAATATTTATTAACAATGGTTTCTACGGGTAATGGCTTGTTATATAAATAGCCTTGCCCTTTTTGGCATCGGTGGCGTTTTAGGAAATCAACCTGTGATGGTTCCTCGATCCCTTCAGCAACGACCTCCAACCCCAAATTATGGGACATTGAAATAATGGCCTTAATAATGGCCTCATTTTTATCATCTTTTGTAATATCTGCTATAAACGATTGATCAATTTTTATAATATCTATCGGATAACGCTTTAAATAGCTTAGAGATGAATAGCCCGTTCCAAAATCATCCACGGAAACATAAACACCTAGCTGCTTCAATTCGGTTAGAATTGAAAATGTTTCATGGACATTCGTCATGGAGCTTTCGGTAATTTCCACCTCTAACAATTCAGGCGGCACATTGTATTTTTTCAAGGCCGCTTTAATTTTCCGAGCAAAGTTTTCTTTTCTAAATTGTTTTGGCGAAATATTGATGGCAATTCGTACTGGTCGATAGCCATTCATCTGCCACTCTTTTTGATAGCGACACACCTCGTCAATAATCCAATCACCGATTTCAATGATTAAGCCTGATGCCTCTGCAATAGGTATAAACTGTGCAGGAGACACGAAGCCAAATTTCCGGTTATTCCATCGTAATAATGCCTCAAAGCTATTAATACTGTTATCCATTAAATCCATTTGCGGCTGTAAATGAATACTTAGTTCATTAAATTCGATAGCACGACGTAAATGCGCCTCCATCAGTGCCTCATTTTGAAAAATAGTTGTCGTATCCTCACGATAGTAACGGTAGTGCGAACGACCATGCTCTTTTACAGAAAATAATGCTTTATCTGCTTTACGTATAAGCGTTTCTAAATCTTTGCCATCCGCTGGACTAAGGGAGATACCAATTGACACGCTAATAAAATATTCCTGCCCATCAATCATGAATGGCTGTTTTAATGCATCTAAAATAGCGGTAGCCGTCTGTTCAATTTTGTTGACCGTTGCATCTTTTAGAACAAAAATAAATTCATCGCTATTATAACGATAAAGCGAGCATTTGGAGTAACAGAGCTCATGAAGTCTTTGACTAAACATTCGTATAAGTTCATCACCCTTACTTTCACCAAGGGATTCATTAAACTTTTTAAAACGATCAATATCCATTAAAATAATAGCTGCTTGCTGATTATGCTTTTTATCATTTAAATGCTGAAGCCACTGTTCTTTTAAAGCCTTACGATTCCAAATACCCGTTAATTCATCCATTAATGCTAGGTAATAAAAGGCCTGATGATCATTCATAAATGAAGTGGCATCTTTCACAAATAAATGTACACCTATAATTTCACCATTCAAGTATGTTGGATGTGTTCTTAAATAAAATGGTTCTTTACTTAACAATTGGTGTTCAAACATGCATTGGGGCATACCCAATGCTGAGCCCTCAATAGTTTTGGCAAATAATAATTTAAATTCGTTGATATACTTACTCTCTAATAATGAAAAAATATTTTGTCCTATCAAGCTTTGTTGTTCTTTTGACAAAAGAGAAGTGGCAGCAACGTTTTGATGAATAATGCGACCTTGCAAATCAGTTGTTAACACCGGACATACGTGTTGTTCCACAAATTGCAAATAGGGTTCTACTTCATTCTGCTTCTCACGTAGAATAACTGCTACAACTGAATTTTCTAAGTGCTGTACACGAACAACAAATGTTTTTACTTTGTGCTCCGTACATACTTCTAGCTTTTGGTCTATATTGAATTCTTGTTGTAATATATTCGATAATTGCAGCCAGCATTGCTCCGTAAAAAACTGTTCTGCGTTGGTGGCTTTCACATCTTGTAGCTTCATAAATGACGGTAGCTTTTCGTTGAAATTAACGACTTCAAACGCTTTTGTATCAACTTTTCTCAAACATACGACAGCATCAAATGGATTAAGTTGTATGATTTGATGATAGTCTGCAAATTGCGCTACATTCTCTTTATATTTTTTCATGATATCCCTCACTAAGTAGCGTGTTTGCTTTATTCTTCGTCTAGCGTAGGTTTTAGTGCATCCTTTAGGAAAATTTCCTGACTATTAATTGGATCTTCACCACGATCAAATTCTTTGTAATGATATTTTCCATTGGAGTCTTGAATACGAGCTTTTGCTGTATCCTCAAGTTGTGTATTCATAATGTTAATAATACGAGCTTTTGCTTCACTTGCATATACTGGGAATAAAATTTCCACACGTTTAATCATATTACGAGTCATCATATCTGCAGAAGACAAGTATACTTTATTTTCCCCATTATGATGGAACCAATAAATACGCGAATGCTCAAGGAAGCGACCAACAATACTCGTTACTGTTATGTTTTCACTAATTCCAGGGATGCCTGGTCTAATGCAACAAATACCACGAATGATCAGCTCTACTTTCACACCTGCAATGGATGCCTCATATAGCTTCATCATTAAGTCTTTATCCGTTAGTGAATTCATTTTAGCTCGAATAAAACCATTACCATGCTTCTTATGACATGCAATTTCCTCATCCATTAAGCGGATAAATTCATCTCGAATATCAAACGGTGCCACAACTAAATGATTAAAAGCTGGTTTCTCTGTATAACCACTTAAATAGTTAAAGAAGTTAGTGGCATCAATACCAAATTCCTTATCTGTTGTTATGATACCCATATCTGTATAAATTTTTGCAGTTGCATCATTATAATTTCCTGTGCCTAGATGTACAAAACGTTCAATTTTTCCATTTCGACGACTCACAACAAGCGTTATTTTCGAGTGTGTTTTTAAGTTATTCATACCGTAAATAACAAGGCAGCCGGCTTGCTCAAGTTGCTTTGCCCAAAGCACATTATTTTCTTCATCAAAACGCGCTTTCAACTCAACTAAAACTGTTACCTGTTTACCATTTTCTGCTGCAAGCTTTAAGGCTTGTATAATGGGAGAATTACCACTTACACGATATAATGTTTGTTTGATGGCTAACACGTTCGGATTAACGGCCGCTTCTGCAATAAAATCTACAATTGGCACAAACGACTCATATGGGTGATGGAAAAAAATATCTTGTTGCAGAGCTTTTTCAAAAATATTTTCATCCGACTGCAAATCTAATGGTGGCTGTGGAATAAAGCTTTCATATTCTAAATGTTCTCGACCAACAGATATGCCTTTTACAAAAGAGAACATAAATGTTAAATCTAGCGGTCCATCTATATGAAAAACATCCGTTTCTTCAATTTCAAATTCATCTAGTAAATATGTAAGAACTTCCTCGCTCATCTCGCCCTCTCGAACTTCGAGACGACTGCCAACACCCCATTTACGTTTTTTCAGCTCTTTTTCGATTTCTACAAGTAAATCTCTTGCACCTTCTTCATGAATCGTTAAATCAGCATTACGTGTTAAACGGAAAGCCTGAGCTGATTTGACACTGTAACCATAAAAGAGTTTTTCTATATGCGCTACAATCACGTCTTCTAATAAGACAATAACGGTCTCTCCGTCTGCTGATGGTACTTTAATATAACGATCTAAGACAGATGGAACTTGTACAATGGCTACCTTTTCACGATTCTCTAAGTCAGCTTCATCTTGCTCTAATAAAACAAGTAAATTTAATGTTTTACCAAGCAAAATTGGGAAAGGACGATACGCATCTACAGCTACGGGTGTTAAAACAGGGAAGATGGTTTCTGCAAACATTTCATTGACAAATGCTTTCTGTGTACTAGTTAAGTCTTTCATGTCTGCAATATGTACATTATGTTGTGGTAATAAATCATATATTAAGTGTCTGTAAACTTCAGTTTGTCGGCGCACTAATGCCTGAGTTCGCTCTGCAATTTTCGCTAATTGCTCTTTTGGTGTTAAGCCTGACTTATTTTCGGGCTTATGGAAACCTGCACGTACTTGATCCTGAAGACCTGCAACACGCACCATGAAAAATTCATCCAAATTCGAGCTAAATATGGCTAAAAATTTCAATCGTTCTAGCAGAGGATTATCGACATCCTCTGCTTCCTCTAAAACTCGTTCATTAAAGGCGAGCCAGCTTAATTCACGATTATTATAGTATTGCGGTTTAGCGATTTCCTCTAGTAATCGACCTTGTATTTCTGATGATTCTTTGTCACTTAACTGATTATTCGTAACTTCAGTTGTCATAATTGTTCAACCCTCTTCCACAAAGTTTATTTTTATCGGTATCTTTAGTGCGCGTTCTAGATGTTTTTTTTGTCGGTTTGCTTGGTATATTTCAGCGGCCGCATTGTGTTTCACATAGATGCTAAGCTGTACATAATCCTCTTTAGTTTGCATCTTAATGGCCTTGACAATTCTTCTTTTAGACACATTTAACGCATAGACAAATTTCAAAAAAGCACCAAAATCTCGTATTTTACGATACTCCTCACGACTCATCCATTCTGTAAACGGAGTAGCAAATCGCTGATAATAATCTTTATTTTTATATGAGGCTAAAAGTGCTAATTTTACACGTTCCTTATGATTTAGCCCATCGATAGATTGGTTCGCAATTAAATAAAAGGTATGCTGGCTAGCAGAGCTTAACTCAATATACTCCCCTATATTAAACACCCTCGCCGCTTTCTCCAATAATTGCAAATCTTTTGGATGATGTTGTAAATAACCGAAGTGGCAACATTCACGGTACAATTGATCTGTTAAATGCATTAAATAATCCGCTTCTTCTTCGGAACGACCATACTGACGAGCCAATCTTTTAGCGTTTCCCTCAAACACATTGTACTTATCGAACACACTTTTATCTGTTTGCAAAATACGCTGTATAATGAGCCCTTCTCGTAAACCCTTCTTTGTTATCTGGAACAATTTACTGCCAACAACTTCCATTAACACATTGAAAACCTCTAATGCAGGGACAATGATATCCGCACGATCTGCCGAAAGCCCATCTAACTGTTTCAAATCATGAAAGCTTAAATTACCTAAAAATACACTGAGCTCCTCTAAATTTCCTTTCGTCATTTCGTAGCCATGTACACTTGCTAGTGGATATGCATGTTTTTGTTGGTGGATTTGGGCAATATTTCGAGCACTACCACCAATAGCGATAATCGGTAAACCGATATCCTGAATCCATGAAAGTGATTTGAACTGTTCCTTCACAAAAGTAATAAGTTCCTTTTTTTCACTTCCATTCATAATTTCGCCCTTTACAAAACGTTGCTTTAAAGAAACTGTACCAAAAGGAAAACTATGAGATTTCTGTAGCTCTTTATTTTCAAAAAGCGTTATTTCAGTACTACCGCCACCAATATCGATCGTTACAGCGGACTTCGTGCCTATAGAATGAGCTACAGCAATAAAGCCATAATATGCCTCTTCATCTTCAGATAAAAGCTCTATTTGAATGCCTGTCCGTTTTTTCATTAAGGTCATAATTTTTTCTCTATTGGTCGCCTGACGGATTGCAGCTGTTGCAGCAGCTTTAACATCAGTCACTTCATAATCATCAAGTATTGCTTTAAAAGTCAATAATGTTTCTGTTAATACTTGTATACCTTCTTCAGACATTTCACCAGAGGACTGTAAATATGTACGTAAACGGGCAACCGTTTTAATATTGCCAATCTCACGAAGTCCCTCTTCTTTATCGTATTGATACAATACTAATCGAACAGTGTTTGAGCCAATATCGATGATAGCGGTTTTTAATTCATTCAAATAATCACTTCCTTAGCGCATGCATGCAGAGTATTAATGGTTCTACCTCAAATATTGAGCTGAGCCATTATGTGTAGGTACTCAAACAATCAGGAACTCCCTTTTTTCGATAGAAGTGTCAGGATATTTACCTTCCTATCAAAATTGTATAGACACCCCAACAAAAAGAACATTATTATTTTGTTCCTAGCCTCATGGATCTATACAAAAAAGCCGGAGCCTAAAAGAGGCATCCGACTTTCTTTAACTTCTTTCAGCAAGTGTTTTATGTAACGTAAGTGAAACGGCAGTTACAAGTGTTTTATGTAACGTAAGTGAAACGGCAGTTACAAGTGTTTTATGTAACGTAAGTGAAACGGCAGTTACAAATGTTTTGGTAGCGAAAGCGAAGCGTCAGCTACAAATGTCTTTTGTACCGAAAGTGCAGCGGCAGGTACAGAAGTCTCCCACCTCTATAGATGTTGAGATGAATGCGAATTTAAGTTACTTTTCAGCTGGTATCCAAACATCCGCTGAAATAAAGGAACTCAGTCTAAGTTACCTTTTCCAACTTTATCTTTTTTTGTAAAACCTTGATAAAAATTTTTTATATGATAAGTTGATCGATTCGTAAAATAAGCTCCGCAATTTCTGGCTTACTAATTTGATCCTCTGCACCTACTTTGTCACCTTTATGACGAAGATCATCCGTAATTAAGCTTGAGAAAATAATGACAGGAAGCTTTTGGAGATCTGGATGCTCCTTTATTTTACGCGTTAAATGATGCCCATCCATTTGTGGCATTTCAATGTCCGTCACAACTAATTGAATATGCTCGGATACATCGCTACCACTCTTGACGATAGATTCGAGGTATTCATAAGCATCATGGCCGTTTTCAAAGAATTCAACATTCTCATAACCTGCTTCTTTCATAGTATCGAATAAGAGCTTACGTAGTAATGGTGAATCTTCTGCAATTAAAATTCGTTTTTCAGAGCGCTCACGTTTACCAAGCTTTTTAACGGCTTCTACACTAATACCAGAGTCTGGATTTATGTCTACCATAATTCTTTCGAAATCAAGCAATAAAATCATTTGCTCATTTTGCTTAATAACCCCAATTACTTGGGATGTTCCTCCCTGATACATATCAGAAGGTTTTTCGATCTGATTCCATGAAATACGGTGAATCTGTGTTACATTATCTACATGGAATACTACACGCTGTTTATTAAACTCAGCTACAATATATTTTTGCTGAGAACTACGCTCTTGACTTTGAATACCTAATACTCGGAGCATATCAACTACTGGTAAAACCTCACCTCGTAATTGAATAATCCCTTCTACATGCGGGTGCGCGTGTGGAATAAATGTTACTGGAATCGGTTGAATAATTTCCTTTACTTTAATAACGTTAATACCAAATTTATTATTAGCTACTTCAAATTCAACAATTTCTAGCTCATTTGTGCCACTTTCTAATAATATACCTTTATGTTCCAAAGCAACCCCGCTCCTTTCTATCCAACTTCTATTTATAATTCAATTGTATCATAGGCAATACATTTCTCCTACTTGCTTTTTCCAATTTTATCATTAACATGGCTCGCTATCCATAACGCGGGTTGATTTCCATACAAAAAAACAGTTAGTGCTGTCGCTTCGCTTTTGCAATTGGTCCAAGTGGCTTATATGACACCCTCAGGAAAGTGCTCAGCCTGATATACATGGCATACGTATATGTTTTATCAACTATCATCTCCAACTTTTGAGCCATTGACTTTTAGATGGACCAATAGGCCAATTATCGTCATCACAATTAATGTCGATAACGCAACACGACTTGCTAGCGTTCCGTAGTCTTTCATCCATAATGTAACCGTTCCGTAGACTGCTGGCCCGATAATGGAGGATACTTTACCCGAAAATGCAAATAGGCCAAAAAACTGACCCCGTTTTTCTTCTGGAGACAATTCAATAATATATGTTCTAGATGTTACCCACATGGATCCTAGCGATACGCCAAACATACTACCCGCAAGCCAGAACATCCATTGCTGTGTCGCAAAGACAGCAAATGTTAAAGCAACAATCATTAATATCGCCACCACGGTTATCGCACGCTTGGCTCCAATTGCTTTTGTAATATAACCAAATGCAAAAGAGCCAATAATAGTTGACACCGTAGACACTAAATAAAGCACGATAAATTGACCTGAAGTAAAGCCTACGATTGTTGTTGCATATACAGCCATCATTGCAATGGTTGTTGCAATTGCATCGTTTAAAAAGAAGTAAGCAATCATAAAGGTGAAAATAGCTTTATATTGCTTCATATCCTTAAATGTTTGAACAATTTCCTTATAACCATCTAAAAATTTAATAGGCTTTCGTTGAGACGTTGGTATCGGTGTATCTTTATTAATAAAAAATAATGGCAAAGAAAATAATAAATATAAAATGGCAGTTGGAATAAATGCTCGATGGAAATCACTATTTCCTACGTACAAATAAACAAGTAGTCCCAAAATTGTACCCAGATAACCAATCGCTACCCCATAGCCAGAAATAAGGGGCATTTCCTCTTTCGTCCCTAAATCACCCATCATGGAATCATAAAATACTAGACTGGAATTAAAGAAAAATTTTGCGATGATAAAACTAGCTACAACTAAAAATAAACTAAGTGGCACACCTGAATAATTTGTTGGTGTCTGTAGATTCGCAAAAACCCCCATCATAAAGGTAAAGAAGATGGAAATAGATGCAAACCATACTATAAATCTCTTTTTATAGCCTGTATTATCAATCCATACACCAAAAAGTGGCGAAAAAATAACGAGGAAAAAGCTAGCAATAGCATTCGCATAAGAAATAAACGTGCTTGCCACCTGCTGCATTACCTCATTCGTCCCTAAAACCTCATCCATATAAAACGGAAAAAATATCGTATTAATATTTGAAGAAAATATTGTATTCGCAAAATCATAAAATGCCCACGACAAAATTGGCAGTGATAAATAAAGAGCTAACTGACTCCGATGCTGCACGTCTACTGTTGAATTTCGCTTCATAAAACCCTCCTCCCATTCTCTATACTATTAAATAAATTCCCCCATGTAATAAAAAATACCTTTTATTTAAAGAAAATTAACACTATTTACAATATACATTCAGTTTCATTGACCATAATAAAAAAATATCCAAGCCCCCTCGCTTGGATATCCATTGTACTATTCTTCTATATTCACCCACATAGAAGACCATTGTTCAATTGCTTTAAGGACCGGTGCAAGTGCATGTCCTTTTTCTGTTAGCTTATATTCAATCACTACTGGTGTTGATGGAATAACTGTGCGCTCCACAATGTTCTCAATCTCTAATTCTTTTAATCTCTCCGTTAACACACGACTGCTAATACCCACCTGATTTTTTATTGTTGAGTATCGTTGAGGACCTTCTAATAACTGATAAATAAGCAGGGTGTTCCAGCTATGATTTACTATTTTTAATGCCTTTTCAAATCGTGGACAAATTTTTTTTCGATCCAATTTTCCTGCCTCCAAAGTATTTTGTTCTTATATAAGAGTATATCATTTTTTCGAAAATCAGTTTAAAAAATAAAATTTAGTTACTTGACAAAAGTTGTTTTTAAAAATAAACTAAGTTACGAAATGTAAGCTAAAAACAAAAGGAGTTTATTTAACTATGCAAAATATCGGTTCAACTATTTTACGTGTGGTGCTTGGCATTATTTTTGCAACTCACGGTTTCCAAAAGTTTCAGGGAGGTATCAGCTTCACAGCTGATTATTTTGATGCCATTGGTATTCCAGGCTTCATGGCTTATATTGTTGCCATTATAGAACTAGTCGGTGGTGTAGCAATTATTTTAGGCTTAGGCACAAGACTTTTCGGGGCTTTATTGACAGTGACAATGATCGTTGCCATTTTTACAGCGAAGCTTAGCGTTGGCTTTATCGGAGAAAACGGCTTAGCTGGATATGAATTAGATTTAGCTTTAGCTGCAATGGCTTTATACTTTGCACTTGCAGGAGCATCTAGTTTTTCTTTAGACGCAAAACTTTTTGATAAAGAGTGATGCTTCCGTAGTTAACTATTTTCTGTGTGGTAGTGAGCTACAATATCAATTTCACCTTGGCGTACTTATAGCTGTCGTTACAGCTAAATTGCCACAGGACGTGGGTTCGTGGGTTCATTCCTCTATTTGTATGTACGCCCATTGAAAAGGAATCACATACGCATTAATCTCCCACCTATCAGCGGTGAGCGTCTTCTACTGAATAAGATATATATGAAACCCGAAGTATCTAAAATTGATACTTCGGGTTTCATAAAATTTTAAATTCTATTTTCTAGTAGGTTAACTTTATTGATATGCCTTTAAAAGTGCCTGAGTACCGTTTTCACCATAGCCCTCTTCCATTAGCCTTTCATACATATCATAAGCAAGTGTTAGACCTGGTAATGTAATCCCCATTTTTTTAGATTCATCTAACGCTATTTTCATATCCTTTACAAAATGCTTTATATAAAAGCCAGGTGCATAATCTTCTTTGATCATACGGGGGGCTAAATTACTTAACGACCAAGAGCCTGCTGCACCAGATGAAATGGATTGCAATACTGTCGGTAAATCAAGTCCAGCCTTTAAACCGTAAGCCAGTGACTCACACACACCAATCATTCCGGAAGCAATAACGACCTGATTACACATTTTAGCATGTTGCCCTGCACCTGCTTCACCTTGATAAACAATATTTTCACCGAAATGTTGCATGACTGATAAAACTTGATTGAATGTAGCTTGGCTACCTCCAACCATAATTGATAATGTCCCATTTTGAGCACCAATATCTCCTCCAGAAACAGGTGCATCAAGCGCTTCTACTCCTAGTTTTTGGGCATGCTCGAAAATTTTCTTTGCCAATGTTGGCTCAGAAGTGGTCATATCAATAACGATATTGCCAGATTCAGCTGTTTGAAATAAACCGTGATCTCCAAAATAAACTTCCTCAACATCCGCAGGGTATCCAACCATTGTAAAGGCAATTTCCTTGTTTTTAAATGCTTCAGCTGGTGTACTTGCCCAAGTTGCACCTAACGCCAACAGCGGCTCCGATTTCTCCTTTGTACGTGTATAAACTGTTACCTCATGACCATTGTTTAATAAATGTTTAATAATACTACCACCGATACGAAAAACATATACATATTTAAAAAATGTAGACATTTCTACTGTGACACAACTTATATCTTCCGACTTTCGTATTTGTGTCTTCCTTATTCACTGAGTCTGGTTTCGCAAAAAGCTACTGCCATTTAGCATGACTCTCCAAAGGCTTAAATTCCGCAGTATCGTTGCGTACACATCTAAGGTTTAGTGTCAGATCAATTATGCCTCGGCATAATTGCGTCCGAAATCGGCTTTGTGCTTAGGCCTGCACGAGGGCCGACACGATGTCGGTCATTTCGGTAATGCCACAGGACGTGGCGTTTTTACCGATGCAGGTCAGTTAGCCGTTATCGCATGGATGCGATGATTTTAGGCTAACATCCCCTAAGCACTCCTTTCCGATTCCGTGACATCCGCCGGAGGCTTTGGGCCAACGTGATGTTGGTCACTCAGTCGTTGCCACAGGACGTGGCGTTCTTAGACTGAGTTCCTCTATTTCAGCAGGTGTTTGGACACCCGTTGAAAAGTAACTTTAATCCGCATTCATCTCACCATCTATAGAGGTGGGAGACTTCTGTACCTGCCGCTGCACTTTCGGTACAAAAGACATTTGTAGCTGACGCTTCGCTTTCGCTACCAAAACACTTGCTGAAAGAAGTTAAATTCCTTAGATTGAGTAATTTGCTAAGTTAATGCTTGCGTTCAAATCTCTATCCAACTTTAATCCACAAGAGCAGATATTTAATTGTTCAACAGAGTAATATCCCGTACCACTAGAAGATACATGGGCAGGCATAAACTCGCCCTTTGTTTCCATTCTTCTTAGCGTTACAGCATTTACACCAACACGTTTAGCAAATTTCCCAATGGACATTCATTCCATGCGTACCGCCTCTCTTTCACTATGATAAAATCACATTACCCTATTTAGAGAGGTTGTTAACATTTTTATATTTGTATATATTTTTCTTGTTCACACGAAGGCGCAACCCTTCATGCAGTCTTTCTC